>JBEKNW010000040.1:0-41924 GCA_049522435.1 Xanthobacteraceae bacterium
GAGACGGTCGGCGTGTTCCAGGTGGAAAGCGCGGGCATGCGCCGCGCGCTGCTCGACATGCGCCCGGACCGCTTCGAGGACATCATCGCGCTGGTCGCGCTCTATCGGCCGGGCCCGATAGCGAACATCCCGACCTATTGCGCGCGCAAGCACGGCGCCGAGCTGCCGGATTTCATCCACCCGAAGCTCGAGCCGATCCTGCGCGAGACCTACGGCGTCATCATCTATCAGGAACAGGTGATGCAGATCGCGCAGGTGCTGGCCGGTTATTCGCTGGCGCAAGCCGACCAATTGCGCCGCGCCATGGGCAAGAAGATCCGCAGGGAGATGGAGGCGCAGCGCAAAGATTTCGTGTCCGGCAGCGTCAAGGGCGGGGTCGATCCGGCGCAGGCCGAGGCGATCTTCGAATTGCTCGCCCGCTTTGCCGATTACGGCTTCAACAAAAGCCACGCCGCCGCCTACGCGCTGGTCGCCTATCAGACCGCTTACATGAAGGCCAATTACCCGGTCGAGTTTTTGGCCGCCTCGATGACGCTCGACATGGGCAATACCGACAAGCTCGCCGAATTCCGCGACGAGGCTCAGCGGCTCGGCATCAAGGTTGAGCCGCCCTCGATCAACCGCTCCGGCGTCACCTTCGACGTGGCCGGCAACACCATCCACTATGCGCTGGCGGCGCTGCGCGGCGTCGGCCCGCAGGCCATCGAAAGCATTCTGGCGGCGCGCGGCGAGCGGCCTTTCACCGACCTTGTCGACTTCGCCCGCCGCATCAATCCGCGCGCCATCAACAAGCGCGTGCTGGAAAGCCTGGTCGCCGCCGGCGCCTTCGATGCAATCGAGGCAAACCGCGCGCGGGCGTTCGCGGCCGTCGACACCCTGCTCGCCACCGCGCAACGGGCGCACGAGGATGCCGCAATCGGTCAATCGGAGCTTTTCGGCGGCGCGGCGGCGCCCGAGCCGATGGCGCTGCCGGCAGTCGAGCCGTGGCTGCCCGCCGAGCGTCTGCAGCGCGAATACGAGGCGGTCGGCTTCTTCCTCAGCGGTCATCCGCTCGACGACTATGCCGCCGCGCTCAAGCGGCTGCGCGTGCAGTCGTGGTCGGAATTCGCGCGCGCGGTGAAGGCCGGCGCCAGCGCCGGCCGCGTCGCCGGCACGGTGGTCGCGCGCACCGAGCGGCGCACCAAGAACGGCACCAAGATGGGAATCATCGGCCTCTCCGATGCGAGCGGCCATTACGAGGCGGTGCTATTCGCGGAGGGTTTGGCGCAGTATCGCGACCTGCTCGAAGTGGGAACCGCGGTGCTCCTGTTCCTCACCGCCGAGGTGCAGGGCGACGAAGTGCGCGCCCGCATCCAATCGGTGGAGCCGCTCGATCAGGCGGCGGCCAAGATGCAGAAGGGTTTACGCGTGTTTTTGCGCGACGAAATGCCGATCGAAGGCGTGGCGCGGCGGCTCGAGCCGATCCAGCTCGGATCCGCCCGCAACGGAGCGGATCACGGCGACGGCGAGGTCTCGATGGTGCTGATGCTCGGAAACGGCAATGAGGTCGAGGTCAAGCTGCCCGGCCGCTTCAAGGTCTCCCCGCAGATCGCCGGCGCCATCAAGGCGGTATCGGGTGTGGTGACCGTCGAAGCGCTGTGAAGCTTGTCCGTCGTCATTGCGAGGAGCGCAGCGACGAAGCAATCCAGAAGCTGCGGGCGAAGAGTCTGGATTGCTTCGCTTCGCTCGCAATGACGACCGATTACATCTGGCGCCCGACATCTCCCCTCGCTATCTCAAGCGGGGCGCGGTAAGCGCCCTTTTCCTTCCAACCCACCGTCACGTTAGCGCCCGCGATATGCTTCGGATCGAGAATCTTGTCTTTGATGCTTGGGGTCGGCGATTTTTCGATGCTGCGAGCGTGGCGATACCGGCTGGGACAAAGGTGGGCCTGGTCGGACGCAACGGGGTCGGGAAATCGACGCTGTTCAAGCTGATCCTCGGCGATCTCATCCCGCAAAGCGGCGAAATCCTGTTGCCGAAATCCGCCCGCATTGGATCGGTCGATCAAGAGCATCCCGCCACGCCAACGAGCCTCTTGGACACGATCTTGGCCGCCGATACGCGGCGCGAAAAGCTCAATGCCGAGCTTGAGGTCGCCAAGCCGGAACAGCTCGCGGAAATCTACCAGCAGCTCAATGCAATCGATGCGGACCGCGCGCCGGCGCGCGCTGCCGAAATCCTGAGCGGGCTCGGCTTCTCAAATGCCGATCTTGATCGACCAATGGCGGAGTTCTCGGGCGGCTGGCGGATGCGCGTCGCGCTCGCGGCGGCGCTGTTCGCGCAACCCGATTTGCTTCTCCTCGACGAGCCCACCAATTACCTCGACCTCGAAGGCGCGCTGTGGCTGGAAGCGCGCTTAAAGAAATATCCGCACACCGCCGTGATCGTCAGCCACGACCGCGAGCTTCTGAACAATTCGGTCGATGCCATCCTGCACCTGAGCGCAGCCAAGCTGGAACTTTACAGCGGCGGCTACAATGACTTTGAAACCCGACGAGCGGAGAAGACGCGGCTGCAAGCGGCGACACGGGCCAAGCAGGAGGCCGAGCGCGCGCATCTGCAAAAATTCATCGACCGGTTCAGGGCGAAAGCGAGCAAGGCGGCGCAAGCCCAGTCGCGAATCAAACGTTTGGCCAAACTGGAACCGATCGCGGAGGTGGTCGAAGAGCGCGTGGCGCCCTTCACGATACCTTCGCCAAGTCGGCCGCTGGCGCCGCCTTTGATCCAGCTTGAAGCCGCGGCGGTCGGCTATAACGGCAGTCCGGTTCTGCGCAATCTCAACCTGCGGCTCGACGTCGACGATCGGATCGGGCTGCTTGGCGTCAACGGCGCGGGCAAATCGACGTTTGCCAAGTTGCTGGCCGGTGCGCTGCCGCTGCAATCGGGCCAGATGAAACGGGAGCAGCGCATCCGCGTCGGCTGGTTTCATCAGCATCAGATCGAAGCGCTCGACCCGGCCGATTCGCCCTTGGACATTCTTCGGCGCGAGCGGCCGGAAGACAGCGAGTCCTCGCGGCGGTCGAGGCTAGCGCAGTTCGGGCTCTCGTTCGACAAACAGGAAACCACGGTTGCCAACCTTTCCGGCGGCGAACGTGCGCGGCTGTTGCTGAACCTCGTCGCAATGGCGGCGCCGCACCTTCTGATCCTCGACGAGCCGACAAATCACCTCGATATCGACAGCCGCCGCGCGCTCCTCGATGCGCTCAACGACTACGAGGGAGCCGTCATTCTCATCACCCACGACCGCTCCCTGATCGAGCTCGTCGCCGACCGGCTGTGGCTGACGGCCGATGGCTGCATCAAGCCATTTGCCGGTGATTTGGATGATTATACCCGCTTCGTCCTTGACCGCGTGAAAGCGGGAATCACATCATCCCCGCAGCAAACCGCAAACGATCAAACCGCGGACTTGGCCGAAACCGCAGCTTGGCGAGAGCAGAGCGCCGCCGCGGCCCGCCTTGCAGCTAAGAAGGCTGCAAAAAAGCGACGGCGCCGCGGTTATTGAGGCCCGAGCGGCGGCTCGGCCTGTGTGCAATGTTCAGGTTGCCTCGCGGGGGCATATCCCTATATAAGCCCGGCAACTTC
Source organism: Xanthobacteraceae bacterium (assembly GCA_049522435.1). Taxonomy (GTDB): domain Bacteria; phylum Pseudomonadota; class Alphaproteobacteria; order Rhizobiales; family Xanthobacteraceae; genus BOG-931. Next base: position 3,628 of record JBEKNW010000040.1, read on the forward strand.
ACACGCGGACCTTGGCCCCAAAAGGCCGTCCGGTGCCCTGCTCCCTCCCTACCCTCCCCCACTTGCGGGGGGAGGGTAGGGAGGGGGTGGGCTCATCGGTTCGCGGCGGATCAACCGGAGAATTTTTATGGCGCTGCCCGACTTCAGCATGCGCCAGCTCTTGGAAGCTGGCGTTCATTTCGGTCATCAATCCCACCGCTGGAACCCGAAGATGGCGGAGTACATCTTCGGCACCCGCAACAAAATTCACATCATCGACCTGACGCAGTCCGTGCCCATGCTGCACCGGGCGCTGCAAGCGATCAGCGACACGGTGGCGCACGGCGGACGCATCCTGTTCGTCGGCACCAAGCGACAGGCGCAGGACGCCGTCGCCGAAGCGGCCAAGAAGTCGGCGCAATATTACGTCAATTCGCGCTGGCTCGGCGGCACGCTGACCAATTGGAAAACCGTTTCCAACTCGATCAAGCGCCTGCGCACGCTCGAGGAAATGCTCGCCTCCAACGAGGCGCAGGTCTACACCAAGAAAGAGCGGCTGACGCTGCAGCGCGAGCACGACAAGCTCGACCGCGCGCTGGGCGGGATCAAGGACATGGGCGGGCTTCCCGACCTCGTCTTCGTGATCGACACCAACAAGGAAGACATCGCGATCAAGGAGGCGCGCCGGCTCGGGGTCCCGGTCGCCGCCATCGTCGACACCAATTGCGATCCGGACGGCATCACCTATGTCGTGCCCGGCAATGACGACGCCAGCCGCGCCATCACGCTCTATTGCGATCTCGTCGCCAAGGCCGTGATCGACGGTATTTCGCGGGCGCAAGGCGAACGTGTTGACCTAGGCGGTCTGGTCGAGCCGGAGGTGGTCGAGGAATTGCCGACCGAGACCGACCGGCTGGGTTTCCCGCCGCTTTCCGGACCGCGCGGGGTAGCCGACGATCTCAAGAAGTTTCCCGGCGTATCACCGGCCATCGAAAAGCAGCTCAACGATTTGGGCATTTTTCACGTCTGGCAGATTGCCGAACTCTCGCCAATTGCCGCGCACAATATCGGCGAGGAGGTCGGGCTTCCCGGCCGCGTCGAAGGCTGGATCGCCCGGGCGAAGGAACAGATGGCCACGGAAGCCGAGTGAGCGGTGGCGTCAGGACGCGGGCGAAGCCCGCGGGCCCGGAATCCATATTCACGAACGGTGGTTATGGAGGCTCTTCGCTGAGTTTATCATCGGGCCGGCCACTTCGGGCCGGACCCGTTGGCTCGGCTCCGGAATGACGATGGGATAAGGACCAACTGTAATGGCGACGAACATCACCGCGAGCATGGTGAAAGAGCTCCGCGACAAGACCGGAGCGGGCATGATGGATTGCAAGGCGGCGCTCGGCGAGACCGCCGGTGATCTTGAGGCCGCGGTCGACTGGCTGCGCAAGAAGGGGCTGGCCAAGGCCGCGAAGAAGGCGGGACGGATCGCGGCCGACGGTCTCATCGGCGTCGCGCTCACGACGAGCAAGGGAATTGTCGTCGAGGTGAATTCGGAAACCGACTTCGTGGCGCGCAACGACCTGTTCCAGGGCTTGGTGAAGATGATCGCGGATGTCGCCCTCGACGTCGGCGCCGACGTGGAGAAAATCCTTGCCGCGCGCGTCGGCGACCGCACCGTCGCCGACGCGATCGCCGAGACGATCGCCAAGGTCGGCGAGAACATGACGCTGCGTCGCGCCGCCGCGCTTTCAGTCGGCAAAGGGATCATGGCAAGCTACGTGCACAATTCCGTCGCCGACGGATTGGGCAGGATCGGCGTGATCGTCGCGCTCGAATCGGACGGCGACGGCGACGAACTCAAAGCGTTCGGCCGCATGGTGGCGATGCATGTCGCTTCCGCCAACCCGCAGGCGCTCGAGCCTTCCGCGCTCGATCGCGCCACCGTCGAGCGCGAAAAGAACGTGCTTGCCGACAAGGCGAGGGCGCAGGGCAAAGGCGCCGCCGTCATCGACAAGATCGTCGAATCGGGCCTCAAGACCTTCTACAAGGACGTCTGCCTGCTCGATCAGCCATTCATTTTCGATGATAAGAAAAGCGTGGCGCAGGCGCTGATGGAAAGCGAGGGGAGGGCCCGGGCGCCGATCAGGATCGGCGGTTTCATCCGCTATGCGCTCGGCGAAGGGATCGATCGGCCCGGCGGTGATTTCGGCGGCGAAGTTGCGGCGCTTGCGGGCGCGCACTAAGGCGCGCGCCGCGCCCTGTTGTTTCGCGTGCGGATGCGATAGCCGTATGGCCGGCGCGCCGGTAACGGCGGCGAAGGCGGCGAGGGGCGGAACGTTGCGATGGCGAGGTCGAACTACCGACGGGTGATCGTCAAGCTCTCCGGCGAAGCCCTGAGCGGTCCCGAAAAATTCGGGATTCACCAGCCGACGATCGATCGCTTCGCCGCCGATCTCGTCGGCGCGCAGGCGCTGGGAATCGGCCTCGGCGTCGTGGTCGGCGGCGGCAATATTCTTCGCGGGGCGACGATCTCCGAGGATGGGCTGTCGCGGCCCACGGCGGATGCGATGGGGATGCTGGCGACCGTCATGAACGCGCTCGTCCTGGAGACTGCAATCGAGCGCGCGGGCGTGAGCGCCCGCACCATGTCGGCGCTCGCCATGCCGCAAGTCTGCGAGACCTATGAGCGGGCGCGCGCGCTGCGGCATCTCGACGATGGCCGCATCATCGTTTTCGCCGGCGGCACCGGCAACCCGTATTTTACTACCGACACCACGGCTGTTTTACGTGCTGCCGAGATGGGGGGCGACGCCGTTCTCAAGGCAACCGACGTCGACGGGGTCTATACTGCCGATCCCAAGCGCGACCCGACGGCGAGGCGATACGAGCGCCTCGACCATCAGGAGGCGCTCGACCGCAACTTGAAAATCATGGATGCGACGGCCTTCGCGCTTGCCCGGGAGAACCATATGCCTATCATCGTCTTTTCGATCCGGGAACACGGTGCGATCGAGACCGTCTTGCGCGGGAAGGGTCACTTCACCACTGTCGGCTGAAGATCTGCGCAGCGGGCGAAAGCGACCGTTGGCATCGCGGAGGGCGCCATGGCAACGACGACATTCGACATGAATGACCTCAAGCGCCGCATGCAGGGAGCGCTCGGCTCGCTCAAGCAGGAGCTTGCGGGTTTGCGCACCGGGCGTGCTTCGACCGCACTGCTCGAACATGTCCAGGTCGAAGCCTATGGCAGCCACATGCCGCTCAATCAGCTGGCCACGATCAGCGCTCCGGAACCGCGGCTGCTCAATGTCCAGATCTGGGATCGATCGATGATCCATCCGGTCGAGAAGGCAATCTCTGCCGCCAATCTGGGATTGACTCCCTCGACCGAAGGGCAGGTCATCAAGCTGCGCATTCCCGAGCTCAACGAGGAGCGGCGGCGGGAAATCGTGAAGGTCGCCCACAAATATGCCGAGGCCGCGCGCGTGGCCGTACGCCACGTCCGCCGCGACGGCCTTGAGCTTCTCAAGAAGCTGGAGAAGGAGCACAAGATCAGCGAGGACGAACACGATCGCCAAGCCGGAGAGGTTCAGAAAGCGACCGACGCGACCATCGCCGAGGTCGACAGGCTCTTGGCCGGCAAGGAAAAGGAGATCATGACGGTTTGAGTGACGTTGCCAGATCGCGAAACAAGGCGCCGCAGCCGCTCCCGGCAGGGAGCGATGGCTTCGATGTGCCGCAGCACGTCGCCATCATCATGGATGGCAATGGGCGCTGGGCGGCCGCCCATGGCCTGCCGCGGGTCGAAGGCCACCGGCGCGGGGTCGAGGCTTTGCGCCGGACCGTGCGCGCGGCGGCCGATCTCGGCATTTCCGTGTTGACCATTTTCTCCTTCAGCTCGGAGAACTGGTCGCGCCCGCCGTCGGAAATCCGCGATCTGATGGGTCTCTTGCGCCGCTTCGTCCGCAATGATCTTGCCGATTTGCACAAAAGCAATGTGCGCGTGCGCATCATCGGCGAGCGCGACGATCTTGATCGCGACATCTGCCTTCTCCTGCAAGAGGCGGAAGATTTGACGCGCGGCAATGACGGCCTCACGCTCGTCGTGGCCTTCAATTACGGCGCGCGCCAGGAGATCGCCCGCGCCGCGCGTCGCCTCGCGATCGAGGTGGCAGCGGGACGTCTCTCCGCCGACGAGATATCGCCGGAGCGGCTCGCGCGCTATTTCCACGCCCCCGATATTCCCGATCCAGACCTGATCATCCGCACCAGCGGCGAGCAGCGGCTCTCCAACTTCCTGCTTTGGCAGGCGGCCTATAGCGAACTCGTTTTCGTGCCGATCAATTGGCCCGATTTCGACCGCGCCGCACTCGAAGGCGCGATCGTGGAATTCCGCCGCCGCGAACGCCGCTTCGGCGGATTGGTCGCCAATACCGGCACGTGAAGACCGGATCGTGATCACGCCTGACCAGCGCGACGGCCGCACCGGCGGACATCCAGGGCGAGCCGGCAAGGACAGCGTGATGCTGCGCGCAGCATCGGCGATGGCGCTCGCGCCGGTTGTGCTGCTGAGCACTTATGTCGGCGGCTGGATTTTTCTCGCCCTGTGCGCGATCGCGGCCGGCGTCATCCTCTCGGAGTGGACGTCGCTGGTCGCCCATGACGCCGATCCTCGAATTCTGGTGCCGGGATTGACGGCGTTGCTTGCGGCGGCGGCGCTCGTCGGCCTCAACTTGCCCGGCGCCGCATTCGGGGTGATCGCGATCGGGGCGGTGGTTGCGGGGCTTGTGGCAGCTGCCTGGCCGCGTGGCTACCCCGCTTCGACAGCCGCCGTTTGGGCCACGGGCGGGGTAGCGTATGCCGGCGCGAGCCTGCTTGGTCCCGCGCTGTTGCGCCGCGATCCAGAATGGGGTCTTACGGCACTGCTATTCCTGTTCGCAACCGTCTGGATGACCGATATTTTTGCCTTCTTCTGCGGCCGCGCGATCGGTGGTATTCTGCTCTGGCCCCGCGTCAGTCCGAATAAGACTTGGGCGGGCGCGATCGGGGGGCTCGTAGGGGGAGTTGCAGCCGGCGTCGCGGTCGCCTATGCGAGCGGTGTCGGTTGCCTGGGGATGGTAGGGGTCATGGCGTTACTGCTTTCGGTCCTGGCGCAGGCCGGCGACCTGTTCGAGTCCGCGGTCAAGCGGCGTTTCGGGGCGAAGGACGCGAGCCGCCTCATCCCGGGTCATGGCGGGTTGATGGATCGCCTCGACGGCTTCCTGGTGGCCGCCTTCGCCGCCTTGCTCATCGGAATCCTTCGCCAAGGAATAGATAGTCCGGCCCGGGGCTTGCTGATATGGTAGGCCGATGAAGCAGCAGCCGCTGGCAAGAGTGGAACTGGCGCCCGTGCCGCGCACGGTGACGCTGCTCGGCGCCACGGGCTCGATCGGGTCGAGCACGGTCGATCTGCTGCGACAGGAACCCACCCGCTATCGCGTCGAGGCGGTGACTGCGTACCGCAATGCTGCCGCGCTGGCGCGCTTGGCGCGCGAACTCGGCGCGCGCTTTGCCGCGGTAGCCGATCCCGACGCTTATTACGAACTCAAAGCGGAGCTTTCCGGCTCCGGCATCGAGGCGGCCGCCGGTGCTGCGGCCGTCGTCGAGGCCGCGCTTCGGCCCGCCGATTGGGTGATGGCCGCGATCACCGGTGCGACGAGTCTCGAGCCGACGCTCGCCGCGGCCGAACGGGGCGCGACGGTCGCACTCGCCAACAAGGAATGTCTCGTCTGCGCCGGCGCGCTGTTCATGCGGCGGGCTGCCGCCGCCGGCGCCAGAGTCTTGCCGGTCGATTCCGAGCACAACGCGATTTTCCAGGCGTTGAGCGCGGGCCGGCGCGAGGATGTGCGCCGCATTGTCCTGACCGCCTCGGGGGGGCCATTTCGCACTTGGCCGCTCGATGCGATCCGCAAAGTGACGGTGGAGCAGGCGCTCAAGCATCCGACCTGGTCGATGGGACCGAAGATCACCATCGATTCGGCGACGCTCATGAACAAAGGCCTTGAACTCATTGAGGCCCATCACCTTTTTGCTCTGGAAATAGACGCGATCGATGTGGTGGTCCACCCGCAATCCGTCGTTCACGGCTTGGTGGAATTCCGCGACGGCTCCGTGGTCGCCCAACTCGGGTCGCCGGACATGCGGATCCCGATTGCCCATTGTCTGGCGTGGCCGGTGCGCATGGGCACGCCGGCGCCGCGGCTCGACCTCGCCCGCATCGCCTCGCTCACCTTCGAGGAGCCCGATCCAATACGCTTCCCGGCGCTGGCGATTGCCCGCCGGGCGCTCGCCGCCGGCGGGGCCGCCCCGACGATTCTCAACGCGGCAAACGAAATCGCCGTGCGCGAATTCCTCGGCGGGCGTCTCGGGTTCTGTGGTATTCCCGCTTTGGTCGAGGCGACGCTCGATGCAGCGGAACGGCGCGGCGCCATGGCCGAGCCACAATCCGTCGAGGACGCGCTCGCCATTGACCATAATGCAAGAGGGTTGGCGGCCCACCTCTTGCCCGAAATTGCCGCAATGGCATCCTAGCGTCGGGAACTGGGCCGGAAAAGTCAGGGGTGGGGTAGGCAGCGTCATGGGGTCCGATTTTCTGTCGCATTTGCACGTGCTCGGCGGCGGCCTTGCCGGGTATGTCATTCCCTTTCTGTTCGTTCTCAGCCTCGTTGTCTTTTTTCATGAGCTGGGCCATTTTCTGATCGCACGCTGGTGCGGGGTGCGGATTTTGGTGTTTTCCATCGGCTTTGGCCCGGAAATCATCGGCTTCAATGACCGCTATGGCACGCGCTGGAAAATCTCCGCTATCCCTCTCGGCGGCTTCGTGAAGTTTTTTGGCGACGACAACGCGGCGAGCGCTCCGGACGGCGCTCGCCTCGCCAGCATGGACGCGAGCGAGCGAGCCCAAAGCTTCGTGTTTCAGCCTGTGCGCAAGCGCGCAGCTATTGTCGTAGCCGGACCGTTGGCAAATTTTATTTTGGCCATAGTGATTTTTGCCGCGGTTTTCATGCTTTACGGCAAACCAACGGCGAGCGCGCGGGTCGATTCCGTACAGCCGGATAGTGCCGCGGCGGCAGCGGGGTTTAAGCCCGGCGATCTCGTCGTTGCGATCGACGGTCACGTCATCGACAATTTTGCCGAGATGCAGCGCGTCGTCAGTGCCAGCGCGGGGGATACCCTCGACATCACCGTGGATCGCGGCGGGGTCCGACAGGTGCTCAAGGCGACGCCGGCGCTCAAGGAGGTCAAGGACAATTTCGGCAATGTGCAGCGCATCGGAATTCTCGGCATCAGCCGGTCGATGGCCCCAGAGGACCTGAAATTGCATCCGGTCGCTCCGCCGCAGGCCATTTGGATGAGCGTGCAGGAAACCTGGTCCGTTGTCGACCGGACGCTAAGTTACCTCGGCGGCGTCATCGCCGGCCGGGAGGCGGCCAACCAGCTCGGGGGCCCGATACGCATCGCGCAGATGGCGGGACAAGTGGCGAGCTTTGGCTTTGTCCCGCTTATTCAACTCACCGCCGTGCTGTCGGTATCGATCGGGTTGCTCAATCTGTTTCCCATTCCGCTGCTCGACGGCGGTCACCTTTTGTTCTATTTGATCGAAGCCCTGCGCGGCCGTCCACTCTCCGAAAGAGCCCAGGAGGTCGGCTTCCGCATCGGTCTCGCGATCGTCCTGATGTTGATGATATTTGCAACTTTCAATGACATCGTTCATCTGACGACGTCCTAGAGCGATCGCCGCAAGGCGCGCGCGCAAGGCTTAAGGGGCAAGGCTTAAGGGGCAAGGCTTAAGGGGGAGGGCTGGACTGGGTGTCCAATCAAAGCGGGGGGATATAGTGGGGAAATATTCGCAGGATTGAGACATCGAGCAGGTAAAGCTGAGGGAGACTACGAGCAACCCGCCAGTCGTGGCGGCCACGAGGGGAATAAGGGCGCTTTGCGCATGAACATGTGTGTGCGGGTAAGACGAGGGCTTGTCGTGGCCGGCTTGCTCCTCGGCGGAGTATTATTTGGCGTTTCCGCCGGAGCGGCATTTGCCGCGCCGGCGCAAACCGGCGTGGCCGCGAACTCCATTGTTGTCCAGGGCAACCGCCGCGTCGAGGCCGACACGATCCGCTCGTATTTCAAGCTTGCCCCGGGCGAACCGCTCGATGCCGCGAAGATCGACGCCGCCCTGAAAGCGCTTTACGCCTCAGGCCTGTTCGAAGATGTCCGCATCTCCCAATCGGGAGGCAGGCTTATTGTGACCGTGGTGGAAGCGCCGGTCATCGATCGGCTCGTCTTCGAGGGCAACACTAAGATCAAGGACGAGCAGCTGCAGCAGGAAATCCAATCGAAAGCCCGCGGTGCGCTGTCGCGCGCAACGGTGCAGGCCGACGTCCAGCGCATCCTCGAAGTCTATCATCGCAACGGGCGCTTCGACGTCCAGGTGGTGCCGAAGATCATCCAGCGGCCGAACAATCGCGTCGACCTGATTTTCGAAGTCAAGGAAGGGGAAAAGACCGGGGTCAAGTCCATCATCTTCGTCGGCAACAAGGTCTACTCGGATTATCGGCTCAAGGAAGTGATCAAGACGTCCGCATCGAACTTCTTGAGCTTTCTGCAGACCACGGACGTCTATGACCCCGATCGCATCGAAGCCGACCGCGATCTGATCCGGCGCTTCTACCTGAGTCACGGCTACGCCGACGTGCAGGTCGTCTCCGCGACCGGCGAGTACGACCCCGCCCAGAAGGGCTTCATCATCACCTTCACGATCGAGGAAGGACCGCAGTACCACTTCGGCACGATCGACATTCAATCCAACATCCGCGCCGTCGATCCGCAATCGCTGCACTCCATCCTGCGGATGAAACGGGGCGACGTCTACAATGCCGATGCGGTCGAGAAAACGGTCGAGGACCTCACCGTCGAAATCACCAAACACGGCTACCCCTTCGCCACGGCGCGGCCGCGTGGTGACCGCAACGCCCAGAACCGCACCGTCAGCGTCGCCTATGTCGTCGATGAGGGCGTGCGCGCCTATATCGAGCGCATCAATATCCGCGGCAACACCCGGACCCGCGATTATGTGATACGCCGCGAGTTCGACATTTCCGAAGGTGATCCGTACAACCGCGCCCTGATCGATCGCGCCGAGAGGCGGATCAAGAACCTCAACTTCTTCAAAACGGTGAAGATCACCAACGAGCCCGGCTCGGCGCCCGACCGGGTGGTGATCAATGTCGACCTCGAAGAGCAATCGACCGGCGACTTCTCGGTCATGGGCGGCTACTCGACTGCGGACGGCTTTATGGCGCAGGTGTCGGTCTCCGAACGCAACCTCCTTGGAACCGGGCGGTTCGCCAAGGCTTCGGTCACCTACGGCGAATATATTCGCGGCGTCGAGCTTAATTTCGTCGAGCCTTATTTTCTCGACCAGCGGGTTGCCGCAGGCATCGATTTGTTTGCTCGGGAGACGTTGGCGAGCCCCTATCTCTCATACGGTAGCGAAAACATCGGCACCAACCTGAAACTCGGCATTCCGCTGCGCGAAGACCTCACCCTGCAACTGCGCTATTCGGTGTACTGGCAGGCGATCACGCTGTCGTCGGCCCTGAATGATTGCAACAACATCAACCCGGATTTCGCGACCACCTTCCCGACGCTGAACGCCATTGCCGCCGCCTCCAACGCCGGGCTCGCCTATCCCGGCTATAACGCTGCCGTAACGGCCGGTAACCAGGCGAGCTGCCTCGTCTATGGGACCGCCGTCGGGGGTTCGCTCGTCGGTCAGGCCTCGCTGCCGGTCCGCGAGGAGCTGGCAGCGGGAGGCTATCTGACCTCGCTGGCCGGATATGGATTGACCTACAACACGCTCGACAACAACAAGCACCCCACCAACGGTATCGTCGTCAGCGTGGGTCAGGACTTCGCAGGTCTCGGCGGCAATGTGGCTTACATGCGCTCGACCACGGACTTCCGCGGCTATTACGAGATCATCTCCGATCTCGTCGGCGTGCTGCATCTGCAGGCCGGCGACATGATAGGCTTGGGCGACGGGGGGGCGGTGCGCATGCTCGACGATTTTAAGATGGGCCCCAATCTCGTCCGCGGGTTCCAGCCGGCCGGCATTGGTCCGCGCGACATCACGACGGACACGGCCAACGATCCGCTCGGCGGCACGATCTACTGGGGCGCCAGTTACGAGGTCCAATATCCGTTCTACTTCCTGCCCAAGGATGCCGGCTTCCGCGGCGCCCTGTTTGTCGATGCCGGTTCGGTATGGGGCTACAAGGGAGAGACCCAGTATCCGGCGACCGGAGAAGTCAACGGCGTTACTCTGACGGCATTAAACGCCAGCGGTGTCCCCACGCCCTTTGTTTGCGGCAATTGCGGGATGCAGTACGCCGACACCGACGCCGTGCGCATGTCGGTCGGCGCCAGCGTGATCTGGGACTCGCCGTTCGGTCCGCTGCGGTTCGATTTCGCCTATCCGATTCTGAAGCAGTGGTATGACCGCACCCAATGGTTCCAATTCGGCGGCGGAACGCGGTTCTGATCGCGGCCGCGACCCTCGTCAACGCCGGGCGCATGCCGGACTTTTTCCCAACGAACCGCGAGCTGACGATCGGGGAGATCGTCGCGCTCACGCGCGCCGAGCCGCGCCCGGGCATTCCGCTCGACCGGCGCATCGGCAACATTGCTCCGCTTGATACGGCGCAAGCTTCCGACATCAGTTTCCTCGACAATCCAAAATATCTCGGCGAGTTGGCCATCACCCGCGCCGGAGCCTGCATGCTGGCGCCGCGTTTCGAGGCCGCAGCGCCGGACGACCTTGCCGTTCTGGTAACGGCGGAACCGTACCGCGCCTTCGTAGCAGTCGCGCGAGCGCTGTTTCCCGCCGCATTGCGGCCGTCCTCGATCTTCGGCGCGAGCGGACGCGCGGCGGATGCGCACGTGCATTCCTCGGCGCGGATCGAGGCGGGCGTGACGATCGATCCGCACGCGGTGATCGGGCCCGGCGCCGAGATCGGGGCGGGCACGCTGATTGCGGCCGGCGCGGTGATCGGCTCCGGCGTCGCGATCGGACGCGACTGCGCGATCGGCGCCGGCGCCACGGTGCTCTACGCGCTGATCGGCGACCGCGTGATCATCCATCCCGGCGCCCGCATCGGTCAGGACGGATTCGGCTATCTGCCGTCGCCGCAGGGCCATCAGAAGATCCCGCAGACCCGCCGCGTCATCATTCAAGACGACGTCGAAATTGGCGCCAACACGACGATCGACCGCGGCTCGACCCGGGACACGATCATCGGAGAGGGCACCAAGATCGACAATCTCGTGCAAATCGCACACAACGTCAGCATCGGGCGGCACTGCCTGATCGCCGGGCAAACGGGCTTGTCTGGCAGCGTGCAAGTCGGAGATTTCGTCATGATGGGCGGGCAGGTGGGCATCGCCGATCATGTCACGATTGGCGACGGCGCCATGCTCGGCGCGCAGAGCGGAGTGATGTCCGATGTTTCCGCGGGCGCCCGCTGGATCGGCTCGCCCGCCCAGCCGGTGCGCGACTTTATGAAGGGCGTGGCCGTCCTGCGGCGGCTCGTGCGCCACGGCAAGCCCGAAAGCGAGGGGGCATGACGGACGAAACCCTCGGCGTCGCCGACATTCATGAGGTCATGCGGCTGTTGCCGCATCGCTATCCTTTCCTCATGATCGACCGCGTCACCGACATACGCGGCGACGAACACGGCATCGGGATCAAGAATGTCACGATCAATGAGCCGCATTTTCAAGGACACTTCCCGAAAAACCCGGTCATGCCGGGAGTGCTAGTGATCGAGGGCATGGCGCAGACGGCAGGCGTGCTTTGTCTGCGGTTGACGGAGCCGCATGGCGGAAAGAGCCGCTCGGTGTTGTTCCTGACCATCGACAAAGCCAAGTTCCGCAAGCCGGTGGTGCCGGGCGACACGCTCGAATATCACGTCGACAAGATCGCGCGCCGCCGCAACATGTGGTGGTATCGGGCCGAGGCCAAAGTTGGCGGCGTCCTCGTCGCCGAGGCCGAGGTCGGCGCCATGATCGCCGAGGGCTAGATGGCGATCGATCCGACCGCGCGCGTGGCCGACGGCGCACGCATGGCAGAGGGCGTAGAGATCGGGCCCTATTGTATCGTCGGGTCGCAGGTCGAGCTCGAACGCGGCGTGCGCCTCATCGCCCATGTCCATGTCACCGGCGTTACGACGATCGGGGAAGGAACCGTCGTCTATCCATTTGCGTCGCTGGGAACGCCGCCGCAATCGGTCCATTATCGCGGCGGGGCGACGCGGCTCGTCGTCGGGGCGCACTGCGATCTGCGCGAGAGCGTCACGATGAACACGGGAACCGAAGACGGCGGCGGGGTGACTCGAGTCAACAACGTGGTGCTTGGCGGTCACGTCTGCGTCGGCGATTACACATTCCTCGGCGGCCACGTCGCCATTCATCAATTCGTGCGGATCGGCGAGGGCGTCATGATGGCAGGCATGTCGGCAGCCCGCGACGACATCATCCCCTTCGGATTTGCGCTCGGCCAGACCGGGGCGCTGGTCGGGCTGAACATCGTCGGCTTGCGGCGGCGTGGCGCGACGCGGGCCGAGATGCATCGGCTGCGCCGCGCCTACCACAGCCTGTTCTTCGTCGAGGGGCGGCTCGCCGAGCGTGTCGAGGCCGTCGCGGGCGAATTCGCCGATGACCCGCTGGTGGAAAAAATCATTGCGTTCATCCGCGCCGGCGGCAAGCGGCCTTTGATGCGGCCACGCACCAGCCGCGAGCCCGATGAGTACGACGACGATGCAGCTTGACCAGCGGCCCGTTGCGAGCGAGCACGCGGTGGACGCGGCGTCCGCCAGTCATTCGATCGCGATCATCTGCGGGGGCGGCAGTTTTCCCGGCGCGGTCGCCAATGCCGTCGTGCGGCGCGGCGGGCGGCCGGTGATGTTCGGCATCAGGGGGTGGGCGGATCCCAAGGTGATCGAACGCTATGCCCATCACTGGATCGCGCTCGGGCAGGCTGGACGTTTCTTCCGCCTCACCCGTGAAGAGCATTGCCGTGAGGCGCTGTTCATCGGCACGCTGCTGCGGCCGCCGCTCACGCAAATCCGCCTTGATTGGCGAACGATCCGGATGATGCCGCGTATCGTTCGCGCTTTTCGCGGCGGCGACGACCGGCTGCTCTCCGCGGTGGCGAGCCTCATAGAGGACGGTGGCCCGCGCGTCATCGGCGTCCACGAGGTGGCGCCGGAAATCATTGTTCCCGAAGGCGTGCTTGGCCGCCACCAACCCTCGGACCGCGACAGGGCCGACATTTCGCGTGCGCTGGCGCTGATCGCGGCGCTCGGGCCGTTCGACGTGGGGCAGGCCGCAATCGTCGCCGACAACCACGTGCTCGCCGTCGAAGCGGCGGAAGGCACGGATAATCTGCTCGCCCGCATTGCCGATTTGCGCCGGCAGCGACGCGTCGCGACGCCGCCCGGCGTGGGCGTCCTGGTGAAAGCGCCCAAGCCCGGTCAGGATCGCCGCTTCGATCTGCCGTCGATCGGTCCAAGAACGATCGAGAACGTTGCGCGCGCCGGTCTTGCCGGGGTTGCGGTCGTCGCCGGCGCTACAATCATCGCCGAAGCGGCGCAGGCGACTGCGGCGGCGGACCGCGAAAAAATCTTTTTCGTCGGGGTGCGCGAGGATACGGCATGACGAAGCACGCGCCGCAGCCGCGACCGATTTCGATTTATATTGTTGCCGCAGAGGAGTCCGGCGATGCTCTGGGCGCGGCGTTGGCGCGCGCGCTCATGGCTCATTGCGGCGGCGTGCTGAAACTCTCCGGCGTTGGCGGGCGGGCGATGGCAGCTATCGGGATTGCCAGCCCATTCCCAATCGGCGAACTTTCGATCTTCGGCGCCACCGCGATACCGCGCCGACTGCCGACGATCTTACGCCGTATTCGCGAGACTGCGGATGCCGTCGTCGCCGAGCGCCCCGACGCCCTCGTCATCATCGACAGCCCGGACTTCACGCACCGGGTGGCGCGCCGGGTACGGCAGCGCGCGCCTTCGATTCCGATCCTCGATTATGTGTCGCCGTCGGTTTGGGCGTGGCGGCCCAGACGCGCCCGCGCCATGCGCGCCTATGTCGATTGCGTCCTCGCGATCCTGCCGTTCGAGCCGGCCGCGCATGTGCGACTGGGCGGTCCGCCCTGTCTCTATGTCGGCCATCCGCTGATCGAGCGCATCGCCGAACTGCGCCCCAATGCGGATGAGGCGTCGCGCCGGCGCGCCGATCCGCCACTTGTTCTCGTGCTGCCGGGCAGTCGGTCGAGCGAGATCCGCCGTCTGCTTGCGATTTTCGGCGCCGCGATCGCACGCGTCGCCGTGCGTATCGGGGCCATGGAGCTGGTGCTGCCGACCGTGCCCCATCTGGTGCCGCAGGTACGCGCGGGGACCGCCGGCTGGGCGGTGAAGCCGCGCATCGTGGTCGAGCCGGCTGAGAAGTGGGCCGCCTTCCGCACGGCGCGCGCGGCACTCGCGGCGTCCGGCACGGTAACGCTCGAGCTGGCGCTTTCCGGCGTCCCGACAATTGCCGCCTACCGGCTGCCGCTCATCGAGGAGATCATTCTGCGGCTCATGACTCTGCAAGAACGGCCTCACAGCGTGATCCTCGCCAACCTGGTCATCGGCGAGAACGTCATTCCGGAATTCTTGCAGCGGAATTGCGCCCCGCAACGGCTCGCCGATGCGCTTATCCCGCTCATTTCCGACACCCCACAGCGGTTGCGGCAGACCGAGGCGTTCCGCCGCCTCGATCAGATCATGGCGTTCGGCTCGGCACCGAGCGCCAAGGCCGCCGCCATGGTCCTCGATATCGCTCGGCGCGGCCGCCGCGGCCTCGCCGCCGCCGATCCGGCGCGCGAGCTTTGACCGCTCGGCGGCTCGGCGGCTCGGCGGCTCTACCAATGCCTCAACCATCCTGCTAACGAGAGCAACAACCGTAGGTTTGAGCAACCCCAACGATTCACGGGCCCATGACAAAAAAAACCAAAAAGACGAAAAGAACGCTGCAAAAATCCTCAATCCGCGCCGCGATCACCGGCGTGTACGGCTATGTGCCGCCCGATGTGCTCACCAATGCCGCGCTGGCGCAGATGGTCGACACCAGCGACGAGTGGATCGTCGAACGCACTGGGATCAAGGAACGGCACATTTTGAAGGGCAAGGGTCTCGGCACGTCGCATATGGGCGCCGAGGCCGTGCGCGGGCTCCTTAAGAAGACCGGCACCGCGCCGGGCGAGGTCGATCTCCTGATCTGCGCCACGACGACCCCGGACTTTGTGTTTCCTTCGACGGCCAATCTCATCTGCGACATGTCCGGCATCCGCGGCGTCGGCAGCTTCGACGTGCAGGCCGCGTGCTCCGGCTTCATCTATGCGCTCACCATTGCCGCGCAATTCATCGAGACCGGGAAGTATCGCAAGATCGTGGTCGTCGGCGCCGACAAGATGTCGGCGATCATCGACTACACCGACCGCGCGACCTGCGTCTTGTTCGGCGACGGCGCCGGCGCGGTGCTCATCGAACCGAACCGCAAATACGGGATGATCGACACGCTGATCGCATCCGACGGCGCCGGCATGCCGCACCTGCACCAGAAAGCCGGCGGCAGCCGCATGCCGCCGACGGCGGAAACCGTGGCCAAGCGCCTGCACTACGTCCATCAGGAAGGCGCCGCGGTCTACAAATTCGCCATCTCGCGGATGGCCGAAGTGGCAACCGAATTGATGCGACGCAACCGCCTGACCAGAGAAACGGTCGATTGGCTGGTGCCGCACCAGGCCAATAAGCGCATCATCGAGGCGACCGCCCAGCGTGCGAAGATTCCGGCGGAACGCGTGATGGTGACAATTCAGAAATACGGCAACACCACCACGGCAACGATCCCGCTCTGCCTGTGGGATTATGAGCATAAGCTCAAGGCCGGCGACCGCCTATTGCTCGCAGCCTTCGGCGGCGGCTTCACCTGGGGTGGCGTCTATCTGACCTGGGCGTACGATTCGCGCTGATCTGGCGGAGGCCCGCCGCCGCTGCCATCGGGTCCTCGGCGCCCATGATGGCACTGACGACGGCAATGCCGTCGGCTCCGGCCGACCATACCGCGCCAGCGTTCGCGGCCGAGACGCCGCCGATCGCCACGATCGGCTTTCGCGACGCGCGGCGAATCTTTGCCAGTCCCTCCAGGCCAAGTGGCGGTTTGGCATCGAGTTTCGTCGACTGGGCGAAGACCGGGCCGACGCCGAGATAGTCGGCAAGCTCCACGTCCACGCTGCGGACCTCGGCAAGTTCGCTGATCGACAGCCCGACGATCGCCGCGGGCCCGAGCAGCTGCCGCACGAACGCGACCGGCATATCATTCTGGCCGACATGTGCACCGTCGGCGCCGGCGGCAAGGGCGACGTCGATCCGGTCATTGACGACAAGTGGCACGTGCAGCGGCGCGAGCAAACGTTTCAGCGCCCTGGCTTCTTCGATAAAGGCGCGCGTCGACGCGGTCTTCTCGCGCAATTGTACCATTGTGACGCCGCCTTTGACCGCGCCTGCGACCAAGTCAGCAAGCGAGCGGCCGTTCGCGAGCGAGCGATCGGTCACGAGGCAGATCCGATAGTATTTTTCCGTCATTTCAAGATATTTCGTCCACAATCTTCAGGTGACGCTCAATGTCCTTCGCGCCGATGGCCTCAAGCTCGTCCAGAAATGCGACGCGATACGAGCCTGGGCCCTTCGCCGGTTCCGCGGCGATCTCGCCGGCAATGCCATAGACCGCGACCGCCGCGACCGCCGCATCGAATTTGTCGGTCGTGATGGCGGCGAACGCGCCGGTGACGGCAGAGAGGGCGCAGCCCAGCGCGGTGACCTTGGCCATCATCGGCGAACCATTGCCGAGCTTCACCACCCGGCGGCCGTCCGTAATGATGTCGATGGCGCCGGTGGCGATGACGATGCAGTGCTCATGTTCGGCGAGGCTCACGGCGAAAGCGAGCGCCTCCTGCGTCGTGTTGGCGCTATCGACGCCCTTGGGAGCAACTCCGGCACCGCCGGCGACCGCCATGATCTCGGATGCATTGCCGCGGATGATCGAGGGCCGGTGCAGCAGCAGCGACTTGACCGCTTCGTTGCGCAGACTTGTGGCGCCGGCGCCCACAGGATCGAGCACCCACGGCTTGCCATGCCGTGTGGCGGCCTCCGCGGCGATGATCATCGCCTCCACCCAGGGCATCGACAGGGTACCGATGTTGATAACAAGCGCGCCTGAAAGGCCGACGAATTCGGCGACCTCCTCGCGGGCATGCACCATGGCGGGCGAAGCACCGATGGCGAGGAGGGCGTTTGCCGCGACATCCATCGATACGTAATTGGCGATGTTGTGGACGAGAGGTCGCGCCGCGCGCATCGTCGCCAAAAGTGTCGCGGTGCTCTCCGCAATGGCAGCTCGGCTAGCGCTCACGGCGACTCCTGTCCTCGGCCTTTGATCGCTCCTGATCATATCCGATAGCCTGCCCCGCATTCCACGGCAGCTTCGCGGAGGAGGACAAAAGTAAGGGCCGAAGCGGGCTATACTACCCGTTCCCGGAAGGGAGGGAACAGCCCCATGCATGACGCGACGGCCATACCCACGCCGCAAGAGAGGCCCCTCATCGGCGGCAGCTCCAATCCCCGCTACGCGCAGTTGCATCGGCGCTACCCGAGCGTCGATTATCTGCGCCGCCGCGCCCGCCGTCACGTTCCGCATTTCGCCTTCGAATATGCGGACGGCGGCGCGGGCAAGGATGATGTCGGGATCAGGCGCAATTGGGCGGCGTTCGATGCCATCGAGTTGGTGCCTCGCTACGGCGTCATGCCGTCGCTGCCGCCATGCGATGTCGAGCTGTTCGGCCGCCGCTATGCCGCCCCGATCGGCGTGGCGCCGATGGGCGGCCCATCGATCGTGTGGCCCGGTGCGGACGTGCATCTTGCCCGCGCCGCCCAACGCGCGCGCATTCCTTACACGCTCGGCACGCCCGGCGGCGCCACCATCGAAGAGATTGCCGAGGTCGCGCCCGACGTTTTCTGGTTCCAGCTTTATCGGTTCGCCAACAACGACCATGCGATCGGCCTCGATCTCGTACGGCGCGCCGAAATTGCCGGTTGCCGCACGCTGGTGCTGACTCTCGATGTGCCGGTGCGCACCACGCGCCCACGCGAAGCGGCAACTGGGCTCGCCGGCGCGTTCCGTCTCGACCTCGGCATCATCATGCAGATGGCGCGGGCGCCCGGCTGGACCATGGCGCTATGGCAGCACGGCATCCCGCGCTTTGCCAATTTGCGTTCCTATGTCGGCGACAACGCGGCGCTCGACGAGATCATCGCCTTCGCCATGCGCGAGATGGGTGGCGCCTTCACCTGGGAGGAGGTGGCAAAGTACCGCGACCGCTGGAGGGGAACTCTGATCGTCAAGGGCATTCTGCATCCGCAGGACGCGGAAAAGGCGGTGTCGCTCGGCGTCGACGGCCTGTTCGTTTCCAATCACGGCGGGCGCCAGATCGAGGCGTTGCCGGCGGCGATCGACGTGCTTCCCGCAATCGTCCGGCAGGTGGGCCAGCGCGCGACCGTGATGATGGATTCGGGCGTGCGCAGCGGCAGCGACGTGGTGCGCGCCTGTGCGCTCGGAGCCGCGGCCGCCTTTGCCGGCAAGGCTTTTTTGTGGGGTCTTGGCGCGCTCGGCGCGGAGGGCCCCGGACACGTCATCGACCTCTTGATCGAGGAGACGCAATCGGCGCTTGGACAGTTGGGCGCACGCACTGTGGAAGAGGTGCGCTCGGTCGCGATCCGGCATCCGGGTGCGCTGCAGTTCTGAACGCGCGATCTGCCGCAAAGGCTCAACTTGCGTCGCAACGAGAGGTGAGGATACCAATCGTGGCCGGACATCAACGATAGGGGACTTGACCATGAGTGCTCGGATCGCCTTGGCGCTGGCAAGCGCGCTTGCGGTCGCGACAACGGCGCCGGCCGTCGCCCAGCAGACGATTCGGATCGGCGAGCTCAACAGCTACAAGAGCCAGCCGGCCTTCCTCGAAGCCTACAAGCGAGGCTGGGAGCTTGCGATCGATGAGATCAACGCCGCCGGCGGCGTGCTGGGGAAGCAGCTCGAGGTCATATCGCGCGATGACGGCGCCAATCCCGGAGATGCGGTGCGCGTCGCCGACGAGCTGGTGACGCGCGAGGGCGTCAACATTATTTGCGGCACCTACCTCTCCAATGTCGGGCTTGCGGTCGCCGAGTTCGCCGGCAAGAAGCAGGTGTTCTTTCTTGCCGCAGAACCTCTCACCGACAAGATCACCTGGCAGAACGGCAACAAATACACCTATCGGCTGCGCCCCTCGACCTACATGCAGGTGGCGATGCTGTTGCCCGATGCGCTGGCGGCCAAGAAAAAACGCTGGGCGCTGGTCTATCCCAATTTCGAGTATGGGCAAGCGGCGGCGACCGCCTTCAAGGCGATGATGAAGGCCAAGCAGCCAGACGTGGAATTCGTCGCCGAGCAAGCGCCGCCGCTCGGCAAGTTGGACGCCGGCGCTGTGGTGCAGGCTATCGACGACGCCAAGCCCGACGGCATTTTCAACGCGCTGTTCGGGCCCGACCTCGCCCAGCTCGTGCGTGAGGGCCAAACTCGCGGCGTGTTCCAGAATCGCGTGGTCGTCAGCCTGCTCTCGGGGGAGCCGGAATATCTCGACCCGCTCAAGGACGAGGCGCCGGTCGGGTGGATTGTCACCGGCTACCCCTGGGACGCTGTTAACATCCCCGAGCACAGGGTGTTTCTTGCCGCTTATCAGAAGCGCTATAACGACTATCCACGGCTCGGTTCGATCGTCGGCTACCTGACGATGAAGTCGCTTGCCGCCGGCATCGCCAAGGCGGGCTCGACGGATACCGAGAAACTGGTTGCGGCTTTCCGCGATCTCAAGGTGGACGGCCCGTTTGGCCCCTTCACGTTTCGCGCCAGCGATCATCAGGCGACGATGGGCGCCTTTGTCGGCAAAATCGGCTTGCAAGACGGGCACGGCACCATGGTCGACTTCAAGTATGTCGATGGCGCCAGCGTGCTTCCCTCCGACGCCGAGGTCAAAAAGCTGCGGCCGGCCGCTGACTGAGAAAAAATCGGAGCCGGAAGCGTTGCGGTCTGCACGCCGCGAGAGATTGGCTGATATTGTTCTTCGATGAGTCTTGAGGGCCTTCTATTCCAAGCGCTCAACGGGCTGGCGTCGGCATCGGGCCTGTTCTTCGTCGCGGCTGGTCTGTCGCTCATCTTCGGGGTGACGCGGATCGTCAATTTTGCGCACGGCTCGCTCTACATGCTGGGTGCCTACATCGCCGTCACCTTCGCGACGAAGATCGGGGGTGTGTTGGGCTTCTGGGGCGGCATTGTTGCGGCCGCGGCACTCGTCGGCCTGATCGGCGCGGTTATGGAGATTTTTGTCCTGCGCCGCGTCTACCGTGCGCCGGAACTCTTTCAGCTGCTTGCCACCTTTGCGCTGGCGCTGATCATCAACGACGCGACGCTGTGGCTATGGGGGCCGGAAGATTTGTTCGGCCCGCGGGCGCCGGGGCTGCGCGGTGCCGTCGAGATTCTCGGCCGCCGGCTGCCGAGCTATGACCTATTCCTCATCGCGGTCGCACCGCCTGTGCTCTATCTCCTGCATCTCACCCTTACGCGCACGCGCTTCGGCCGGTTGATCCGCGCCGCCACTCAGGACCGGGAGATGGTGGGAGCACTGGGCATCAACCAGGTCTTGCTGTTCACCGCCATTTTCGCGCTCGGCTCCTTTCTGGCGGGGTTGGGCGGAGCATTGCAAATGGCCAGGGAACCCGCAAACCTTGCAATTGATATCAACGTGATGAGCGACGCCTTCGTTGTCGTGGTGGTGGGCGGCATGGGATCGATCTCCGGCGCCTATGTGGCCGCCTTGCTGATCGCCGAGGTCAAGGCGCTGTGCATCGGGCTTGGCGTCGTGCATCTGGGCGGCGTTGCGGTCAACTTTTCCAAGTTTACGTTGGTGGCCGAATTTCTGGTGATGGCGGCGGTGTTGATTGCCCGTCCGCAGGGCCTGCTGGGGCGGCCGCAGGCGGCCGTTCGCGGTACGGCGGAAGAAGATCCGATCCGTCCGGCCTCTCCAGCGCTGAAGAATTTCGCCCGTGTCATGCTGGTGGTCCTGATCTGCCTGCCGCTCCTGGTGCGTTCCTCGCCCTACACCCTGGTTCTCGGGGTGGACGTGCTCATCGCCATCCTCTTTGCGACCAGTCTGCATTTCATCATGGGCCCCGGCGGCATGCACTCCTTTGGCCACGCCGCCTATTTCGGTCTGGGTGCCTATGGCGCGGCATTGCTGGTCAAGTGGCTCGCAGTTCCGATGTTTGTCGCGCTCGCCGCAGCGCCGGTCGCGGCCGCGCTTGGCGCGCTGCTGTTTGGCTGGTTCGTGGTGCGCCTGTCGGGCGTCTATCTCGCCATGCTGACGCTCGCGTTCGCGCAGATCGTGTGGTCGATCGTGTTCCAGTGGGAGGAGATCACCGGCGGATCGAATGGCGTGGTGGGCGTGTGGCCGACCGCCCCGTTCGATAAACTCGACGCCTATTATCTTCTCACCCTGGCGTTGGTCGCCGCCGGCGTTCTGCTGCTGCGGCGCTTGCTGTTCGCGCCCTTCGGCTACGCGATGCGGGCGGGTCGAGATTCTCCCTTGCGCGCCGAGGCAATCGGTATCGACGTTAAACGCGTGCAGTGGCTCGGCTTCGCCGTGGCCGGCGCCTTTTGCGGCGTAGCCGGTGGCCTGTTTGCATTTGCCAAGGGCTCGATTTCGCCGGAAACGATCAGCATCGGGCGATCCATCGACGGCCTGGTGATGGTCTTGCTCGGCGGCATGCAAACGCTCAGCGGTCCGATCGTCGGCGCCGCGGTCTTCGCCGTGCTGCAAGACGTTGTCATGCGGCAGACCGAGTATTGGCACGCGCTGCTTGGCGCGATAATCCTATTTCTCGTGCTCGCTTTTCCGGCCGGTCTCGTCGGCGCCATCGTCAAGTTCTCGACGCGCTGGGTTCGATCATGAGCGAGCTGTCCGTCATTTCACTGTGCAAGACATTCGGCGCCGTTCGCGCCGTCGACGACGTGACCTTCTCGGTCGCCGCGGGTGAATTTCTGGCTCTCATCGGTCCCAACGGGGCTGGCAAGTCGACTTGCTTCAACATCATCAATGGCCAGCTCTCCGCCGATTCGGGAGAGATTCGTTTCGCCGGCCGCGATATCTCCAAGCTGCCGACGCGCGAGATTTGTCGCCTGGGCATCGGCCGCACCTTTCAGGTTGCCGCGACGTTCGGCTCGATGACCGTCATCGAGAACGTGCAGATGGCGCTGATCTCACAGGCGCGGGAGATCTATCGGCTGTGGCGGCCGGCGGCCTCGCTGCATCGCCATCGCGCACTGGAACTTCTCGGCCAGGTCGGCATGCGTGACGCCGCCGATCGTCCCTGTCGCGAACTTGCCTATGGCGACGTGAAGCGGGTGGAGCTGGCCATCGCGCTGGCCAACGAGCCGCGTCTATTGCTCATGGACGAGCCCACCGCCGGCATGGCGGCGCGCGAGCGAAATGACTTGATCGCCCTGGTCAAGCGCCTGGTGCTTGAGCGCGGAATTTCGGTGCTGTTCACCGAGCATTCCATGGACATCGTCTTTGCCTTTGCCGACCGGATCATTGTGATGGCGCGCGGACGGGTGATCGCCGGCGGCGACCCTGGCCAAATCCGCAATGATCCGATCGTGCGCCAGGTCTATTTCGGGACCGGCAAGACCTTCGAGCGCGCCGCGCCGGTCGCATGATCGTACCGCCCGCACTCGTCGTGCAGAACTTGAACGCCTGGTACGGCGCCGCGCAAATCCTTTACGGCCTTACCCTCACCGTGGGCCATGGCGAAGTTGTTGCGCTCATGGGGCGTAACGGCGCCGGCAAATCGACGACGATGAAGGCCATCATGGGCCTGATCGGACGAAGAAGCGGGCATGTCCGCGTCAACGGCCAAGACGTGTCCGACCTGATGCCGTTCGAAATTGCACGCCTTGGCGTCGGCTTCACCCCGGAGGATCGGCGGATTTTTTCCGACCTCACCGTGATGGAGAATCTTGATATCGGCCGGCAGCCGCTGCGCCACTTCCCGGACGGCAGTGCGGCGCCGGGATGGTCCGCGGAGAAGCTTTTCGCGTTATTTCCCAACCTGCGTGATTTGCGCAATCGCCCGGGCTGGAGCCTGAGCGGCGGTGAGCAGCAGATGCTGACCATCGCCCGTACGCTGATGGGCAATCCCCTGCTGGTCCTGCTCGACGAGCCGTCGGAGGGCATCGCGCCGCTGATCGTCGAGCAAATCGCCGATACGATCATGGAGCTCAAGAAAGCGGGATTGTCGATCCTGCTCTCGGAGCAGAACGTTCACTTTGCGAACCTCGTGTCCGATCGGGTCTACGTGCTCGAAAAGGGCCAGATCCGCTGGGACGGCACCATGGCCGAGTTGGCGGAGAACGCGGAAATTCAGCGCGCCTATCTGACAATCTGATCGTCGGGGCCCCCCGATCTCAGGTATTTGTTGAACCAGTCGAGCGTGCGCTGCCAGGCAAGTTTGGCCGCGGCTTCGTCGTAACGGGGGGTCGTGTCGTTGTGGAAGCCGTGATTGGCGCCCATGTACACATAGCTTTCGTGCGGCACGCCTGCAGTCGCGAGTGCGGCATCAAAGGCTTGCCGTCCCGAGGTGATGCGCGTGTCGAGCTCGCCGTAGTGAGCCAGCAGCGGCGCCCTGATCTTGGCCGCGTCGGCGGCGCTTGGCTGGCCTCCGTAGAAGGAGACCGCAGCCGCAACATCCGCGCCCATCCGCACCGCCAGTTGATTGACGACGCTACCGCCGAAGCAGAAGCCGACGGCGCCGATTTTTCCGGTGCAGTCCGGGCGCGACTTCAGCCAAGTCGCCGCGGCGAAAAAATCTTCCATCATCTTGGCGCGATCGACCTGGGTAAAAAGCTGCGCGCCTTTCTCGTCATCTCCCGGATAGCCGCCCACCGAGGTCAGCCCGTCGGGCGCGAAGGCAATGAAATCGGCGATCGCCAGCCGCCGGGCTACTTCTTCTATATACGGATTGAGGCCGCGGTTCTCGTGGACGACCAGGACGGCGGCGAGTTTCCCGGTCGCGTTCGCGGGCCGCACCAAGTAGCCCTTGATACTTCCGTTGCCCTGTGGCGATGCTACGGTTGCTGACTCAGCCTTGATCCGGATGTCGTCTTTTTGCACTTGTACCGCCCAGGCGTAGTTCGGCTTGAGCATTTCGAAGAGTGCCGCCGCAGTCATGCCACCGACGGCAAATTTTTGCGCACCGTCCAGAAATTCGCGCCGGCTGATCCCGCCGTGCACGTATCGGTCGAACAGATGCAGAAGCTCTTGCGGGAAATCCGACGCTTTTTTTCGTTCCATGGAAGTGCCCGCCGATGTGGATGAAGCCTTGGAAATTCGCTAATCGTGTGTCGGCGCGAAACATACCACCGATCGGCCGATTGTCACGTTCGGTCGACCGCATGCGTTCGGCGGATGTTGCGCGCGTGGATTAATTGTGCCGGTGCATGGCCTTCTGGAGCATGTTCAGTTTCGGTGGAAACTGATCATGCTCTAGATTCTTTGTTTGGTCGCATTTTCTACGGAAAACCGGTATCCACTTTTCCTGAAAATGCTCTAACGTACCGTCAAGGAAGAGGAGAAGGTATGTCTGAAGCGAAAGGCTATTTGACTGGCGGATATTTGCTGAAACTGCTTTCGGGTCCGGCGGTTGCAATGGCTGTCTACTTCACTTTAGAGCAATTGCATGTCGCCGATCTGGAGGAAAATGCAAAAATTTGTGCTGCCTTGTATCTTGGCATGATTTTCTGGTGGTCGCTGCAGCCCATACCGTGGGCGGCGACCGCGCTGGTACCGCTTGTCGTCCTGCCCATTCTCGGACTGATGCCTTTGCCTGCAGTGGCGACGATGTACGGCCAGCCCATTATGTTTTTCATGATCGGGATGTTTTTGATTGGGATCGCCGTCGATAAGCACAAGCTGGGCCTCAGATTCACCGTATCGCTCTTGGCGGCAAGTTGGGTGAAGGGTTCGTTCTACAGGCTGGCATTCGCCTTCATGTTGGTGACTTTCATTCTTGGCGGGATCGTCAATCAGAGCGTCATGGTCTTTATGATCCCGATAGGTGTTTCCACCGTCATTCGCATAAAACAGGAATGTGAGAATCAAGGTATTCCGGTGGACGAATACAAGGTGGGGACCTTCTTTGCCCTGGCCGCCCTGTATTCTTCAGAAGCCGGGTACCTGACAACCCCGCTGGGGGCGCCACAGAATGCCGTGGCGCTGGCATTGCTGGAGCAGACCACCGGCTACACGATCAGCTTTGTTCAGTGGCTGGTGCCTGGTCTTGTATTGGGGATAGTGCTGCTGTTCATAGGTCTCGGCGTCCTCAAAGTGATGTTCGACCCCGGCATCAAAAAACTTCCCTCCGGAGATTACCTGAAAAAGCGGCGCGACGAGTTGGGCCCCATGACTACGGCAGAAAAGAACGTTATTGCCGTGTTGGTGGGCATGATCCTGCTGCTGGTGATTCCGTCAAATATCGGAGTCAAGGGGATCGACATATTCTGGGTACTCATCTTTGTTGGTCTCGTCCTGAACGTCGTGCCCTCGGGTAATGGGGAAAGCCTGGTAACGGTGAAAGACCTGGCGAAAATCAATTGGAATATTATTTTCCTGGTTACCTCCGGCGTGGCGATGGCCGGCATCATGAAAAATTTTCATTTAATTCAATGGGGGTCTTCGCAGTTTGCGCAGGTCAGCGGGCTGGCTCTTCTGAGCGCATCGGCGATGATGACCGTTCTCCTGGCTAATTTTGTTCACGGGCCGTCCGCCGCGGTAGCAATGCTTACTCTTATGTTGCCGGCGGCGCTCAAGTCGGGGATCAATCCGGCTATTGTCGCCCGGATTATTCCCGGCGTGTCGTTGGGAATGCTTTTTCCCTGGAGCGGTCTGGGAGCAGCACTGACCTTCAGCTCCGGCTATCTGAACATAAAGGATATGTTCAAGGGCGGTATAGTCGTGACCGTTATTTATATGGTTCTATGTATCACAGGGTTTGCGACCCTGATTCCGCTGTTCGGAGCCTATACTCAACCATAGTCGCACAACTCCGTGGCGTCGGCGGACGCGAGAAGAGGCGGTGGGATTTTTCTGCGCTGCCGGGGGCAGCGCAGAAGCGGTCTCGGTGGGCCCGGCTATTTGGGCTCCTGCCAGCGACGGACTGACCCTCACCGCGCGAGCGGATCGGGGCGAAGCTGAAAGTGCACGGCGAGCGGCTTGCTTCCCTTGCCGCCTTCGCTGAGCCAGGGCGTGCGATCACCGCTGCTCGTCCACAAGCCTCTGCCCTTCCAGCCGGCATTCGGGTCATCGATGCGGCCGTCGAGGCCCTTGTCATAGAAGCCCATCGGGTAGGGGACGCGCAGCACGATCATCTTGCCGTCCTTAAACGCGATCAGGCCGTCGTTGATATTGCCGGTGGATACCGGCACATCTTCACCCAGTCCGAGTATGTTGTGCTGATCGACCCAGGTGTAATAGCTCGCCTCGGCACTGTTATCGCCGATGCCTTCGAAGCCGGGGCCGGGATACTTGTAGAACGCCCAGCCCTCGGGACAATGATCGCCGGTCGCCTTTGGTCCGTTGAGCGGACCTTTGCACTTGCTCCGATCGAAACTGCCGAGGTGGCCGCTCGCGAGCGATACCCAGACGACGCCCTTGCTGTCGATATCGCCGCCGCGCGGGTGGAAGCCGGGAAGCGGGACATTGTAGACTTCAGAGAGCTGCGTCTTGGGATCGAACCGGATCACCGCGCCTTTGCCGAAGAAAACGCCGACGGTGTACCAAACCGAGCCATCAACCGGGCTCGGCATCACTGCGTAAGTGCCGGAGCCGCCGGTGATGTGCATATCCTTGTTGGCATCCATCGGTTGGCCGGGCTCGGTGTACTCGTCGCGCTTGCCGTTGCCATTGGTGTCGAGCACGAATGGCGACCAGCCTTGCGACGCGACAGCATCGCCGGTTTCGTCGAACATCTTGGTGTTGAGCCAGCCCACCCATTGGGCGTTGCTGGTCCAAAGCGTGTCGTTGGCGTCGAAACCGAACTGAAGATGATGGCTATCGAAGCAAGTGTCGACGAAGGTGTATTTCATTGTCTTCGGATCGAGTATCGCGAGTTGGCGCTCGCTCGCCTCGATCGGGAATAGCTTGGCGGAGGGATGATCGGAGCCCTTCTTGCAGAAGGCAGGATTGTCTGTGCCACGCACCGCGGCTGCCAACCATAGCCGGCCCTTCTTGTCGAACATCGAGTTGTGGTTGTTGACCCGGCTATTCCAGATCTTCTCGTCGCCCCAATAGGCGGAAGCCGCCATCGGCGTCTCCATCGCGGCATGCCATGCCGGGCCTTTCGGCGGCCATCCGGGGCTGAGCGACTCCGGCATATTTGGATCACGCACCGGAGCCTTGAACGTCGTCACCTCGTTGGTCTTCGGATCGAGGATGGGAAGAACATCGGTGGAGAATTCGGTCGAGCCGAAGAGCCGACCATAGGCGTTGACGGTCGGATAGCGCTTATCCGTAGAGATGAGGTCGTGCATATAGGTTTTCGGATCGGCCCATTCCCAGGTCGTGATGACGACGTTGCGCTCGAGGCCCTCCGGCCGCGGCGGCTTGCTGTGCGGCAGCTCTCCCTTGGCGATTCGATCGGTCCAGTCGCCGAAATATTTGAACGGCGCGCCGCCGAGTTTCGTGAACAGTGGGAACGTCATGAGCGGCCCGGCCTGCCCGGCCTGCACGCGGCGCTTCCAGGCATCTTCACCCGACTTGAAGTCGCCGAACGCGGCAGGGATCGTGCGGGTGGACTCCTGGCCAAGCTGATGGCAGCCGATGCAGTCCTCGTTCTTCATCACGCTGAGCCAATCGGTCTGGGTGATCTGCGCGGGAATTTCGCTCTTGCCGCCGAACTCACTTGGCTTTGGAATCTCCAGCATCGAATACCAATAGATCGCCGGATAGTAATGCGCCGCCGCGGCCGCGTTCGGCGCCAGTACCGCCGTGAGATTGAGATGCATGCCGGGCTTGGCGCGCACTTTGGGAGAATCCACCAGGCCGTAGCCGCGCACCCAGACGCTGTAATCCGCCCTCGGGAGATCGGGGATGAGATAGCGCCCCTGATCGTCGGTGACGACGATCTTGGCGTATTTGGTCGGGAGTTCGGTCGTCTCCGCGATCACCCAAACGCCAGCTTCCGATCCCGCCGAGCTGGTTACGACACCGCCGATATCGGTGGCGCCGATGCTCACGCCCTGCTGCGCGTTCACCGTGGTGGACCATGGAGTAGCCAGCAGGACAAACCCAATGATCGTGATCGAGAATCGAAACGTTCTGGACAATCGAAGCATCATTTGCCTCCCTAGTGTGCGCCGATAGGTCTTGGATATGCTTGAAAAAGGCTGCGACAGCATGGCGCCGCCGCAGAGCGGCTGGTCTTGATTAATATCAATGCATGACAGGTTTTCGACGCTACATTCAACTAACCGGAAATCGCGGCCCGCTAAAATTCAACCGACCGGAAATCGCGACCCTTTCCTTTTAGAGGCACCGGGGATTTAAGCACACAGCGGCCGCAGCAGCCGCGGCGCGGCTCCGCATTGATGTAAACCGAAAGGCAGGCGCGCGTCCCCTCCAAACCACGATTGAATTTCGGCTAAAATGGCGGCGCGTCAGCATCGATAAAGCCGCGCTGGTGGAACAGGAAACGGTGCAATGCCCAGGTATAATCTGCGCGTCAATGGCAGCGTGCGAACAGTCGATTCATCGGACGCTGACAAGCCGCTGCTCTATGTATTGCGCGGCCTCGGCCTGACGGCGACAAAGTTCGGCTGCGGCCTTGGTCAGTGCGCCGCTTGCACCGTCCTCGCCGACGGCATGGCGGTGCAATCCTGCCAGATGACGATTGCGAATGCGCGGGGCAGGATGATCACCACGCTCGAGGGGCTCGGGTCGGCGTCAAAACCGCATCCGATCCAGACCGCCTTCATCGCTGAGCAGGTGCCGCAATGCGGCTACTGCACGAGCGGCATGATCATGAGCGCGGCCGCACTGCTGTCCAAAAAACAAAAACCAAGCGCGGGCGACATTCGCTCGGCGCTCGACAGCAACCTCTGCCGCTGCGGGTCTCATGTGCGGGCCGTGCGTGCGGTCATGGCGGCATCGGGACAGCGAGGCTGACATGAACGCGCCGGTCAACATATTCCGATGCTCTCGCCGCGCGGTCCTCAAGGGCGGCGCGCTGACCGTCAGCTTTGCGCTGACCGGCCTGCGGACCAGTGTCTCCGCGCCGGGCGCGCCGGACGCGCTACGCGTGCTCGACACCCATGAGGTCGATGCCTTTCTGGCCGTGAACGGCGATGGCACCGTGACGGTATTCTGCGGCAAGGTCGATCTCGGCCAAGGGCTGCGCATCGCCATTCCCCAGATTGCGGCCGAGGAGCTCGGCATCGGCGTCGACCAGATCAAATATATCGAGGGCGATACCGCGCTCACGCCCAACCAGGGACGCACTTCCGGCTCGAACGGCATCCAGCGCGGCGGCATGCAGATCCGGCAAGCTGCGGCGACCGCGCGCCAGGCGCTGATCGGTCTCGCGGCGCAACGCCTCGACCTGAAACCCGAAGACCTCATCGCCACCGGCGGTGAGGTGCGGCCGAAGGCCGGCGGCGCCGGTATCCGTTTCGCCAGTTTGATTGGCGGGCGCCCGTTTGACCTCAAGCTCGATCCCAAAGCGCCACTCAAGGATCCCGCGAGCTACACAATCGTCGGCAAGCCGCTGCCGCGGCCCGACGTGACGCTCAAGTGCACCGGCACAAGCACTTATGTGCATGACTTCACTTTACCGGGGATGCAGCACGCCCGCGTGATCCGGCCGCCGGCGATTGGTGCCACGCTCATTTCGGTCGACGAGGCCTCGGTCCAGAATCTCCCCGGCGTGAAGGTGGTGCGGATCAAGAACTTTCTTGCCGTTGTCGGCGAGGATGAATGGACCACGGTGCGCGCCGCCCGCGCGTTGCGCGCGCAATGGAGCGAATGGTCGGGCTTGCCGGCGCAGGACAAGCTCGCGGAGACGCTGCGGGCCGACCCCGGCATCACCGACGAGAGCCTGGTCACCAAGGGGGCGCCAGTCGCGCCGCGGCCGCAAAACGCCAAGACGCTGGCTGCCAGCTATTTCTGGCCGATGCAGAGCCACGCCTCGCTCGGTCCTTCCTGCGCGGTCGCCGACGTGCGCGCCGATGCGGCGACGGTGTGGACCGCGTCCCAAGGCACGCACGACAATCAAACCACCTTTGCCCGCTTCCTCGGCTTGCCGAAGGACAAGGTGCGGCTGATCTTTCTCGAAGGCTCCGGCTGCTATGGCATGAACGGCCATGAGGACGCCGCCGCCGATGCCGCGATCCTGTCGCGGGCGGTGGGGCGGCCGGTCCGCGTGCAATGGTCGCGCGCGGATGAACACGGCTGGGATCCCAAAGGCCCGCCGCAATTGCTGGACATGACCGGCGTCGTCGGCGCCGACGGCCGCATCCTCGACTGGCGCACCGAGATGTGGATTCCGCAAACAACACGCGGCCTGCTCAATATCCCGCTGCTCGGGCCGCAGGCGGCGGGGCTCGACAACATCGTCGGACTCAACACCGGTATGATCTCGCAAAACGGCGATCCGCCTTATGCGGCGGACCACATCCAGGTCATCGTGCATTGGCTGAAAGAGGCGCCGCTGCGTCCGGCGCCGCTGCGCGCGCCCGGCAAGCCGGCCAATTGTTTCGCGGTCGAGAGCTTTACCGACGAACTGGCGGCTGCGGCGGGCAGCGACCCGATCGAGTTTCGCTTGCACAGCCTCGACAATCCGCGCGGCATCGAGTTGATCAAGCGCGTCGCCACGATGCTAAGATGGCAGTCGCGGCCGTCTCCGGGAGCAGCCAAGGATGCCGCGGTCGCGCGCGGCCGCGGCATGTCGTATGTCCACTACAAACACAGCGAGACTTTAGTGGCGATGGGCATGGAGGTGGCGGTCGAACGCGCCAGCGGCAAGATCCAGGTCGAACGCGTGGTGTGCGCGCATGATTGCGGGCAGATCATCAATCCCGATGGCGTGCGTGCCCAGGTCGAAGGCAGCATTTTGCAGACCTTAAGCCGGGTGCTGCTGGAGGAGGTGCAGTTCGACCGCTCGCACGTTTTGAGTGTCGACTGGTCGAGTTATCCGATTCTGCGATTCTCCGACGTGCCCAATCTCGAAATCGATTTGGTCGACCGGCCGAATGAACCGCCGCTCGGCGCCGGCGAGGCGGCATGCGCGGCGGTCGGTGCGGCGCTCGCCAACGCCGTGTACGACGCGGCCGGCGTGCGGCTGCGCACCGTTCCATTCACACCGGAGCGCGTGAAGGCGGCGTTGAACAGCAAGGCAAGCTGATCGGTGAGGCGGCTCGTCGCGAGCGAGCGTGCCCGCCGGCTCGCCCGCAGTGCCGGGAATGTCCGTTATTGAGACCGTGGGGAGCCGTTGAGAGAGGGAGTTGTCGTGACCAACATTCCTCGGGAGGCGAGCGCCTGTTTCAATTGCCGGATGGCGCTGTCCGTCGTTGCGAAACTGTTGGCCTTTTCCAAGTGCCGAAGCAGCGCCTTGAGCGCCGGGTCTTTGTCCCTGATCACCCACCGGCACGCAAACACCTTGGCATCATAGAGGCTTGCTATTCGCACAGTTTGACTGGCGCCGGGCAAGTTGGCCTCAAAATAATCCGTTTGCGGAAGCGACATAAGCTTGCCCTCTGATATGCGCTTTGACTTATGAGCGTTCGCTCGATTAACCGCAATCAGGTTATCGCCAATGATCCCCCGCTATTATCGCACATAGGGCTCAAACTCGGCCGATTGGCGATGTCAGCACTTCGGCTTACCTCCAAAGCGGAACTTTCCACCGCAGTCGCGTCAGCTGGCGGATACGCTCGACGCTGCCCGACTTATTCCGAGCGCCAGAATGCGATGCAGCAAATCCCGGTAGGCGATGCCGTCGTGCCGCGCCGCCGCCGCAAATTCCTGGCTCTCCGCAATCTCGGGATTGGGGTTAGCTTCGAGGAAATACGGAATGCCATCGGCAGAGAGGCGGAAATCGATGCGGGCATAGCCATCGAGCTCCAGCGTCCGGTAGATTCGTTTGGCGATCCGCTGGATGCGGGCGTTGAGTTCTGGCGCGAGGTTTTTGGCCGGCCCGTGCAGGATGCCGCGGCGCTCCTGATAGTCGGGATCGTGCTTGACCTTCTCCGTGGCGATGGGCCAGTCACCTTGGGCCATGTTGCCGAATTCCAGCTCCCACACCGGCAGCACCCGCAGCCGGTCGTTGCCGAGCACACCGACATAGAGCTCGCGTCCCTCGATATATTGCTCGGCGATGGCGGCAGTGCCGATCCGCTCATGGATGAAGCCGACGCGCTCCGCCAGCTTGTCGTCGGTGTCGACGACGGAGGCTTGCGCGATGCCGTAGGACGCGTGCTCGCTCAGGCTCTTGACGATCAGCGGCAGCGCCAGCCGGGCCGGGCGCCGGACCTTGCGGCGCATCGGGAAGACGGCGAAGGCCGGCACCGGAATCCGATGGTAATGCGCGAGCGTCTTGCACAGGTCCTTGCCGCGCGCCAGCATCAGGCCGCGTGGATTGCAGCCGGTATACGGGACGTGCATCAGCTCGAGATAGCTGGCGACGTTCTGGTCGTAGATAGCTTCGCCGTGAAACTGCTCGAGGAGTGTCAACACGACGTCCGGCTTCCAGCCGTCGATCTCGTCGCGGATCGGCTTGAGCTCGTCATGCACGCCGAGTGGGCGGACTTCGTGACCGGCGGCGCGCAGCGTGGTCACGACGTCATATTCGGTTTTCCATTCATTGATCTCCTGCTCGCTGTACCCCTTGCTGAGATCCGGGGGTATCAGGTCCGGGTGGACGAGCACCAGGACGCGAAGCCGTTTCATAACGCGATCCACCTTCGCCGCGACGGACCGAACAGCGCATGCATCGTTTGCGCGGTCAACAGCACCGTGAAATCCATCATGAGTTTGCGCTCGGAACCGACCGCGCGCAGATTAAGCTCGCGGCAGCGGGCGATCATGTCGTCGAGCACGGCATCGAGCGTGAGCTGGTATTCACCCGTCCACTTCGCGACCAGTTCTCTCACTCTGGCGCGGTTGCGTCTGATGAACAATGACGCCGGTTCAGACCGGCGATGCCTTGGATCGGCGGAGAACAGCCGCTGCAGATCGCGGTCGTAGGTTTTCGGCGTGTCGAAGGCGTAGTGCGCCTGCTTTTTCTGGTAATGCTCGGCCAGCGTCTCGGTGAGCCGAGTGAGAGGATCGACCCGTTGCCGGTGGGTGAGCAGCGGCCGTTGCGCGGCGATTTCCGCCATCAACTCGTCGACATATTCAAGCTTCTTGAGCGCCGGCCATCCGGCATAGCGCGTGCGCCAGTTCGAGCGCGGCCGCAGCCACACGGCAAACGTCTCGGCGAAATCCTCGTCCGGATGGCTTTGGGCGTACCAGAGCCGAAGATGCTGGACAAAATGCCGGCTGGCCGGATTCGGCCGGTAATAACGCGGATAGCGTTTCGAGGTCGGGCCGAAGAGCTGCTGCCAGCGGCGGCGGCGAGAGAGCTGATAGGCGTGTTGCACGACATGGCCGGCTTCATGCCGTAGAATGCTCATGCACTCCGACCAGGTGCCGCCCTCGACGTCGATGATCATTTTCTTTTCCAGCCGCATCAGCCGGGGATGGGCCAGATAGAAGGGGATTGCGATACCGGGCGTGTCGTCCGGGCTGAACCACTCGCTTGAAAGCCAGGCATGGGGCCGGACGCGGATGCCGCGTTCTTCGAGTTCGTCCTGGAGATTGTGCAGGCAGTCCTCGAGCCAGGTGCCTTCGACCGTGACCTTGAGATCCTTGAGGCGAACTTCCAGCAACTGCTCGTCGGGCAGGGCGGCCCAGGTAAATTTCCTACGCGGCATGGTGCCTCAAAACCTGAAACAAACCCGGTGCTTCAGATGGTGTCACGACAGACCGTTGGCGACAACCGCCAAACTCATGTCGCCGGCTGGGAAGCTTGCGCCCGCCATCGATCGGCTGAATGCTCTGCGGGTCAATCACGATGGATTGAACGCCTCGATTTCGAGTCCGCTTCGCATTCGATTCCGGACGCATAACGAAGTCCCAAGCTATAGGCTGCACTTCTGACCCGCAGCCGCCCAGTAGCGCCGCACGCCAGCTCCCTGTAGAACAATCGTCTCCGACAGGAACATGCCATGGCGGTCCTTGCCGAAACAGCCGTCGAACTCATCGATGACCGGCTTGCCGCCCGCAATGCGCTGGTGCTCGCCGCGGCGCAGGCGCTGGCCGGCGGCAACACCGCCGTGATCGTGGCGACGGCCGGGATCGCCGGCTTCATGCTCGCACCCGATCCGGCGCTGGCGACGCTCCCGATCAGCGTCATGGTCGTCGGCATGTGGATCGGCACGCTGCCGGTCGGGATGATGGCCAAAGCCTTTGGGCGCCGCTTCGCCCTGCAAGTCGGATCGGCTTTCGGAGCGCTCTCCGGCATTATTTCGTGCGCGGCCATGCTGTCGGGTTCGTTCTTTCTTCTGCTCGTCGGCACGCTCTGCGGCGGCCTCTACGCGGCGGCGCATCAATCCTATCGCTTCGCCGCCGCCGACACTGCGAGTATCCACTTCCGCGCCAAGGCAGTGGCCTGGGTACTTGCCGGCGGCGTCTTTGCCGCCGTGATCGGACCGCAGCTCGTCATCCTCACCAAGGACATTTGGCCGGCTTATTTGTTCGCCGGGACTTTTTTGGCGCAATCGGCCTGCGCCGTTCTCGCCGCGGCGGTGCTGGGCTTCCTTAAACTTCCGAAGCCCGCCGTCGCTCATTCGCTCACGGAGGGGCGGCCGCTTGCGGAAATCATCCGCAAGCCGCGATTTGTCGTCGCCGTCGCTTGCGGTGTTACGAGCTACGTCATGATGAATTTGATGATGACCGCCGCGCCGCTCGCCATGGTGATGTGCCACCACTCGGTCGACGACGCCGCGCTCGGCATTCAATGGCACGTGATCGGCATGTATGCCCCGAGTTTTTTCACCGGCACGCTGATCGCCCGCTTCGGATTGCGCGCGATCATGGCGAGCGGACTGACCCTGATCGCCGCCGCCGCCTTGGTCGGGTTCCTCGGTGTCGCGCTGTGGAATTTCTGGGTGGCGCTGGCGCTGCTTGGCGTCGGCTGGAACTTTGCCTTCATCGGCGCCACCACGCTCGTCACCGAATGTCACGGCCCGCGCGAGCGCAACAAGGTCCAGGCGTTCAACGACTTTCTCGTGTTCGGCTCGATGGCGATCGGCTCCTTCGCGTCCGGCGCGCTGCTGTCGCGTTATGGCTGGACGGCAGTCAATGAAGTGATATTCCCCGTGATCGTCGCGGCAGCCATACTGCTCGTTTGGGGCACGTTCACGCGGCGGCCGAACCCGGTGTGAGGAAGGCCGCCGCCGACCGTCGGTAGCCTTGACATTCTCCAATCGACCGCGGCCGGCGCTCCGGTCCGCGGCGCGAGCGAAAGCGCTCGCGGCCGTTGCGCCCCGCGGGCATTTTTGGCAATGTCCGCACCGATTTGCGCAGCGGGGACGTTTCGCCCACGGCGCGCCTTCCTTCCGGGCCGGGTTTACCTCCGGCCTCCATCAACCGGGGTCCTTCCATGACCACTTTGTGGCTCATCGTTCTCTGCGGTGTTCTCGCCCTCGTTTACGCCATCTGGGCCACCTTCTCGGTGATGCGGGCCGATCCCGGCAGCGAAAAGATGCAGGAAATATCCGCGGCGGTGCGCGAGGGCGCGCAGGCCTATCTGCGCCGGCAATACACCACGATCGCCATCGTCGGCGTCGTGATCTTCCTCATCGTCGGCTATCTCCTTGGCTGGCTGGTCGCCGTCGGCTTTGCGGTCGGCGCCATCCTGTCCGGCTCCGCGGGCTTCATCGGCATGAACGTGTCCGTGCGCGCCAACGTGCGCACCGCGCAGGCTGCCATCGGCTCGCTCGCCGGCGGCCTCGAACTTGCATTCCGCGCCGGTGCGATCACCGGGCTCCTGGTGGCGGGCTTAGCTTTGCTCGGCGTGACGCTTTATTTCGGCTTCCTCACCGGCACGCTGCATCTGGCGCCGAACGATCGCACGGTCGTCGATTCCATGGTGGCGCTCGGCTTCGGCGCCTCGCTCATCTCCATCTTCGCGCGGCTCGGCGGCGGAATTTTCACCAAAGGCGCCGATGTCGGCGGCGATCTCGTCGGCAAGGTCGAGGCCGGCATTCCGGAGGACGATCCACGCAATCCCGCCACCATCGCCGACAATGTCGGCGACAATGTCGGCGACTGCGCCGGCATGGCGGCCGACCTGTTCGAGACCTATGCGGTGACCACCGTCGCCACCATGGTTCTCGCCGCCATCTTCTTCGGTTCGGTCTCAGCGGACATGGTGATGCGGATGATGACGTTCCCGCTCGCCATCGGCGGGGTGTGCATCATCGCCTCGATCATCGGCACGTTCTTCGTGCGGCTCGGCGCCAGTCAGTCGATCATGGGCGCGCTCTACAAGGGGATGATCGCGACGGCGATTCTCTCACTCATCGGTATCGCGGGCGTGACGCATTACCTCATCGGCTTCGACCAGCTTGCGGGCGTGAATTATTCGGGCGCGCAACTGTTCTATTGCGGCGTCACCGGCCTCGTCGTGACGGCGCTGATCATCGTGATCACCGAGTACTATACCGGTACCAACTATCGGCCGGTGCAGTCGATCGCGCGGGCCTCGGTGACCGGGCACGGCACCAATGTGATCCAAGGTCTCGCCGTGTCGATGGAAGCGACGGCGCTTCCGGCGCTCGTCATCATCGCCGGCATCCTGATCAGCTATAACCTTGCCGGCCTGTTCGGCATCGCCATCGCGGTGACGACGATGCTCGCGCTCGCCGGCATCGTCGTCGCGCTCGACGCATTCGGGCCGGTCACCGACAATGCCGGCGGCATTGCCGAAATGGCCGGCCTGCCGAAAGAGGTGCGCAAATCGACCGACGCGCTCGACGCCGTGGGCAATACCACCAAGGCGGTGACCAAGGGCTACGCCATCGGCTCGGCCGGGCTCGGCGCCTTGGTGCTGTTCGCCGCCTACAACCAGGACCTCAAATTCTTCATCGCCGGCGCCGACAAGCACCCCTATTTCCAGGGCGTAGCGCCCGATTTTTCCCTGGTTAATCCTTATGTCGTGGCCGGTCTCTTGTTCGGCGGCCTGTTGCCCTATCTGTTCGGCGCGATGGGCATGACGGCAGTCGGCCGCGCCGCCTCCTCGATCGTCGAGGAGGTGCGGCGGCAATTCCGCGAAAAGCCGGGCATCATGCAGGGCAGGGACAAGCCCGATTACGGCCGCGCCGTCGATATGCTGACCCGCGCCGCGATCAAGGAGATGATCGTGCCGTCGCTGTTGCCGGTGCTCTCGCCGATCGTCGGCTATTTCATCATCTACTTCATCGCCGGCGGCGGCGCCCAAGGTAAATCCGCGGCCTTTTCGGCGCTCGGCGCCATGTTGCTCGGCGTCATCGTGACCGGTCTGTTCGTCGCCATCTCGATGACGTCCGGCGGCGGCGCCTGGGACAACGCCAAGAAGTACATCGAGGATGGCCATTACGGCGGTAAGGGCTCCGACGCCCACAAGGCCGCCGTGACCGGCGATACGGTCGGGGATCCCTACAAGGATACGGCGGGCCCGGCGATCAATCCGATGATCAAGATCACCAACATCGTCGCGCTCCTGCTGCTCGCCGTCCTGGCGCGCTAGAGCATGTTCAGTTTCGGTGGAAACTGATCATGCTCTAGATTCTTTGTTTGGTCGCATTTTCTACGGAAAACCGGTATCCACTTTTCCTGAAAATGCTCTATTAATCAACCCACAAGTAGTTTCAGTATTTTGTAGACAAGGCGAGTGCCGTGTGATTCTGATATTGCATGAGACAAGATGATGCGCGCAAGCTGGATCATGCGACGTTGGAATCGATGC
>JBEKNW010000041.1:0-25893 GCA_049522435.1 Xanthobacteraceae bacterium
TCGGCGCCCGGCAGCGCGCCTCAAGCACCTTGCGTACCTTCGGCTTGAGCCGAACTTCTCTTGCTTTGGGAATCATCCCGATCTTGAATCATGACTCACCTGCGAAGAAAAGTGGGTACTAGTCGAAGTTGTTGCGCTTGCCTTTGCGGACATAGGCCACGGCGTCACCGATATTGCCCCGGCTGTGCACGGCCTTCTTCTTGGCGAGGTGGGCAAACATCTGCATGGCGAAGCCGCCATCGAGACTGTCCGTGATCTGCCGCCACCACGGACGGCGTACGATCTGCGTCGTCATGCGACGGGTGGTGCGGGGCTGGGTCATGATGTGGTCGGCGATCTTCCAGGCCCGTTCGAGCAAGCGGGCGCGCGGCACCACCTCATTGACCATGCCATAGTCCAACGCCGTCTTGGCGTCGATCGCCTGGCCGGTGAGCAGCGCATAGGCGGCGCGCTTGACGCCGAGCAGCTCCTGAAAACAGCTATGGATGCCGTCGCCCGGCACCGATCCGATGTCGTAATGCAGATCGTAGATGATGGCGTCCTCGCTGCAGATGGTGATGTCGCACATCAGGCACATCTCGGTGTGAAACCCGGGACCATTGATCACGCCGATGGTCGGGATTTCCAGATCGTTGACCAGCGAGCTGACGTTGATGCGGCCGTCCTTGTAGGCGTATTCGTAGGCCCAATAGGCCAAATCCTCCGCCTCCAGCTTGAAACCCTCGGGATCGGCGTCCATCATGAATTCATCGCCCGATCCGGTGAAGATCAGGATTTCGTTGTCGGGATCGGCGCCGATGGTCTTGAACATCTGTCCCACCGACCTGTGATTCTCAACGCTCAGTTGGATCGGCCCGCCCTTGGTGTGCGCTTGCACGAGAATGACGCCGTCGGCGCGGCGCTCCATCTTGTAGAAATCCTTGAAGCGCTCCTTGTAGGTTTTGAATTCCGGGGTCGGAACGAAGTTGCCTAATGACATGATCTATACTCCTCCCTAACGTTGTCGGTTGATCCAAGCCGAGCTTACCACGCCTTGAGGCGTGGCCCGCCTGGCGCTTTTTTCTGCAACGTGAATAATTGCGAGCCCACGTGCCGGCAAGTTCATGCTGCGGGATCAGCCCATGAGTGGAAACGCCGACCACGGATGCCGTCGACGATTCCGCCGGCAACGTCACCGGCGGGTAAATGCCGAGCAGATACTTTTCTGACTCCGCGAAGCCGCGCGTAAAGCTGCCCAGCCGCGCCGGCCGCGCCGGCCGCGCCGCAGCAGCGGGCAACGATCGCACAGCGATGCGCACAAAACCACTGCCGCCGCTATCGCCGACGACATGCGCGCAATTTGCAGCAAAATTGAACAACTAAAACTTTACATGAGCTTCCGGACAATATCGCCCGGATTTTCTCGGCTGTTTATCGGTCTTTACTTCAAATTGAAGCACTCAACTTAGCCGCAGCGCAAAAGCTTTGTGACAAACGTGGCCCCAACAAGACGGGAGAGGGGTCATGAGTTCGGTTGCCAAAGCAATGCTCCGGCGTGGCGCCGCTGCGAGCCTCATCGTACTCGCGGTGCTGGCGCGGCCGACGGCAAGCAATGCGGACGAACGTCCCCTGTTCATCTCGCTCGGCGAGGCGACGCGTGCGCCCATCGGCTGGATCGAGTTCTGCGTCGAGTACGATCCGGAATGCAAGACCAAGCCGTCGCAGCCGCGCGACGTGATGCTCTCGGCGCAGGCGTGGAAAGACCTCGAACGCGTCAACCTGTACGTCAACACCCACATCAAGCCGATGACCGACATGGACCATTGGGGCGTAGTCGAGCGCTGGAATTATCCCGATGACGGCTACGGCGACTGCGAGGACTACGTGCTCGCCAAGCGGCGAATGCTGATGCAAACGGGCTGGCCGCGCGAGGCGTTGCTCATCACCGTGGTGCGCGACAAGCGCGGCGACGGTCACGCCATCCTCACGGTCAAGACCGACAAAGGCGAGTACGTCCTCGACAACCAGAACGATCAAATCCTGCTGTGGTCGGACACCGGCTACCGCTTCGTCAAGCGCCAGTCGCAGGCCGATCCGAATGTCTGGATCTCGCTCGGCGAACCGCGCGCGGCGCCGGCGACGGCAACCTCGCGCTGACAACAGGGCATTCGAAAGGAGTTTGCGACCCCGGTCACGTCCCCACCCTCCCCGTCCCCCAGACCGGGTTCGCCGCGGCCGGCTCTCCCCCAGGAGCCGGCCGCACCTTTTTTTGGAACAGATTTGCCTGGCCGCTGACAAGCGCCTTTCCGCTGACAATAATTTCAAAAACGACTGCTACGGCCGGACTCCCGCTTGTCGAAGTGGAGCAGACGAGGCTTGCTCAAAATGAGTTCCACTCGCCCCCGCCCTGAGCGTCAGTTCGCCGAACGTCGGCCGATTGTCCCCTGTAACTTTTGCCCGCCTCGGAGCGAAAGACACTAGAAGGAGGAGTGTCGGGGCAAATGGCACAAGGAAATGTGATATTGGCGTCGAGGCGCAATCCGTTGCGCCCCTTCCTATTCCGGTGCTCGATATCGTCCCAACTGATATCGTTGCCATCGGCAGCGGAGCGGCGGATCGAACATACAATGAAGCGTGCCGAGAATAGGCAAACAGAGTCGGACGCTCGTCGATCGGCGTTGATGGCCGCTGCCCAAACGGGCGATCGCGTGGCCTATGAGACACTGCTGCGCGATTGCGTGTCATTCATCGTGAGCGTCGCTCGCCGTCAGGGCGTCCCGTCTGACCGCACTGATGACGTGGTGCAGGAGGCGTTGCTAACCGTACACCGCGCCCGAGCGACCTACGATCCACGGCGTTCCTTCAACGCGTGGCTGGGCGTCATCGTCGAGCGGCGCGCAATCGACATCCTGCGCCAGATGCACCGACGTGGAGCGCGCGAAGTGCATGCACCGCTCGCCTACGAGAGCCATGCCGACGAAGCCGTCGATCTTTCGGCCGGGATCGAGCACAAGGAAAAGGTCAAGCGCATCGGCGCGGCACTCGCTGAATTGCCGCAGCGCCAGCGCGAGGCGGTGCACCATCTCATGCTTGACGAGAAATCGCTGGACGATGCCGCGGCGTTGACGGGGCGCAGCAAAGGATCGCTCAAGGTGAACTTGCATCGGGCGCTGAACGCGCTGCGCCTCAAGATGGATCGCGGAGATTGAAATGGACGGTTCTAACGATCACCTGATCAGCGCGCTGGCGGCAAATCTTCGGCCGGTACGCCCCCTGCCGCCGCCGGCGCTGCGCACGCTGTTCTGGCTCATCCTCGTCGCAGCCGTCGCGGCCGCGCTCGCGACATTCGCTGACGTGGCGGCGGTGTGGCATCGGATGACCGCGACTCCCGACATGTGGCTTGCGGGGCTTGGCTCAATCGCGACTATGGCGACAGCGGCGTTCGCCGCGTTTGAGGTCAGCCTGCCAGATCGGTCCCGGGCGTGGGCTTTGCTGCCGCTACCGGCGGCGGCGTTGTGGGTGGGAGCGAGCGGCCTCGGTTGCATGCGCGCCTATGTGCTGCCGGGCACTCATGTCGCTGCGATCAGCGAGACGCGGGATTGCCTGCTGTTCATTATCGGCCTGTCGGTGCCGCTATCGGCGGCGCTGATCGTCATGCTGCGGCGCGCCTATTCGCTGGCGCCACCGCTGACGGCGGCGATGGCGGGCCTCGCTTCGGCAGCAGCGGCGGCTACGTTGTTGAATTTCTTCCATCCTTTCGACGCCGCGGCGATCGACCTTGCAGTGCACGCGGTTGCGGTGGCGATCGTCGTCGCTACGGCGTGGGCGTTCGGCACTCGGACGCTGCAAAATTCTCTTGCCGGCATGTAACCGTTCCGCCCGCCGGTTCGAATTAAGGATGATGGGATCGATACCATCGTAACCTAACGGAGAACCAGGATGATCGTCCGTTCGCGTCTGCTTTTGCCGGTGGCCGCCATCGCGCTTGCCTTCGCCTTCGCTGCACCGGCCACGTTCGCCGACGACATGAGCAAGGACAGCATGTCGAAAGACAGCGGCATGAAGAAGGACGGCATGTCGAAAGACAGCGGCATGAAGAAGGACGGCATGTCGAAGGACAGCATGTCCAAAGATAACATGTCCAAAGACAACATGTCCAAAGACAACATGTCGAAAGACAACATGTCGAAGTAATCACTGCTGATGCGCCGGGCCGCATTCCGCGGGCCGGCGCACGCGCTTCACCCGGTGCCGCGCTTGCGGACTCTAAATGACCGTCAAAAGCCGCTCGCCGGCGCGCGCCGGTGTCCGGTTGTTACACTTTTCGACGTTCGCGATACTACAAAAAATAGGCATGCGAGAAGAACAAGGACTGCGATGTCCAATAAACAGCGCCTGATTGCCAGCCTTGCTGAAGGCAGACGCCCTCCGACCTTTGCGGTGCGTCAACTGAAATTTGCGCCCGGATGGTATGTGCGAGTCTTATGGCAGTATGGCCAAGAGCAGCACGTTAGCGGCTTCGCGTCTGCCGACGAGGCCCAGAGTTGGGTTCACAAGAAATCGGAAGGATGGTTGCGGAACAGGACGGCTGCGTTGAGCGGCGTCTGATCACGACCTGGTCCCGTGAACACATTTAGCAAAGGTAGGTCGTTTGTCGGGCACCTACCTCGCCGAAACGGCGACTTCCGTTGTTGTAGAGGCTTTCGGACGCCGGCCCACGGTGCAAGCCGCATCGTCGCGATGGGCCGGCATCCGAAACCCTCAACAAAAGCGGAAGTGACGAAGACGCGCTGACGGTCCTTACGACCGAACAAGGTCGGTCTCGCAACCCTGGTATAATCCGTGGAATAGACGTGGAATGGCGGCACTAT
This sequence comes from Xanthobacteraceae bacterium, assembly GCA_049522435.1. Classification (GTDB taxonomy): domain Bacteria; phylum Pseudomonadota; class Alphaproteobacteria; order Rhizobiales; family Xanthobacteraceae; genus BOG-931. Next base: position 4,851 of record JBEKNW010000041.1, read on the forward strand.
GGCCGCCAAGTTTTTGATTTTCCTACATACACTAAGCTCTGCCCCAGGAGCCGGCCGCACCTTTTTGGGGTACCAAACCCTCTGTGTTTGCAGTGCCGTATGGCTGAACACACACCAACACCACGCGGCATGTGCAGACGCGCGTTGCGGTTTATTTACAGTTCACCAGAAATCACCGGTTGGACCCCGGCTATGCAGCGATCGGCGCTCGTTGCGCTTCGATCACCCGCTTGGCTTCCGCCTCGCACTCGGCAGCGTAGGCCTCCACTACCATAGCGTCCGCCTTCGAAAGCATCATCGCTATTCCCCGCGCCCGGGCGGCGCGACCGAGCCAGCGCTCAGAAGCCGTAATCGGCTTCCTCGCCCGTTGAAAGAGAATCGCTAGATCGCCCATGGCCATAAGCTGCGCGGCCATTCCGGCAAAATCAATTCTTGCCTTTGAGCGAGATTTGAGTCCGCGCGGCACGTGATTCCGTCTACTGTTCACCCTCCGCGTACGGCAGCGCGAAACTGGCACCACGATCCGTAAAACATCCGTGGACTTTGTTCACTGCGCGTTCCGTTGAGTTTATGGGTCCATCAACTCGTCTGGCGGGCGCAAAACGCCGCGGTAGCGGCCGGAAAACGTGTTTGTGAGTTGTGCGGGCGGACAAGGCCGCTATGTTGCAGCGCACAGCGGGATTTTCTCGCCGGGGGGTGACGACTGTGCCATCCATGGCGGCGGCCATGATTGGCAATTGGGAACCTGTGCCGAATGACTGAACTTGTCCGCATTGCACTGCGGCGCCCTTACACCTTTATCGTGCTCGCCCTGCTCATCCTCATCGTCGGCCCGCTCGCGGCCTGGCGCACGCCCGTCGACATCTTCCCGGAAATCAGAATTCCGGTGATCGCGGCGATCTGGAACTACACCGGATTGCCGCCGGATCAGATGGCCGGCCGCATGGTGACCCAGTTCGAGCGCACAATGACCACGACGGTCAACGACATCGAGCATATCGAGGCAACGTCTTACACCGGTCTCGGCATCGTCAAGGTGTTCTTCCAGCCGTTCGCGGACATCCGCACCGCCAACGCGCAAGTCACCGCAATCTCGCAAACCTTGCTGCGGCAGATGCCGCCCGGCAGCCTGCCGCCGCTCATTCTCAACTACAACGCCTCGACCGTTCCGATCATCCAACTCGCTTTGTCGGGCAAGGGCCTGACCGAGCAGAGGCTGGCCGACCTCGGTATCAACTTTCTGCGCACCGCGCTGGTGACCGTGCCAGGCGTGGCCATTCCTTACCCCTACGGCGGCAAGCAGCGGCAAGTGCAGATCGATCTCGATTCGGCGGCGATGCGGGCGCGCGGCCTGTCCGGCCAGGATGTTGCCAACGCGCTCGCCGCGCAGAACCTGATTACCCCGGTCGGCACCGAGAAAATCGGCACCTTCGAATACGCGATCAATCTCAACAACGCCCCTTCCCTGATCAATGCGCTCGGCGACCTGCCGATCAAAAGCGTCAATGGCGCGATGGTCTACATCCGTGACGTCGCCCATGTCCGCGACGGCAATCCGCCGCAGACCAATATCGTTCATGTCGAGGGCAGCCGTTCCGTACTGATGATGGTGCTGAAGAACGGCGCGGTATCGACGCTGGCGATCATCGACGGCATCAAGAAGAAATTGCGGGAGATGAAGGCGACCCTGCCGAGCACCCTCACCATCGAGGAGATCGGCGATCAATCGTTCTTCATCAATGCCGCGATCGGCGGCGTCGTTCGCGAAGGCGTCATTGCCGCAGCGCTCACCAGCTTGATGATTTTGCTCTTTCTCGGCAGCTTCCGCTCGACCCTGATCATTGCCACATCCATTCCGCTCTCGGTGCTCGGCTCGATCGCGACGCTGTGGGCGCTGGGCGAAACTCTCAACATCATGACGTTGGGCGGGCTGGCGCTTGCCGTGGGCATTCTCGTCGACGAGGCCACGGTGACGATCGAGAACATCAATTGGCACCTCGAGCAGGGCAAGGAGGTCGAGATCGCCATCCTTGATGGCGCGGAGCAGATCGTGACGCCGGCGTTCGTCTCGATGCTGTGCATCTGCATCGTGTTCGTGCCGATGTTCTTCCTCACCGGCGTGCCCCGCTTCCTTTTCGTGCCGATGGCGGAAGCGGTCATGTCGGCGATGGTCTGGTCGTTCATCCTGTCGCGCACGCTGGTGCCGACGATGGCGAAATACATGCTGCGCAGGCACGCCCCGCACACCGATATGCACGGCCTGGACGGTTCGCTGCCGCCGTCGCGCAATCCTTTGGTGCGCCTGCAGCGCGGATTCGAGGCGCGCTTCGAGCGGTCTCGCCTCGCCTATCGCGAGCTTTTGGCGATGGCGATGCGCCACCGCGCGGTGTTCGTGACCTGCTTCCTCACCTTCGTGATCGGCACGTTCGCGCTGGCGCCCTACCTCGGGCGCGACTTCTTCCCGTCGGTCGACGACGGCCGGATTCTCATGCACGTGCGCACGCGCATCGGCACGCGCGTCGAGGAAACCGCGCGGCAATTTGCCGAAATCGAGAAAGCCGTCCGCCAGCTCATTCCGCCGCAAGAGCTCGCGACGCTGGTCGACAATATCGGCTTTCCGGTCAGCGGCATCAATATGACCTACAACAACACCGGCACCATCGGCACGCAGGACGGCGAAATCCAAATCAAGCTGAACGAGGGTCACAGGCGTACGGCGGATTATGTTCGCACGTTGCGCGAGGAACTCCCGGCCCGATTCCCGGGCACGACGTTCTCGTTCCTGCCGGCCGACATCATCAGCCAGATCCTGAATTTCGGCGCGCCCGCCCCGATCGAGCTGCAAATTCGCGGCCCTGATCTTCCCGCCAATTTCGCTTATGCGGAGGACTTGCTGCGGCGGCTCCGACACGTCCCGGGTCTCGCCGACGCGCGCATTCAGCAATCGCTCAGCGCCCCCAGCTTCGACGTCGACGTCGATCGGACGCGGGCGCAATATGTCGGCATCACCGAACGCGACGTGACCAACAGCATGGTCGTCAACCTCGCCGGTTCGAGCCAGGTCCAGCCGACGTTCTGGCTAAACCCCGACAACGGCGTCAACTACTCGATCGTCATGCAGACGCCGCAATACCAGGTCGATTCGCTCAACGCCCTGCGAAATCTGCCAATCACCGCGCCGGGGGCGCCGCCGCAAACGCTTGGCGCGATTGCCGACATCAAACGAGCGGCCACGCCCGCGGTGTATTCGCAATACGACATCCAGCCCATGATCCAGATCTACGGCACCACCCAGGGCCGCGATCTCGGCGCGGTCGCCGCCGACGTGCAGAAAGTCGTGGACGAAACCGCAAAGGACGCGCCGAAGACCGCGCAAGTGGTCATGCTCGGACAGGTCAAGACCATGAACAACTCCTTCTCGGGGCTCATCTTCGGCCTGCTCGGCGCCATCGTCCTGATCTATCTGTTGATCGTGGTCAATTTCCAGTCCTGGACCGATCCATTCGTGATCATCACCGCGCTGCCGGCCGCGCTCGCCGGCATCGTTTGGACGCTCTTCGCCACGCAGACGACGCTGTCGGTCCCTGCGCTCACCGGCGCCATCATGTGCATGGGCGTCGCCACCGCCAACAGCGTTCTCGTCATCAGCTTCGCCAAGGAGCTGCTGGAACAACACGGCGATCCGGTCGCCGCCGCGCTCGAAGCGGGATTCGTGCGCTTGCGGCCGGTGGTGATGACGGCGCTCGCCATGATCATCGGCATGCTGCCGATGGCACTTGGTTTAGGCGAAGGCGGCGAGCAGAATGCGCCGCTTGGTCGCGCCGTGGTCGGCGGCCTTTTTTTTGCTACTGTTGCAACGCTGATGTTCGTTCCGGTCGTCTTCAGCATCATCCACGAACGTCGCGGCAAGCTGGGCGCCCCGGCAATTGGAGAACCGCATGCCGCCTGAATCCGCCCCGCCGGCGCCGTCGCGACGCGGATTGTACATCGCAGGCGTTTCAGCGGTGATTATTGGCGCCATCATCGTCGTCACGGGTATCACGACGCGCAAGATGGCCGACGCAAAGTTGCGGGAATGGACCGAGAACCAGGCGGTGCCGGTCGTCGCCGTCGCGTTGCCGGACACCCGCGGCAAGACGACGACGTTCGAGCTTCCCGGCCGGCTGGAGGCTTACACCCAGGCGCAAATCTATGCGCGCGTCACCGGCTATGTGAAGGAGTGGAAGGCCGATATCGGCACCCCGGTCAAAGCGGGCCAGCTGCTCGCCGAAATCGACGCGCCGGATCTCGACCAGCAGATCATGCAGGCCGAGGCCAATCTGGCGAGCGCGCAGGCCAATTCCGTGCTGTCGGATATGACGCTAAAGCGCGGCCAGTCATTGATCACATCCTACGCCATATCGCAGCAGGATCTCGACCAGAGGGCAGCCGACGCCTCCAACAAACAAGGGATGGTCCGGGCGGCGCAAGCCAATCTCGACCGCCTGCGCGTGCTCGAACAATACAAGCGCCTGGTCGCGCCGTTCGATGGGCTTGTCACCGCGCGCACGACCGACGTTGGCGCCCTGATCAACGCCGGATCGGGCGGCGGGCCGCCGATGTTCGTGGTTTCGCAAACAAGCAAATTGCGCGCCTATGTCAATGTTCCACAAAGCGACGTGCCCAACATCCCGATGGGCACCAAGGCGAAGATCTCGGTGCCTGAATACCCGGGACGGACTTTTCCGGCGACGGTGGAGGCCTCCGCGCAAGCCGTCGATTTTGCTTCCGGTACGACACGCATGCAGCTTGCCGTCGACAACGCCGCCGGCGAATTGATGACGGGTGCCTTCGCCACCCTGAGTTTCGACCTGCCGCATCCCGAGATCGCGATCAACGTCCCGGCCAGTGCGCTGATCTTCAATCAGAGCGGGTTGCACGTCGCGACCGTGGACAGCGAGGGTCGCGCCATTCTCAAGCAGGTCACGATCTCGCGCGACCTCGGTAACGAAGTCGAACTCGCATCCGGCGTTGCCGCGGACGATCGCGTCATCGCCAACCCGCCTGATGGAATCGCGACCGGCGACAAGGTGCGGATTGCCGGCGCGCCCACGGCACCCGGCGAACCCGAAACCGCCGAGGCGAAGTGAGGATTCGGAGGACGGAGGACGGAGGACAGAATAACAATTCACGTTATCTGTCATCTGTCATCTGTCATCTGTTCTCAAGTGAGCAGCGCCGCTTCTTCTTTGGTCATGGTGGCAATCTTGTCGGCCGCGATGCGCGCCGGTAGATTGGGCGGCGCATAGCTCGATACGCCGGCGTCGTTCGCCCCGGCTCGGTTGTCGCGCTTGGCGACGACGCTCCAATGAACACGCTCGTTGATGTGTTGCTGCGTGCGATCCGGCTTATTCAATAGGTAGCCGTGATGTATGGCGACGGGCGACAAGACCACCCGGTAATGCGGAAAATATTCGTCGATCAGCCAATCCTTCGCGGAATCGACGACCGGGGCGCCAATATCCGGCTTGGTGTTCGCCTTGATCGCCGGCGCATCGAATTCGAGCCCGGTAAGGGCTTGGACGCGCGCGACCATCCAGATCAGCGCCTGGTCGGACAGGCCGCTGTCGGCGTAGCCGCCGCCCACATTGCAGTGCGCGCCGGCGAACCAGGTCTGCTCGACGTGCCCGTTTGGATGCTGGCCTATCGGTATCGTCCAAAACGTCGGGACAAAGGGACGGCGGTGCTCGTCAACCGCAACGGCGTGCAGGCCGACGGCAACGTGCTCGCCGAAACTGGTGTCGTGGAATCCAAGAAAGAACAGTGCGATGTATCTCGCCAGCGCCCGCAACCCGAATCCGGCCGGCACGCCATACGAGCCGACCGTCTCCCACACCGCCACGCACTTGATCGACCGCATGTCATGAAATGCGTTCCGCGCGGCGAGCGAATTGTAAGCAGCGATGGTGTTGCGGTCAGTCCAACCGGCGGTTCGCGGCTCGCGGCGCAGCGCCGGCTTGACACGATAATACCGCCATGCGGTTTCGAATTTCTCGTCATCCCGGCGCCGCTGGATGCCCGACGCACCGATCAAGCCCGCCAAGGCGCGCGCCGCATAGGCGCCTCGCGAGAAACCGAAGATGTAAATCTCATCGCCCGGCGCGAAGTCATCGACGACAAAATTATACGTCTGTTTGATGATTTGCTTGAGGCCGAAACCGAGAGCTCCACCGAGCCATCTGTCGAGGAAGCCGCCTTGGGTGCCGACACCCGGATGATAATGGACATGTTGCGCGGTGCCGTCTGCCGCCTCCGCCTTGATGAAAGCGCTGGTCACAATCTTCTTGCCGCAATCAAGCTTGGCGACGTTGGTGTCGTCGCCGGCGCCTTCCCGGTCCCAGGTGCCGTCGATGAGGACAATGATCCGCTTCATGCGGTCCTCGCGTGCCGATTATCACCCGATCGGTTTCAAGCCCTCAAGCCCTTAGCATATTTCTTGAAGTGCTGGACATAGACGTCGGCTCCGGTGGCGATCCCCCGCACCGCGGGCCGCATCGGGCTTGCGGATAGCGCCCGGATTACTATTTACGTAACACGTAAATCGTGTCAGAACTACGCACGATGATCGTCAGCTACCGGGGCAAAAGGACCGAACGCTTTGCCGGAGGCAAGCGCGTGCGGGAATTCTCCGGATTTGCACGACAGGCCGAAATGCGGCTGGACAGGTTACATGCGGCGACGCGCCTGACGGACCTCGCCGCGCTGCCCGGTAATCGGTTGGAGGCGCTCAAGGGCGACCGACAAGGCCAATACAGCATCCGCATCAATGACCAGTGGCGGATTTGTTTTGAATGGCCCGAAGGCTCAGCCGGCCCGGCGAACGTTGAGATTGTCGATTATCACTAGGAGGCACCATGGCGCGCACACCCATTCATCCCGGCGAGCATCTTGCCGAAGAACTCCAAGAGTTGCACATCTCGGCCGCCGCGCTGGCGCGGCAGATCGAGGTGCCGGTGAACCGCGTGACGGCCATCATCAATGGTCAGCGCGGCATCACTGCCGACACGGCTTTGCGACTCGGTCATTGGTTCGGCACCAGCCCGGAATTCTGGCTCAACCTGCAGAAGCTCTATGAGCTCCGCGTGGCGCGCGAGGAAATCGGCGATCAAGTAAAAAAACTTCCGAAGCTCGCCAACACCAGACAGCGGCACAAGCCGGCGCACACCTCGCTGTAGCAGCAAGTTCAGAAGACTTTGGGCAGCGATACCGCGCTTGCACTGCAGAAAGTCATCCGATGGACTTCAATCCCTTGGCGTAACGCTTGAAGTTCCGGACATAGATGTCGGCGCCGGCGGCGATCCCTTTCACCGCCGCCGCATCGAGCGTGCGGATGACGCGCGCCGGTGATCCGACGATGAGCGATCTTTCCGGAAACGACTTGCCCTCGGTCACCAGCGCGCCGGCCCCGATGAGGCTGTTGGCGCCGATGCGCACGCCGTTGAGCACGATCGCGCCCATGCCGATCAGCGAGTTGGCGCCGATCGTGCAGCCGTGCAGGATGACGTTGTGGCCGATCACGCAGTCCGGCCCGATGGTGAGCGGCAGGCCGGGATCGGTATGCAGCGTCGAATTGTCCTGAATCTGCGAACGCTCGCCGAGCTCGATCCACTCATTGTCGCCGCGCAGCACCGCCCCGAACCAGACGCTGCAATCGGTTTTCAGCCGCACCTTGCCGATGACCGCCGCGCTCGGCGCGATCCAATAGCGGCCCTCCTCCGGCAAGTTCGGCTGCTGCCCGTCGAGTTCGTAGATCATGGTGAACCTGATTGGCACTTGTGGTGCCGCTCGTCCCCGCGAACGCTGGGACCCAGTGCCCTCGTCTGGATTCCCGCTTGTGCGGGAATGAGCGGAAACTGGACAGCGGAAATCCGTATCAGACGTTGAGCAGCGCTTGAAGCGCCAGCTCCACGACCGTCCCCGACGCCAGACTCCAGAGTCCGGCGATTACCGTGGCCACCATGACGAATTCGGCGCGGCGGCGCTCGATGCGGCGCCCACGCAAGGTATTGCGCATGATGATGAAGGGGGCGGAGAAGATGAGCAATGGAACGGCGGCCAAGCGCGCCGCCACGGGCCCCACTTCGAGCAAGCGGAAGCTCGGGAAATGCCGCCACACAAGGCGATAGGCACTCGCGCATGCTCCGGCGACGGCAAAGCCGATGGCGAGGGCGAAAAACGACTCGATGGACTCGGGCGAAATCGCGGGCCACACGGCTTCGAACATTCGCAACGCCTCCGATTTTCGCGAAGCCTTGCAGAGCGCGCGCCGCGCCGCCACGAATTGATTAAGAAAGGGTTAACGCCTTCGCGCTTCCCGCCCGTGCCATACTGGTTGTTGATTCGCAGCCAGCGGCGAAGCACGGCATGACGGCGCACGCAGTTCCTCGACACAAAATACGCCGCAAGGCCGGCAGCTTGCTCTGGCTGCCGTTCGCCTTTCTCGCCATGCTCGTCGTCGCGGCCGGAAGCTTCGTTTCGTATATGCTGTGGCCGACTTGGCCGAGCGCGCCGATCCCGCTCGATGCACCGGCCGTTCCGGTCACGGTCGCGGGCGTGCTCTTCAACGTGCCACAAGCGGCGATCCGCGCCGCGGTGCAACGTCATCCCGGGGCCCACGAGCGGATCGATCTCGTCTTCCTTTGGCCCTCGCTCGCAGCACCGCAATCGGACGGCAAAGCCCCGGCCAAGCCGGTCGTTACGCGCGAAGACGATGCCCTCCCGGCGCTGCCAAGCGCCAACGACCGCCTGTTCGTCACCATCGCCGGCCTGGGCGCCGTGCTGACGCCTGCCGAGCGGCTGCGCACCATCTATCCACGTTACATCAAGGCGCAGGCGACGGCCGGTCCGGACGGGCTCGCCATCCTCCCGTTCCGCGCCGGCACGCCCTATGAGAGCGAAGACCTCGTCTACCTCGCGGAAAAGCCCGAGCAGTTCTTCGCTCGCTGCACGCTGGCGGTTCGCACCGTGCCCGGCACCTGCATCCACGAGCGCTCGCTCGACGCCGCCGCGATCACGCTGCGGTTTCCGCGGGAATGGCTGAATCACTGGCGCGGCGTCACAGCCTCGTTCGACCGGCTGATCGCGCAACTGCATCCGCAGGGAAATTGACCGCTCAGCGGCGGCGGTGTTCCAAATTACCTGCGAGCGCGGGCGGCTCAGGCCAAGTCCATTTCCAGAATCGGCATTTCAAGAATGTAGGATCGGCGCCCCTTCTCATTATCGACGAATACTACGCCGATGAATTCGTCACCTAAGTAGGCTTCGAGCGAATCCCTTTTCTTCACGCGGGGCACAACACGGACGGTCTCATTATCGAATTTTCGCTTGAGATACGTGTCCAAGCGCTTGATCTGATCGACGTCGCTCACTTCTCCTAGATCTATTTCCATTCGAAAATTATAGGAGAGGTCCTCATCTTCGTTGTCCAGGTTAAGATCGCCCAATCTCTCGTCGCCGACATAGACCTCGGCCGAATCGTCCTTCTTCGGCCGCGGCACCACGCGGATGCGTTGATTGCCGAACAGCTTCTTGAGATAGGCGTCGAGCTTTTTGACTTCTTGCACGTCCACCGCGCGTCTCCTAGAGCATGATCCCGAAAAAGCCTGCCCCCGGACTTGATCGGGGGGTGGTCACCGGTTTTCGGAAAAGATCATGCTCAACAAAATTCTCCCGTCGCATAGCACGCGGCAGCGGCCGCAATCAAATCCCGTCGCTAAACATCTGATCCATGCTGCGCGCGGGCTCCGGACACCCGGCAACTCCAATTACTTTGGCAGGCACGCCGGCGACCGTGACGTTGTTCGGGACCGGGTTGATCACCACCGAGCCCGCCGCGATGCGCGCGCAATGCCCGACCTCGATGTTGCCAAGTATCTTGGCGCCGGCGCCGATCATCACGCCGTAGCGGATTTTCGGATGGCGATCTTCGTGCTCCTTGCCGGTGCCGCCCAGCGTCACGTCGTGCAACATCGACACGTCGTCCTCGATCACCGCGGTTTCGCCGACGACGAGGCCGGTGGCGTGGTCGAGAAAAATGCCGCGCCCGATCCGCGCCGCCGGATGGATATCGCACTGGAACACCGCCGACGCGCGGCTCTGCAGGTAAAGCGCAAAATCGCGGCGACCATTGGCCCAGAGCCAGTGCGCGAGCCGATGCGTCTCGATGGCATGAAAGCCCTTGTAGTAAAGGACAGGCTCGAGCAGGCGATGGGTCGCCGGATCGCGGTCGACCGTCGCCACGAGGTCGGCGCGGAAGACGTCGCCGAGCGAGGGGGTATCCTTGAGCGCATCCGCATAGGCTTGCCGGATCAACTCGCCCGACAGCGCGGGATGGTCGAGCCGGTCCGCCAGCCGGTAGACAATGGCCGCCTCGAGCGCGTCGTGGTGCAGAATGGTCGAATAGATGAAGGTGGCGAATTCCGGCTCGCGCCGCACCACCTCCTCGGCCTCGCGGCGGATGCGCACCCATACCGGGTCCACGGTATCGAGTGCCGGCTTCGCCTGATACTGCGCCATTGCAGTGCCTCCCGGAACGATGCGGTTCTAGCATAATTAGGGCGGCGCGGGGCAGAAACCAGGGGTTGCCAGGGGTTGCCAGTCGCCGCCAATGGCCGACCGACACCGCTTTTGGCTGAGGAAATATGGGCTAATGGCCTATTGGCCGCGTATTCAAGGCCGGTGCGCCAGGAATTCCAGCACGCCGGTCTTGAACACGCGGTCGCCGACCGCGAGCATGTGGTCGCGGCCGGGAATGGCGATGGCCTGGGCGCCGGGAATGAGCGCGGCAAGCTGTTCCGGCGAACCCGCGATCTGATCGTTGCTGCCGGCTGCGACCAGGACGGGCACCGCAATGCGGCCGACCTCGGCGCGGCTGAGCGTCTGGCGCGAGCCGCGCATGCATGCGGCCAGCGCGCGAAGGTCGGAATGCGTCTGCTCGGCGAAAGCACGGAACATGTGGGCCGTGGGGTCGGAGACATCGGCGAGCGCGGGAGCTTCGAGCGCTTGCGCGATTGTTTCCGGCAGCCCAGCGCCCTCGCCAGAGCGAACGCCGAGGCCGCCGAGCACGGCTGCGCGCACGCGTTCGGGATGGGCGAGCGCCAGGAACTCCGTGATCCGCGCGCCCAACGAGTAACCCATGACATCGGCGCGAGGAAGCCCGAGGTGATCGATCAGCGCGCGGACATCCTCGGCCATGACGGCGCTGTGATAGGCGGCGGGATCATAAAGTTTCGTGGACTCGCCGTGACCGCGGTTGTCCAGCGCGATGACCCGGCGCCCGGCGCGCGTCAGCGTGGTCACCCAGCCGGGAAAGACCCAATTCACCTCCTTGTTGGACGCAAAGCCATGCACCAGCACGATCGGCGCGCCCTCGCCCTCGTCGAGAAAGGCGATCTCCACGTCGTCATGCGTAAAACGCGGCATGCGCGACCATAGTCGATCCGATCGACAATGCACGAAAGATGATGCTGCTGGCCGCGGAGAATGACATCCGCCGGCGCGGTGCTCGCTCGGTCAACCAAGGCCGGTCGAAGAGGTTCATGGTGCCGCGAATTTGGGGCTTTTTTTTGGCAGCGGATCGCTAGGAATCGGCGCCTTGGGCGGCTATGGTGCCGCGCGGCAAGGCGGACGCGAGCATGGCTGAGACGATCGTTCCCCACTTCCACAACGACCTCGGCGTTGCGGTCATCGCGATCGGCGCCAAGGAATTCATGTGCGTGGGCGCCAATCCGCCGTTCGATCATCCGCACGTGTTCTGCGACATGGGGGAAGAGGTCGAGCACGTTTGCCCCTATTGCTCGACGCTCTACCGCTACGACCCGACGCTGGCGCCGAATGCCGCGCGGCCGGCGGAATGCGCCTTGCACGACGTTCCCGTCTGAGCCGGGGGCGGGCGGGAGCGCGTGCCCTGACGTCCCCGCGCATCGTCATCGTTGCCGGGGCCGGCATCGGCGGACTGACCGCCGCGCTCGCGCTCGTGCGCAATGGCTTTCGCGTCATCGTGCTGGAACAGGCGCAGCGGCTCGAGGAGACCGGCGCCGGCATCCAGCTCTCGCCCAATGCCGCGCGCACGCTGATCGACCTCGGGCTGGAGAACCGGCTACGCCCACTTGCCATCGCGCCCACGGCTCTGCGCGTACTCAACGCCACGACCGGACGCGAAATCGTCCGCATGCCGCTCGGCGAAGCCGCCGAACAGCGCTACGGCGCGCCCTATTGGGTGATCCATCGCGGTGATCTGCAGGCGGCGCTCGCGGCCGCCGTATCCCGGCACCTTGACGTTACGGTCAAGCTCGGCACGCGCATGGAGGATTTCGTCACCCATCCCAACGGGGTCACCGTGTCGGCGCGCGGCAGGGCCGGAATGACGGAGGAGCGCGGCCTTGCCCTCCTGGCAGCCGACGGCCTGTGGTCGTTGGTGCGCAAACGCATCGGTTATGGTGAGCCGCCGCGTTTTGCCGGGCGAACCGCCTGGCGCGGCTTGGTCCCGGCGCGGGAGGTGGCGCCCGAATTCCGCGAGCCGCTGATCCATCTCTGGCTCGGGCGCGACGCCCATCTCGTGCACTATCCGGTCAAAGCCGGCCGCGTCATCAACATCGTCGTCATGACGGCCGATAGCTGGAACGCACCAGGCTGGAGCGAGCCGGCAAGCCGTGCCGACCTCATCCCGCGCCTCGCCGCCGAGCAGTGGGCGCCGCCGGCGCTCGCGCTCGTCGGCCTGCCCGAGGCCTGGCTGAAGTGGGCGCTGTACGACCGCCGGCCGCTGATGCGCTGGTCACGGGGCGCGGTGGCGCTCCTCGGCGACGCCGCGCATCCGATGCTGCCGTATTTGGCGCAAGGCGCCGCCATGGCGATCGAGGATGCCGCGGTGGCGGCGCAATGCCTGGCGCGGCAGCCGGACGATGCGGCCGGCGCGCTACGCACCTATTGCGCGGTGCGGCGCGGGCGCACTTGGCGAGTGCAGCGCTTGGCGGCCCGCAACGGCGCGCGCTATCACCTCGCCGGCGCGAGGGCTGGGCTGCGCGACGCCGCCATGCGGATGATAGGTGGCGAACGCCTGCTGCGGCACTACGATTGGCTCTACGATTGGCGGCCGCCCGCAGCTCTTTCGATCACCTGAAGAACCAAGGCCTCCGGCCGTCGTCGCGGGATTTTTATGTGGCGCGCTCGGAGGGATTCGAACCCCCGACCCTCGGATTCGAAGTCCGATGCTCTATCCAGCTGAGCTACGAGCGCGGGTTAGTACGACGAGTGCACAATAGCCGCTTCGTCGGAAAAGTCACTTTGCCATACAACCCCGTCACGCTCGCGCGGCACATCATTTCTCGAACGCCGGATCGATCGGCACGCGATAGCCGTTGGCCAGGCGGTTGGTCTCATTGGCCATGCCGACGACGGCCATGAGCTCGCCGAACATCGCCTCATTCATGCCGGCCTTGCGCGCCGCGGCGCCGTGGCTGGCGATGCAATAGGCGCAGCCGTTGGTCACGCTGACCGCGACGTAGATCATCTCCTTGGTGAGCGCATCGAGCGCGCCCGGCGCCATGATCTCCTTGACGCTCTCCCAGGTGCGTTTGAGCGTCGCCGGGTCGTGCGCGAGATATTTCCAGAAATTGTTCACGTCCTCGACCCCCCGCGTGCGCTTGATGTCGTCGAACACGGCGCGGACCTCCGCCGCGGCGTCGCGATAGTCAATCGGTCCGTGGGCGCTCATGACCTCTGCTCCCGCGCATGCATGCGGTTCGGCAGCGACGTTAGCGCGGCTCACGCCGCCGCGCCACCGGGGCGCCGGGGGCGCCGGGGCGCCAATTGACCAGAAACACACCGGCGACGCAGACCGCCATGCCGACAATGGCCAGCGGCGCCAGGCGCTCGTCGAACATCGCCCAGGCCATCAGCGCCGTGACCGGCGGAGTGAGATAGAACAGGCTGGTCACGCGGGTCGCTGCAATGCGGCGGATCAGGAAATAAAGCAGCCAGATCGCGCCGAATGAAAGCACGAACACAAGCCAGCAGAACGCGAACACGAATTCGGGCGTCCAATGCACGATGCGGGTTTCGAACGCCGTCGCGCCGAGCGCGAAAAGCAGTCCGGCCGCCGCATACTGGATGCACAGGCCGGGACGCCAATCGATGCCGCCGCCGAAGCTTTTTTGGTAAAGCGTACCCGCGGTGATGCCGATCAGCGCCACCACGATCGCCGCCCAGGCGAGCGGTGCGGTCGCGCCGGCGGTGTTCTCCCGCACCACCAGATAGACGCCGAGGAGGCCGAGCAGCAAGCCAAGCCATTGGCGCGGCAGGACGCGTTCGCCGAGCCAACGGTTCGCAATCGTCGAGGTGAGCACCGGCTGCAGGCTCACCACGAGCGCGGCGAGTCCGGCCGGGAGGCCGTTCTCGATCGCGACGAATACGCCGCCAAGATAGCAGCCGTGCACCATGAGGCCGGTCACCGCGCTGTGCACCAGGCCGGCGCTGCCCGGCCACTTTGGGCGAGTGAGCAGGATGATGACGGCGAGCAGCAGCACCACCGTCATCATGCGCAGCGACAGGAACGTCAGCGGCTCCGCATAAGGCAGCCCGAACTTGGCGCCGATGAAGCCGGACGCCCACAGCACCACAAATACCCAGGGCGCCGCGAAGATGGCGAAATTCTCGAGCGTGCGCGGCATCGGCCTGGCGGCTGTTAAGGAGGAGACACGGCGGGAGCGAACGGATGCGCAGAACGACAGCGCGGCTTGACAGCTTGCCTGGTCGCCTGCCGTCAGTCGTCAGCCGCCAGTCGTCAGCCACCATGTATCAGGCTGGTGATGATGCCGACAAGCGCGCCGATGAAAAGCAGCACGCAAACGGCCGCCTGCAGGACGAAGCCCGGCCCGCGCTTTTCCGCGGCCTGCGCATAGCTCACCATGTACAGGACGCGCGCGGCAATCCACGCGACACCGAGCACCGCCGCACCGGCATCGCTGACGTAATAGGCGAACAGCCACAGCAGCGGCAGGAAAATCGGCATCCATTCCAGCGTGTTCATCTGCACCCGGAAGATGCGCTCGAAATCGGGATTGCCGGTGATGGCGGGCGCTTTCAGGCCGAATCTTCCTCACGCCCTCGCCACGCGAGTTCCCGTGAAAGAATAAAAGAGCACGGCGAGTATGGTGACGAGCGCGGTGTAGTGGAGCATAGGCCAACCCCCAGTTTGCCAAGGTCATTGTAGCCGCTTTCATTCCCTAGGCGAGGCGGAGGCGCCGCGAAGGGCACAGGCGAGATTGCTCCAACGGCGAACGATCGCTCGCGGCGCAAGCGAAATCATTCTCGCGACGCATGCGCGCCCGAGTTATGTCAACGCCATTCGCAAAATCGTCCCGCGGAGCAGGATCGCGTCACGCCTAAACCGGCGGTGGGACCGGCTTTCGGCTCGATCATGCCCTGCGAACAAGTAGCCCGGATTGAGCGTCAGCGAAATCCGGGAACGAATGTCCGGCTCGGATGCCGCTCCCGGGTTTCACTTCGTTCAACCCGGGCTACAAACAAAAGGGAAGCGGAACGCCGGCAGGCGCATTTGTTTCACTGGAGCCGCATCAAGCGGATGCGGCTCCGCGCTGAAGCGCAGCGCGCTCGCCTGTCGGCGTTCCACCACGGCGCTCGCTGCAGCGACCGAACGCCACAGCTCAGCTCCAGTACGCGCTTCCTGGGACTTGGCTAAGAAGCGGGCGTTAGCCGCCCCCGCCTGTCCCAGTCCAGCGACTAAGTCGCAGACCGGTCATCGTGCCGGCCGGGCGTTTTCCCGAAAGCCGCCCGGGAGCGGAGGTGACGAGCCCCCGCCCGCGGGAACCGCTCCCGCTCCGTCAGCCGGTGTCGCCGGCTGACGTCCTTTAGGTGAGCGAGATTCGCGGCTTGTAACTGAACAAAGGACGCCTGTCAACAGCAAAGTCACTGTATAAGAGACGAGATCACCAGGGCGCGAAGGGAGCGCTTTGCACGCTAAGCCGTCCCATGATATCATGGCGATATCAAGGAGCCTGGTCATGGTCGATATCCTGGTCCGTAACGTCGCCGACGCCACCGCCGCGCAGTTGAAGAAGAAGGCCAAAGCGCAAGGCAAGTCGGTGAACGACCTCGCCCGCGAGGCGCTCGACGCTGCGGCAAAGCCGAGCAAAGAGGAGGCCTGGGCGGCGGTCGACCGCATCCGAAAAAAGATCGGCAAGGTTTCCGGGGACTCCACGGCCGATATCCGGGAAGACCGCGATAGCCGATGACCCTCGTCGTCGACGCGAGCGTCGCGGCGCTGTGGGCGCTGGAGCAGGAAGGCTCGCCACGCGCGCTCACACTTCGCACCCAGGGCGGCCTGATCGCTCCGTCGCTGATCGCGGCCGAAATCGGCAGCGCGATCTGGAAGGCGGTACGACGCGGGGCCGTTGCGCCCGCTGATGCGCTCATCGCAATTCAGTCCGCTCTGCTGCCGTTCGAGGCCTTGATGCCCACCGAAGAACTCCGCGTCCGCGCGCTAGCTCTGGCGATCGAGCTTCGACACCCGATCTACGACTGCTTCTACCTGGCGCTTGCGGAGCGGGAGTCTTGCGCGTTGATCACGGCTGATCGCAGGCTTATGGCCGCGGCGAATGCTGTAAAGGGTATCGAACTTCGCGCATTATAGAGCGATGACAAGGCGGATATCCGGTGGCTGAGGTCCGCAATGTGGTAAATTGGTTTGAGGGCACCTTGCGGAGTCAAAGCATGCAAACGATAGATATGCGCTCACTGGAAGTGAAGTTCCTGGCGGATAAGGACGGCACCGGCGGCAGTCTCGACTTCTTTGAACTCATGCTGCGGCCCAAGGCCCGTATGCCCATCCCCCACTATCATGAGTCCTGGGACGAAACCGTCTACGGCTTGACCGGTGTTTCCACCTGGCGGGTCGGCGGCCAGGATGTCGAGGTCGCGCCCGGACAATGCTTGTTCATCAAGCGCGGCGTGATCCATGGCTTCACCAACAACACGGAATCGCCGACGACGAGCTTATGCATACTCACGCCCGGCGTTCTCGGCCGCAGCTATTTTGAAGAGATCGCTGCGCTGCTGGCCGCCGGCTCACCCGACCCCGCGAAGATGAAGGAGGTCATGCTGCGTCACGGCCTCGTGCCGGCGCCGGCCGCGTAAGAGCGGACAAGGCGGCGGCTCGGTCAGGCCGTAAAGCCAAATCCAAATTTTCGCCGCAGCACAATGCGGGCCACGCTTGCTATCTGGCGGTGGCGGCGAGCGAGCATGCGCCGCTTGTCACCGCCGACGAGGCCATGATCGCGGCGGCGCGCAAGGCGGAGATCAAGGTGAGGAGGATTTAGTTTGTAGGGTGGGTTGAGCGCAGCGAAACCCACCGTGCGGCGGTGAGGTCTGTTGATGGGTTTCGCTTTGCTCCACCGATCCTACGCGCTATAGTGTACGAACTAATTTGGGGAAATAGTAAGGTGTCGCCGTAATTCTGATTGCGCCGTATGATGGCAGCCACGGATGCTCCCATATATTTGCGGAATTTATTTTGGAATTGTGCTTTCGTGGGGTACCATTTTGAAATATCCGAAAGCGGGTCGAGCCTTATAGACGGCTACGTCCTTGTACTTCGTGCGCACCAAAGCACACACGTCGTCAATCTTTGTCGTGCATTTCGCGCCAAGGATAACTTCCCTAAGTTTTAGCGTTTCGTCAAAATGATAAAAGCGTATGCCCATCGATTCGAACGTTTGGGCCAGAGGTACACATCGTCTAATCTCCTCTTCATAGTACCAATCGCGAGCCTTGGCTGTTATCAGCAGTTCCTTGATCTTTGGAGTGAAAACAACCGGAGCAGCGCTTGTAAATCCGGCGTCGATGCGGTCCCGATGATAAGTAACATCTAGCAAGGTTTCCGGCTTCGCCCAAAAACCGAGGCAAATGCCCATATGGCGATTGGCGTAATGTGCCCAAAGTGCAGGGCTTCTCCAATCTTTGCTGAAACAGAGTAACCTTAAGTTTTTATCGTTCTCATTTTTGAATTTTTCGATCTCGCGGCGAACGCGCGGATGAGCCGCATTTAATCCGGCAAGTTCGAATGGATCGTTTGTTTCAAGAATGCGTGTGACCTTCATACGTGCATTCTCAATGTTCGAAATTGCATGGTCGACTTCGGTGAAATGATAGGCTGGCCGGAATTCTTTCGGCGGCGGTTTTACTGCGCAGGCGCTACCCATGTCGCCTGGGTAACCGGAGTTGACCCAAAGCTTACGATATTCTTCGTGATAGCCCATTGTCTCTCTCCGCCATGCCCGCTTGGCCGATTGCGCATTGCGTGTAATTTGCGCTGCGGCAGGGTGCTGACCACACCCGACCGCCACTTGAAGCCAACCGCCATAAGGGACAACGATCGGTTGGTTTGCGGTTGGTTTGGGAGAACGGCTTACTTTCAATCTCGCAGAATTTAATGAGATCGCGTTCGCTTGTCATATTCTCGGTCAGCGCGGCCGCGTCACGTGCGGCATGATCACGTCGTCGATGTAGCCGCGCTCGGCGGTTCGAATCATATCATCACCAAATGGCGCGGCTCGGCGCCGTGCACGGCGCGCAGCGGAATGCTGCGGTCGAAAGTGACGAGCCGGCCGCTGTGCTTCACCGCGAGCGCCAGCAGGTACACATCGCTGATCTGCTTCGGCCCGAGGATATGCGTCCGATCGAACCGGGCGGCCTCGGCAATCGAAACATCGTCCGGCCAAAACTCATGGCCGGGCTCGGCGAGTTGCAGCCTCAGCTGTTCGATCGCTTGAGCCGCCGTCGGCCGCTTCGGATATTTTCCTTGGCAAACGATGCGCACAAAACCGTTCTGCGTCAGTGGGCAAGACGCCCAGCCTTTGTCGCGTTCATTTCGCCACCACGCCAAAGATGCGCCGTGATGCACATGCGCGCTATCCATCAGAGCCAGTAGAACGTTCACGTCCAGCAGCGCGCGCATCGTCCTGATCCAACTCCTCCTGGATTTTATCGATCAGCTCGTTGGTCACGACGGCGCCGCGCGAGGGCAGCACATACCAGCCGTCTTTGTACAACAGGCCGTGCGGCGCAGCTGCGTTGCCCTCGGAGCCTCCGGCAACCGTCAGCGCCTTGCGGACGAGGTCGGAAATGACTTCTCCGGCAGTGGAATTTTGCGCCTTGGCCAACTCCTTGGCCGCAACCAGCACGTCATCATCAATATCGAGCGTCGTCCTCATGCATCAGATGCTAATGCATCAGATGCGCTGATGCAAGACGTTACACCGGCAAATTATCGTGCTTGCGTCCCGCCATCTCCACCATCTTGCCGCGCAGCATCGCCAGCGCGCGGGCAATGCGCGGGCGCGTGGCGTGGCGCACGATCACGCCGTCGATAGTGCCGCGCTCGGCGGCGGGCCGTTCAACCGCATTTCACCCTTTGTCCTTTCAGCATTCCGGCGACGCTCAAATCCTCATCGACGTCGGGCCAGTAAATCCCCATCGGCATGATTTCGTAGTTCGCGCGCTGGGCCGCCGATGCGCGCTTGAGCCGCGGGTACCAATCGAGCGGCGTCGCGATCTTGCGGCCATCCGCGAGCGTGACCACGAGTTCGCTCGCCGTGAATTCCACCGCGGGCGGTTTAAGGTCGCCAACGTCAAGCTCTATGGTCATCATGCCGCTCCAGGCCCGCGTCTTCGAAGTCGGCCTCGTCGAGCAAGCGCCGGACCAACTCGCTCGTGACCGGCGGTCCCCGCGCGAGGGTAGTACGCACCAACCGTTCTTGAACGCGAGGCCAAGGGACGCGGCACGCCGGGCCTCAGCTTGCGGCGACAGCTTGTCGTTGGTGCGAGGCGGTTTGGCCATAGGCCAATCTAACAGCAGCGCGGAGCACAATCCAGGCGGGAATTGCTGCGGCATAGATCATATCGGCATCGCGGGTGCGAATGGGACCCCCACCCCGACCCACAAGGGGGAGGGTAAAAATCACACCGGCAAATTATCGTGCTTTCTCCCCGCCATCTCCACCGTCTTGCCGCGCAGCATCGCCAGCGCGCGGGCGATGCGCGGGCGGGTGGCGCGCGGCATGATCACGTCGTCGATATAGCCGCGCTCGGCGGCGATGAAGGGCGACAGGAAACGCTCCTCGTATTCGCGGGTGCGCGCGGCGATTTTTTCCGGGTCGCCGATGTCGGCGCGGAAGATGATCTCGACCGCGCCCTTGGCGCCCATCACCGCGATCTGCGCCGTCGGCCAGGCGTAGTTCACGTCACCGCCAATGTGCTTACTCGCCATCACGTCATAAGCGCCGCCGAACGCCTTGCGCGTGATCAAGGTGACGAGCGGCACCGACGCCTGCGAATAGGCGAACAGAAGCTTGGCGCCGTGCTTGATCAGCCCGCCGTATTCCTGCGCGGTGCCGGGCAAAAAACCGGGCACGTCGACGAAGGTGACGATCGGAATATTGAAGGCGTCGCAGAAGCGCACGAAGCGCGCCGCCTTGCGGCTGGCATCGGAATCGAGCACGCCGGCGAGCACCATCGGCTGGTTGGCGACGAAGCCGACGGTGCGGCCGGCGATCCTGCCAAAGCCGATCACGATGTTGCGGGCGAAGGTTTCGGACAGTTCGAAAAAGTCGCCCTCGTCCACGGTTTTGAGGATCAGCTCCTTGATGTCGTAGGGCTTGTTGGGATTGTCGGGAATGAGCGTATCGAGCGAAGGCTCCTCGCGCTCGACCGCGTCGAACGACGGCCATTGCGGAACGCCGGCGGAAAAATTGGCGGGGAGGAAATCAACGAGCCGGCGCATTTGCAACAGGCATTCGAGGTCGTTGTCGTAGGCGCCGTCGGCGATCGAGGATTTGGTCGCGTGCACCGAAGCGCCGCCGAGTTCTTCCGCGGTGACGATCTCGTTGGTCACCGTTTTCACCACGTCGGGCCCGGTGACGAACATGTAGCTGGTGTCGCGCACCATGAAGATGAAATCGGTCATCGCCGGGGAATAGACGTCGCCGCCGGC
>JBEKNW010000042.1:0-25780 GCA_049522435.1 Xanthobacteraceae bacterium
TGCCCGGCAGCGCGCCTCAAGCACCTTGCGTACCTTCGGCTTGAGCCGAACCTCTCTTGCTTTGGGAATCATCCCGATCTTGAATCATGACTCACCTGCGAAGAAAAGTGGGTACTAGTACCATCGTTAAAACCTTCCGAGGTGACGGCATGGCAGCGGAAGTCGAAATAATTAGGTGCAACTTCATCGGCGACTTTAAAGTTGGAGACAACATTCTTGTGAATGGGAATGCGCTTTGTCGGCTGAGTGCCACGAACGAGAACGATACGTTCAACAAGCTTATGGTCGTCCAGGCTGCTTCTATCGTTGAGGCCGCGCTCGATCAGATTATTTATCGTGTACGAAACTACACAAGGGAAGGCGTTCCCAGCATTCCGATGGAGGATTTGTATAAGATACGCGGAACCAAGATCGAGCGCTTCAACAACATTATTCAGGCAATGAAAACCTACAAGCTTCTCGATGGTCTTGGTGGAACTATCTACGATGATTTGCATCGTCTTCGTAAGCTTCGCAACCGCGTACACATCCAGTTTGATGACGAACCGGAAGGGCTAGGTCGCGACGATCATCTAGCGTTCAGCGCGAAGGAGATGATTTGGTCCCTTTCTTTGTGTGTTCGAGTTTTGAAGCATTTAGGGGAACGTTTTCCGCGGCCCGAAGCGCTTGGTGTGTTCGCCCACGACGTCTCAATCCCCAAGGCATAGACCTGACGGCGGTGGAAAGACACCGCTTGTGGCCCATCGCGACATCTGGCCTTGAAAGAGGTGTCGGTCGATTTCGGGAAATAGCAGACCTAGCCTGACCTACCACTGGCTCGGTCCGGTCGTGAATGACTCACAGCGGACATGGCCCGGCAACGACTCCTCCACGGAAGTAGTCGCTTCCACGCAGGGCAATAGCTATTCATCCGCGAACGTATATCGCAAGAGCGCGTACCGGCTCTCCCATTCGTCCTCGCCAAGGTATCCTTCGGCGGCTTCAACAAGAGCGTTCCTCGCCAGCGCGTAGTTACATCGAAAGATCTCTTTCACACCGCGGCGATCGCCATAGAGACGCCCGTGCGCCGCGAACTCGATCTTGCCAGCTTCATCGAATTTGGCGTGGTAGAGCAGCACCCAGTCTGTGATACCGCCGTATCGGCGTGAATTGAGTGCGCCAACGCGTCGCTCCGGCCAGATAGCGTTGCCAACTTTCACCACTTTCGAGGCGAGCGATCCGGCGATGTAGATATAGGCCGTGTCGTGATGTCGTTTAACGAACGCGATACGGGACGTGTCGCACTGGATGCAATGGCCGGCGCGGCTGCGCAGTCTGTGGCCGTTGTAGCAGTCGGTCGGGGAGATGCACCAAAGGTAGCCCTCCTCTTCCATCGCGTATTTGTAGCGCCGCGGTCGCATCCACGAGCAGTCCATCACCGCGCTCTCGTCGATGCGCTGCGTGTACAGAAAGTGCAATTCGTTCTCGGTCAGCTCCGCCATTCCCCTCTCCCAACCGATCCTATTGCCATCGCGGGTTGTGGTACAATGGGATTGCCAATGGATACGGAGAGCCCGGCAGATTAGGCAGGAATGGTGATCTCTGCTTATGGCCCTTCGCGTCGATTGCGGAATGTCTGCTGTCGGATGTAAACGCAGCTTGGGGCGGGTTGAATATCTCACCGTGGTTATCAAGAGCCGCATCAATCAAAGCCGAAAAAAACCTGCAAAATTCCTCGGCTGCCGCCGGCGGCGAACGGAAGCTGTCGGCCGGGTGCGCATGATCGCTTAGAATGCGATGAAATTTGTTTGAATCGTCATGCCCGCGCTTGCCGCGGGCGTCCACGACTTCAAGCCCGTGAAGCAAAGACGTGGATGGCCGGAACAAGTCCGGCCATGACGACGTAATGATTCAACCTTAAGTCATCTGGCCTTAGCCGATGGCGGGGCAAGCCCAATGACGCGCCGGACGCGCGTGTCTCTGATAATGCGACAGAGCCCTTGACACTGGTCACCGAGTCAGCTACATTGACTGCCGAATCTCGCTCATGTCAAGGACGTGGTCCGGAGGCACACCGGGCCGCTGGAGCGAGTGCGGTGCCCGCGGGCGGTTTTGCAAGCCGCTCCCGGGCGGCTTCGGGCATCAGCCTGCCGGCACTATGACCGGCGCGCGAGGTGCTTCGCTGGACTGGGACAGGCAGGGGCGGGTAACGCCCGCTAAAAATGCGCAAGGTCTCCGCCCCCCGGTTGGGGCGGGCTTTTAAGGATCGAGCGCTCTTGCCGCGTCCCAGGAAGACTGGCCTGAAGCTGAGCCTTGGGCGACGAAAGTCCCTTTGGCGAGAGCCGTGGTGGAACGCCGACAGGCGTGCGCATCCCGCTGGATGCGCGGCCGTGCCAGCGGCACGGCACAATGATGATTGCGTCTGTCGGCGTTCCGCTTCCTTATTTCTGGCTTGATTTCTGGTTTGGCGAAGCGGGCATAGCGAACGGCGAAATCGAGGCACCACCCCTCGCTTTTGCTTTGCTCCACCCGGCTTCGCGTTGCACGTGACGGCGTTTTATTTTGCGCATGATCTTATCCGAAAACCGGAAGTCCACTTTTCGGGATCATGCGCGGGCAAAGCTCGGGCGCAACAAAAACGCGCCGCGAGAACGGGAGAGCTTGTCCATGGCTCGGTGCAACGACTTCGCCGTGTCCTTCATGTCCGGAGCGGCACCAAAGCGGAAACCGAAGTTGAGCCCGGCGGCATACGCGGCGCGGTTCGCGGCCGAAAAGGCCTTGCAGCAAAGACGCTATTGCAACGCTTTCGCGTTATGGCGGACCTGCCGGCGCAAGTGGTGCCGCAGAAATCAAAGCTGCGGCGGCGATCAGAAAGCCTGCCTGCAACGGGCGCTCGATCGCGTACCGCACAACGTCCAGTGGCGCGCGCGGCAAGACATCCTGAGGGCGACCCCGGCCAATATCGGCGGTCCCGAACACGCGGCGCGGCAATGCATGCCGCGCGATTTTTATGAGTAAATTCATCGCGTCAACGAGATGTTTCGCGCCTAACCCACCGTACTGAGGATGACGGAGGTCGGGCGCCATGATAGCAGGGCGTAGCTTTTTGAGCGCGGAAAATCCAATGGATTCAGTCTTCGTTGCCGGCGGGACCGTGGAGCCGATACCGATCTGGTTCGTCACCGCGGCGAACTATCCGGATTTGCGCGAACGGCTGGACGCCGGCGTCCGCGCCTTTGCCGACGCGGCGGGTTTCGAACCCAAACCCGGACGCCATCTGCTGCTGCCGGGGGAGAGCGGACTTGGCGGCATCCTGTTCGGGCTCGAAGGCGCGAACGAGGCGAAGGACCTGTTCCTCCCCGGCCGCCTGCCGCAGCACCTGCCGGCCGGGGTCTACCGGTTTGCCAACGCCCCGCACGACGCGAGGCTTGCAGCGCTCGCCTTCGCGCTCGGCGCTTACCGCTTCACGCGCTACCGCAAGGCCGAACGACGTCAGCTCAAGCTCGATCTGCCGCAGAGCATCGATCGCGGCGATCTCGACCGCGTCGTCGAAGCGGTGACGCTGGCGCGCGATCTCATCAACACGCCGGCAAACGATATGGGGCCGGCGGAACTTGAAGCGGCCGCGCGCTCGCTTGCCGCGCGCCACGGCGCGGATATCCGGACGATCGTCGGCGAGGAGCTGTTGACCGAGAATTTTCCGCTGATTCACGCCGTCGGCCGCGCTTGCGAACGGGCGCCGCGGCTGATTGAGCTGAAATGGGGCGATAAAGATGATCCGCGCGTGTCGCTCGTCGGCAAGGGCGTCTGCTTCGACTCTGGCGGTCTCGACATCAAGCCCGAGAACGCGATGCTGTTGATGAAGAAGGACATGGGCGGAGCGGCCAGCGTGCTCGCACTGGCGCACATGATCATGGACCGCGGCCTCAAGGTGCGGCTCACAGTGGTGATCCCGGCGGTCGAGAATTCGATTTCCGGCGCCGCTTTCCGCCCGCGTGACGTCTACCCCTCGCGCAAGGGATTGACCGTCGAGGTCGGCAACACCGATGCCGAAGGACGGCTCATTCTTGCCGACGCGCTGGCGCTTGCCGACGAGAGCGCGCCGGAGCTTTTGATCGACATGGGCACGCTGACCGGCGCCGCGCGCGTTGCGCTCGGCCCCGACCTGCCGCCGTTCTATACCGAGGACGAGGCGCTTGCCGCGGCGCTCGCGCGCCACGCCGCGACGGAAAACGATCCGCTCTGGCGGCTGCCCTTATGGCAGCCCTACAGCGCTTTGCTCGACTCCAAGGTCGCCGACTTGAACAACGTCAGCACCGGCAACTTTGCCGGCTCGATCATCTGCGCCCTGTTCCTCAAGCGCTTTGTCGAGGCGGCAAAAGCCTGGCTGCACATCGATATCTACGCCTGGACGCTGACGGCGAAGCCGGGCCGGCCCGAAGGCGGCGAGTGTCAGGCGGCGCGCGCGCTCTATGCGTTGCTCGCCGCGCGCTACGGCTGAGCGCGAAAAAACGGAAAAAAGCGATGCGCGCCTTCGATCCTCGCCTCACGCCGGCCCGCGCCGATCTCGCGGCGAAGGAACTCGAAGGCCAAGTGGCGGCGGCGCGCTATGTCGAAGGCCGCGTCTACGAAGTCGTCGAGCCGCAGGCGCCGCTGCGGCTTACGCCCGCGCCCGACGCGCCGCTCGCCACCGAGGCGCTCAAGGGCGAGCGCGTCACCATCTACGACGCCAATGCGGAGGGCTGGGCCTGGGGCCAGCTCGCGGCGGACTTCTATGTCGGCTGGCTGCCGGCGAACGCGCTGGCGCCGCTCGGGGCGCCGCCGACGCACAAGGTCGCCGCGTTGCGGACCTTTGCCTTTCCCGGTCCCTCGATCAAGCTGGCACCCATCGAAGTGCTGCCGCTCGGTGCCCGCCTCGCGGTCGCGCGCATCGACGAGCGCATGGCGGTGACACGATCCGGGGCTTTTGTGCCAGCCGTGCATCTTGCGCCGATCGACGTCTACGAGACGGATTTCGTTGCCGTCGCGGAGCGCTTCCTCGGCGTGCCCTATCTGTGGGGCGGCAAGACCGCGCTCGGGCTCGACTGTTCGGGCCTCCTGCAGATCGCGCTATCCGCCTGCGGCATTTCCTGCCCGCGCGACAGCGACATGCAGGAACAGGCGCTGGGCTCGCCCGTCGCGGCGGCCGTCGATCGTTCCGATCTGAAACGCGGCGACCTCGTGTTCTGGAAGGGTCACGTCGCCATTGTGCGCGACCGCGCTACTTTCCTTCACGCCAACGCCTTCCACATGGCGGTCGCGATCGAACCGATCGACGACGCCATCGCGCGCATCCGCGATGCGAGTGGTGAGATCACCAGCGTGCGGCGGCTCGGGCGGTAAGGCGGTAAGAGGTGGCGTTGCCGGCCCGAGTGATCTATCTTCGAGGCTTGGAGCAAATGCGATGAGCAGCCCCGATTCAGGCCCGGCCGGACCCGCGAGCGTTCCGCACGTCACGGCGTCGCACGAATCGCGCCACCTAAGTTTTTGGATCAGAGAGCTGCCCTTCACTCTGGTGTTGCTCCTGACCATAGGCGGCGTCGCCTATACGAGTTTCTCGAAACATCCAATCCTCATCTATTGGGAGATTCTCGCGCCGATCATCGGGCTCGTTTGTGTCTGGTATGGATGGCCAAGCGCGAACGACAATACTGCGCGGCTGCGGTTGATAGGGACGCAGGTGCTGCACTGGTTGGCGTTCCTGCTGGTGATGAACATGGTGTTCCTGCCTAGCGTGCAGCGGGTTTTCAACGCCACTTCGACAGGCCTCGCCATTTTCACCTTGCTGGCACTCGGCACCTTTACCGCCGGGGTGCATATCTTTTCCTGGCAAGTCTGTCTGCTCGGTCTGATCATGGCGTTTGGCATTCCGGCGATTGCGTGGATCGAAAATTCGGCTTTGCTGTTGGTGCTGCTTGTGGCGGTGGTATTGGGAATCGGCGCAGTAATCTGGTGGCATTGGCGTGAACGACGCACGCGCACGGCCTGACTGCGATCTGCGGCGGCCACTTCAGTTGCGCAGTCACGCATGTGGGAGCGCTCCTTTTTGCGTCCCGGACAGTAAAGGTTTAAGGTATCATTGACACGCAACAACCCAGCGGCACTATAAGTCGCGTGCGTGTTTGACTATTGGCAACTCCAGGGAGAAACGTCATGAGAATTTCAGCTGGCATCGCACTTGCAGCCGTGGCCGCTGTCGCAGCAGCGGCAACTCTGCTGCCAAGGGCTCACGCCGAGTCGCAGATCGAGCGGGGCCATTACTTGGCTGTGGTTGCCGGGTGTAATGACTGCCACACGCCCGGCTTCTTCTTGGGTAAGCCCGACACGGCGAAATACCTCGGCGGATCGGATGTGGGCTTCGAAATACCGGGCCTTGGCGTGTTTCCCGGGAGAAATATCACTCCGGACAAGGAGACCGGGATCGGCAACTGGACCGATGCGCAAATCGCCTCAGCGTTGACGATGGGAAAGCGTCCGGATGGCCGCCAATTAGCGCCTATTATGCCCTACCCGTCATTTACCAACATGACGAAAGAGGATGTGGCGGCGATCATCGCATTTCTCCATAGCATACCGCCGGTCAAGAATGAGGTGGCTGGGCCGTTCAAACCGGGCGACAAGGTATCGATCTTCACATTCAGGGTGTTGCCGCCCGGCGAAACGGCCGCGCAAGCGCCGAAATAGGCGAGTGACCCGTTATCCGCTCATTCCCGCGAAAAGCGGGGATCCAGCACTGAAGGTGCAAAGAGCTGGGTCCCCGCTTGCGCGGGGACAAGCGGAGCGTCACTGCGCCACCACGCCCGTGGGCGCCGGTTCCAGATTGAAGGCGGCGGCAAACAAAGCCCGCGTATAGTCGCTCTGCGGATTTTTGAACAGCTCAGCCGCGGCGCCGGCCTCCACCACCTTGCCCTGCCGCATCACCAACAAGCGGCTTGCGAGCGCGGCGACGACCCGCAAATCGTGCGAGATGAAGAGATAAGTGAGATTGCGTCGCTTCTGCAAGTCGCGGAAGAGATCGACCATCTGCGACTGGATCAGCATGTCGAGCGCGCTGGTCGGCTCGTCGAGCACGATGAAGGTCGGCTCGAGCACGATGGCGCGCGCCACCGCGATACGTTGCCGCTGGCCGCCGGAAAATTCATGGGGAAAGCGAAAGCGCGTGGCCGGATCAAGCCCGACGTCGCTCAGCGCCCGCACCACCCGCTCGTCGCGTTGGTGTTCCGGGATGTCGGGATAGTGCACGTTGAGTCCTTCTTCGATGATCTCGGCGACCGAGAGCCGCGGCGAGAGCGAGCCGTAGGGGTCTTGGAACACGATCTGCATGTCGCGGCGGAACGGACGCATTTGTTTGAACCGCAGGCCCTGCAACTTGTTGCCCATGAACACGATCGGCCCCTCTGAGGAGATGAGGCGCAGGATGGCGAGGCCAAGCGTCGTCTTGCCGGAGCCCGATTCGCCGACGACGCCGAGCGTCTCGCCTTTGCGCAAATCAATGCTCACGCCATCGACGGCCTTGATGTGGCCGACGACTTTGCGCAGCAGGCCGCGCTTGATCGGGAACCAGACTTTGAGATCGGTGGCTTCCAGCAGCAATGGAGCGTCGGGTTGCGGCGGCGCCGGATCGGGCTTCGGCTCGGCGGCCAGCAGTGCGCGCGTGTAGGGATGCGCGGGCGCGGCAAAGACGTGCTCTACGGCGCCCTGCTCGACGATTTTGCCTTCCTTCATCACGCAGACTTTTTGCGCGATCTTGCGCACGATGCCGAGGTCGTGCGTGATGAACAACAACGACATGCCGAGCCGGCCTTGGATTTCCTTTAACAGCTCGATGATCTGCGCCTGCACGGTGACGTCGAGCGCGGTGGTCGGCTCGTCGGCGATGAACAGATCGGGCGCGTTGGCGAGCGCCATGGCGATCATGACGCGCTGGCGCTGGCCGCCGGAAAGCTGATGCGGGTAGCTGGCGAGCCGGCTTTGCGGATCGGGAATGCCGACCTGGCCGAGCACCTCGATCGTCCGCGCGCGCGCGGCGGCGCCGGCGAGCCCGCGATGCAGCAGCAAAATTTCGCTGATCTGCTTCTCGATGGTGTGCAGCGGGTTGAGCGAGGTCATCGGCTCCTGGAAGACGATGGTGATGTCATCGCCGCGCACGCGCCGCATGTCGCGTTCGGAGAGTGGAAGGAGGTTACGGCCCTTGAAGGTGATGGTACCCGACGGATGGTGCGCCGCCGGATACGGCAACAGCTTGAGGATCGACAAAGCCGTCACCGATTTCCCGGAGCCGGATTCTCCCACCAGCGCCACGGTCTCGCCGGGGCCGATGTCGAACGAGACGCGGTCGACGGCCAGCGTCTCATGTCCGCCGTGACGGAAAGCGACAGAGAGGTCGCGGATGGAGAGGAGGGGGGCGGTCATGAAATTCCTTCGATGAGGTTGGCGACGCCCGCTTCGTTCGGCTCGAAGGCTGCCATTCCGACAGGCAGCTTCAGACCGGTATCGGCCGAAAGAAACGCACGGCAGCGGCTTCGAATCGCTGTCACCACATGGATAGCATCGGGCAGTTTTACCGTTGCTTTCGTTCCATCCGGTCGGGCTTTTCGGCTAACCCGGCGATAGTCGGCCGTGTCAATCAGAATATCTCTCGTGACCGGCTGCAGCTGGAAAAGGTTACTCCAAACAATGAGATTAAGATAACTGCGGCGCGCATCCGGTCTTGCCTTTGCCAAAACCTCTGCCAAGGTCAACTCGCTGGTCATTGCGAGACCCGGCCTTTCTTTTAACAATTCAAAGAAAGGTTTCAGACGATTTGCGACCCCCTCTTCGCCATCAATGAAATAACTGAAGGGATTGGCGTCAACATAGACAATTGGAGTTGGCGCTACTTCAGTCATCCCATTCGTCTCGTTGAGCGCGAAGGTCCGCGTCGATCTCTTCCTTCGTTCGGTACGGTGGCCGTCTCATCGCCCATATTTCATCAAGTGTCGGCGCGCGCTTCGGCCGCTGTTCTTCTAACGTAATGGTGACCGTGACCCGTGCCTCTGGGTCGACGCCGACGCGGAGATCATCGGGGAGCTTTGAAGCGGGATAGTTCTCTCGGATAATTTTGTTCACGACGGCAGTTCCGCATCACGTTCATTCAGCGGCAAATATAACATCTCCTTAAGCATAGGTCTTCCTCGGATCGAAGGCATCGCGCACGGCTTCGCCGACGAAGATCAAGAGCGACAGCATCAGGGCGACGGTGAAAAAGCCGGCGAGCCCGAGCCACGGCGCCTGAACGTTGGCCTTGCCCTGCGAAAGCATTTCGCCGAGCGACGGCGAGCCCGGCGGCAGGCCGAAGCCGAGAAAATCGAGCGCGGTCAGCGTCATTACCGACGACGACATGATGAACGGCAGGAACGTCAGCGTCGCCACCATGGCGTTCGGCAACAGGTGACGGAAGATGATGACGGCATTTGACACGCCGAGCGCACGCGCCGCCTGGATGTATTCGAAATTGCGTCCGCGCAGGAATTCGGCGCGCACCAGGCCGACCAGCCGCACCCAGGAGAACAGCAGCAGGATCCCGAGCAGCACGAAGAAGCCGGGGATCAGCACCGAGGAGATGATGAGCAGCAGATAAAGCTCCGGCACCGACGTCCAGATTTCGATGAAGCGCTGGAACAAAAGATCGATCCAGCCGCCGAAATAGCCCTGCACGGCGCCGGCCGCGACGCCGATGACCGAGGAGACTATCGTCAGGATCAGACCGAACAATACCGAGACGCGAAAACCGTAGATGAGGCGCGCCAGCACATCGCGGCCCTGATCATCGGTGCCGAGCCAGTTGTATTCGAGGTCGCTGCAGCGTTTCAGGTCCTTGCGTTGGACCACCGACCTGCATTCGGCCTCGGTGAGCAGCCAGGTCGGCTTTGACGGCGCCGGCGTCGGCAGATCGAGATTGTGAGTATCGTATGAGTAGCGGATCGGCGGCCAAATCATGCCGCCGCCTTTGTCCGCGATCAGCTTCTGCAGATAGGGATCGCGATAGTCCGCCGCCGTTTCGAAGTCGCCGCCGAAGGCGGTCTCTGGATAGGTGAAGAAAACCGGAAAGTAGGACTTGCCATCGTAGCGCAAATAGAGCGGCTTGTCGTTGGCGATGAACTCGGCGAACAGCGTCACGACGAACAGGACGAGGAAAATCCACAACGACCAATAGCCGCGGCGGTTGGTCTTGAAATTCTGCCAGCGCCGTTTGTTGATCGGCGACAGTGCGAACCGCCGCGGCGACGGCACGAGCCCGAGCGGTCCGGTGGGCTCGAGGTCCGGCGTAAGCCGCGGCGCCGCGACCCTGCTATCGCCGGCCGTTTTGACGATTTTTTCGGCGCGGGTCCGGGCGTCCACCTCAAACCTCCCGCGTCTCGAAATCGATGCGTGGGTCGATCCAGGTGTAGGTCAGGTCGGAAATCAGATTCACGACCAGGCCGACGAGCGCGAAGATGTAGAGATTGGCGAACACCACCGGATAGTCGCGGTTGAGCACGCTCTCGAAGCTCAGGAGCCCGAGGCCGTCGAGCGAGAAGATCGTCTCGATCAACAGCGAGCCGGCGAAGAAGGCGCCGACGAACGCACCGGGGAAGCCGGCGACGACCAGCAGCATGGCGTTGCGAAAAATATGGCCGTAGAGCACCTGCCGTTCGGAGCAACCCTTGGCGCGCGCGGTGAGCACGTATTGCTTGCGCAATTCCTCGAGGAACGAGTTCTTGGTCAAGAGCGTCATGGTGGCGAAGGCGGCGAGCCCCATGGAGACGATCGGCAGCGTCAGGTGCCAGAAATAATCGAGAATCTTGTGCCACCAGGGAAATTGCGCCCAGCCGTCGGAGGTGAGCCCGCGCAGCGGAAAGATGTCGAAGAAGGAGCCGCCGGCGAACAGGATGATGAGCAGGATCGCGAACAGGAATCCGGGAATGGCGTAGCCGATGATGATGACGCCGGACGTCCACACGTCGAATTGCGAGCCGTCGCGCACCGCCTTGCGAATGCCGAGCGGGATCGAGATCAGATAGCTCAGAAGGGTCATCCAGATTCCGAGCGAGATCGAAACCGGCAGCTTCTCCTTGATCAGTTGCAGCACGCTCACGTCGCGGAAATAGCTCTTGCCGAAGTCGAAGCGCAGGTAGTTCCAGAGCATGAGAGAAAAGCGCTCGTAGGCCGGCTTGTCGAAGCCGAACTGCTTTTCCAGGCTCTTGATGAATTCGGGATCAAGCCCCTGCGCGCCGCGATACTTGGCGTTGACATCGAGCTGCGCGCCGCTCTGCAGCGCGCCGCGCGCGCCGAAGTCGCCGCCGGCCGAGCCGGAAATGCGCGAGGTGGCGCCGGTATCGTTGCCGGAGAGCTGGGCGATGACGCGTTCCACCGGGCCGCCGGGCGCGAACTGCACCACGACGAAAGATACCAGCATGATCCCGAAGATCGTGGGGATCATGAACAGAATGCGGCGAATGATGTAGGCGGCCATGGTCGAGTCGTCTCGGCGTTTTCCCCTCCCCCTTGTGGGGAGGGGTAGGGGTGGGGGTCGGGAGGTTCAGTCGCGCGCGTCGCCATTCGCGCGTCACCTCGCGACCCCCCTCCCTAACCCTCCCCCACAAGGGGGGAGGGAATATGTCGCGTTTTACCCGGCCCGCTGGATCTTTCCTGCCTTGTCGCGGTCATACCACCAAGTCTCCGGAATGCCGCGGAAATAACGCGGTTGGGCCGCCGGCCTGCCGAAAACGTCCCAATAGGCGATCCAGTGCGAGGGCTTGTACCAATGTGGAATCCAGTAGCGGCCGGCACGGATCACGCGGTCGAGCGCGCGGCAGGCGGTCACCAAAGCCGGCCGCGCCTCGGCGGCGATGATGGTATCGATCAAGGCGTCGATGGCCGGATCGGCCATGCCGGCGAGGTTATTCGAACCTTTCAGCGCCGCCGCCTGTGAAGAAAAGAACGAGCGCAGCGAATCGCCGGGCGTGGCGGAGAAGCCGAACCTGTCGACGGTGATGTCGAAGTCGAAGCCGTCGCGCCGCGCGCGGTATTGCACGGGGTCGACGATGCGCAAGGAGGCGTCGATGCCGAGGATGCTGAGATTCTTGATGAAGGGCATGTGGTGCGGCTCGAACGTCGGCTCGTCGATCAGGAATTCGATGGTGACGCGCTCGCCGTTCGGCAGGACGCGCTTGCCGTCGGTGATGGCGCAGCCGGCATCCTTGAGGAGCTGCGAGGCCTTGCGCAGCAGCGCCCGGTCCGCTCCGGAGCCGTCTGATAGCGGCGGCAGGTAGGGCTCGTCGAACACCTCTTCCGCTATACGCCCACGGAACGGTTCGAGCAGCTTAAGCTCCTCGGCGCTGGGCTTACCTACCGCCATCATGTTGGAGTTCTGAAACACGGAGACGGTGCGCTCGTAGGACCCGTACATGATCGTCTTGTTGGTCCACTCAAAGTCGAAGGCGTTGCAGAGCGCTTCGCGCAGCCGCGCATCGGCGAATTTTGCGCGCCGCGTGTTGATGAACCAGCCCTGCGCGCCCGAAGGCGTGTCGTCGGGCAAGATGTCTATCTTGACGCGGCCATTCTTCACGGCCGGGAAATCGTAGCGCGTCGCCCAGGTGCGCGAGGTGAACTCCTCGCGAAACAGATAATTCTCGGCGGTAAAGCCTTCGAAGCCGACGTCGCGGTCGCGATAATATTCGAAGCGCACGATGTCGAAATTATTCTGGCCGCGAGCCACCGGCAGGTCGGCGCCCCACCAATCCTTCACGCGCTGGTACTCGATGTAGCGGCCGGGCTCGAAGCGGCCGACCTTGTAGGCGCCCGAGCCGAGCGGCGCTTCGAGGGTGGATTGATCGAGCGGCTTGGCCGCATAATACGCGCGCGAAAAGATCGGCAGCCCGGCGACCAAGAGCGGCACGTCGCGCGCGCGTTGCGGCGCGAAGCTGGCGATGACGCTCGCATCATCGCCGGCTTTGGCGCCGACAAAATCGCGGAGCGACTGGGTGATGAGCGGGTGGCCCTTCGCCTTGAGGATATTGAGCGAGAAGGCGACGTCATGGGCGGTGAGCCGTGAGCCGTCGTGGAATGCGGCCTCGGGCCGGATGAAAAACTGGTAGGTAAGGCCGTCGGACGAGCGCCGAACCTTCTCCGCCGCGAGTCCGTACATGGCGTCCGGCTCGTCACCGCAGCGCGCCATCAGCGTGGCAAAGGTCAGCTCCATGCCCTGCGCCGCGTCGCCCTTGAGGATGTAACTGTTGAGCGAGTTGAAGGTGAGGAAGTTCTGGTTGTATTGGCGGTCCGGCCCGATCTGCGAAAACGTTCCGCCCTTCGGGGCATTTGGATCGACGTAGCGGAAGTGATGGAAGTCGGCCGGGTAGCCGAGATCGCCGAATGCCGACAGGCCGTGGGATTCAATTTCCTCATCGGCGCGGGCAGGGGAGAGTGAAGCACGCAGCGCAGCGAGACTTGCGGCGGCGGTAAGCGTGAGCACGCGACGACGGGTGACTCCCTCCCCCCTTGTGGGGGAGGGAGGGGCGGGGGGTCGTGAGGTGAGGCGCATGCGTCGACGCACGTACATTACCTCCCGACCCCCACCCCTAACCCCTCCCCAACAAGCTTGCACTCGGGCGCGCGCGAGCGCGGCCCGGGTGGGGGAGGGGAACGCGATAACGTTGCGGCGTATACCAAAATCACTGCCGGCTTCCCGTCTTCGCCGCTTTGTCGGCGTCCCACCACCAGACGGTCGGGAACGCAGACGCGCCGTATTTCGGCAGCGGATCGGGATGGCTGAAGCGGTCCCAGCGTGCACTGCGCACTTTGCCGTAGGTCCATTGCGGCACGACGTAGTGGTTCCACAGGAGCACGCGGTCGAGCGCCTTGGTGGCGGCGACGAGATCGGGCCGGCTCTTGGCGAAAATGACCTGGTCGATCATGGCGTCGACGGCCGGATTCTTGATGCCGATCAGGTTGAGCGAGCCCGGCTGATCGGCCGCCTGCGACCCCCAATAGCCGCGCTGTTCGTTGCCGGGCGAGAGCGATTCGCCCCAGGAGGCGGTGATGATGTCGAAGTCCCGGTTGCGCAGCCGGTTCTCGTATTGCGCCTCGTCGACGCTGCGCACCGTCACGCTGACGCCGAGCCGATCGAGCGACGGCTTGTAGAACAAAAAGACGCGCTCGAAGCTCGGGTCCTCGGCGAGGAATTCAACTGCATAGGGCTCGCCGGTCTTGCTGTTGACGAGCCTTTCGTTACGCACCTCGTAACCCGCTTCCTTGAACAGCCGCACCGCCTCGCGCAGATTGCCGCGCACGGCCTGCGGATTGCCGCCGACCGGATTGGAATAAGCCGTGGTAAAAAGCTCGGGGGGAACCTTGTCACGCACCGTGTCCAGCATTTCGAGCTCGCGTTCGGCCGGCAAGCCGGTTGATGCAAGCTCGGTGCCTTCGAAATAGCTGGCAATGCGCTTGTACTGCCCAAAGAAAATCTGCTTGTTCATCTCCTCGAAATCGAATGCGAAGTTGAAGGCGAGCCGTACGCGCGGATCCTGGAATCTTTGCCGGCGGATGTTGAAGGCGAAGCCCTGCATCATCCCGATATTGTTGATGGGGAATTCCTCGAGGATGACGCGTTTCTCGTTGACCGCGGGGAAATCGTAAGCGGTGGCCCAGTTCTTGGCGCTGTTCTCGGTGCGCCAGTCGACGGTGTCCGCCTTGAACGCTTCGAGCGCGACCGTCGTATCGCGAAAATATTCGAACCGCAGCTCGTCGAAATTATCGCGGCCGATGTTGACGTTGAGTTTTCCGCCCCAATAGTCCTTCACGCGCTCGTAGACGATGTTGCGGCCGGGCGAAAACTCTTTGATGCGATAGGCGCCGGAGCCGGGCGGCGGCTCGAGCGTGGTAGCGCCGATGTCGCGCTTTTGTCCGTTCTTGTCGGCGCCCTCCCACCAATCCTTGGGCAGGACCATCAGCTGACCGACGATCTGCGGCAGCTCGCGATTGCCCGGCGAGTCGAAGGTGAAGGTGATCTCGCGATCGCCGGTTTTTTCCACCTTGACGACGTGGCGATAATAAGCGGCGAGCTGCGGACTGTGTTCTTTGAACGCAGCGAAGGAAAAGATCACGTCCTCGGGCGTGACCGGCTTGCCGTCGTGCCATTTCGCTTCCGCGCGCAGCCGATAGGAGGCCGAGGAGAAATCGTCCGGATAGCGCACGGCTTCGGCGAGCAGCCCGTATTCGGTCGACACTTCGTCGAGCGCCGGGATCAAGAGCGTGTCGTAGATGAATTCGATGCCGATCACCAGCGCGCCTTTGACTCCGGCGACCACCACATTGAAATTGTCGTAGGTGCCCAGCGCGATCTGCCGCGCCGTGCCGCCTTTCGGCGCGTTGGCGGTGACGTAGTCGAACCGTTCAAAGCCGGCCGGATATTTCAGGTCGCCGAACAGCGAGAGGCCGTGCCGCCAGGATGGGGTTGTTTTCTGATCCTCCGCCAGCGCGGAACTCGTCCAAGCGGGGAGGGGAAGCCGGCGCGCGGCGAGCGCAACGAGCGCGGACGTGAGCAAGGATCGGCGATTCACTTCGTGCTCCAATGAAAGCCGCGCACCGCGGGCAGGCGATCAACGGCGCTGATTATGTGTTTTTCAATTGCGGCGCCAGCGTGCCGGTGGGCGCCGCAACGAAATGCACTTCACATCCCCGTGCGGCGCTTCGGCTTGCGCCCGAATCCTATTGCTTCGGCGCCGGCGCCGAACCCTGCGCGTTCGGCTGGGCGGGTACGGCGGGTACGGCGGGTACGGCGGGTGCGGCAGGGGCGGGCTGCCCGCCAGGCGCGCCACCCTCCTTCTGCGCCGTCGGCAGCGGCTTTGGATTGGCCGAGAGCGTATTGAGGTAGGCGATGAGGTCGGCGCGCTGTTTCTCGTTCGGCAGGCCGGCGAACGTCATTGCGGTGCCTGGAACGTCGGCGCGGGGATCGGTCAGCCAAGTGTTCAGCGCCTCGACCGTCCAAGTGCCGCCCTTCGCCTTCAACGCGGCCGAGTAGTTGAAGCCCGGCACGGATGCGACGGGGCGTCCGACGACATTATAGAGATCGGGACCGACCTTGGGGCCTTGGCCCTCTTGCAAGTTGTGGCAGATTTGGCACTGCTTGGCCACCTGCGCGCCGTGTTCGACGGAAGCGCTCGCCAGCAGGTTCTCGATCGGCTGTTGCGCCGGTGCGGCGGTGGACGGCTGCTGGGCCGGTTGCTCCTGCTTGACGGCGATGTCGTAACCGGGCTTCGCCGGCACCGGCGGGGTGAAGATCGCTCCCGAGGTGATGTGCACGGCAAGCAGGATGAGGCAGGTCCCCAGCACGGCGCCGAGAATCTTGTTGATTTCGAACGAATTCATCGCTGAATGGCTCCGCGGCGGCAGAGAAAGGCGACGCAGAAATAGCCGGTTTGCCGCGCGTCTTGCAACCCGTATCAGCGAGCGAGTGCTTGCGAACCGGGAGTCGAGGGCTCGCTCAGCGATGGCTGATGTTCTCATTCTCATTCCCGCCCGCATGGCCTCGACCAGGCTGCCGGGCAAACCGCTCGCCGACATCGCCGGCGAGCCGATGATCGTGCACGTGCTGCGGCGCGCCGAGGCCGCCGCGCTCGGCCCGGTCATGGTCGCGACCGATTCGCCGGAGATCGAAGCGGCGGTACAAAAGGCCGGCGGGCGCGCGGTCATGACCCGTGCCGATCATGCCTCCGGCACCGACCGCATTTTCGAGGCGCTCGGCAAGGTCGATCCGGCCCGCCGCGCGGCGATCATCGTCAACGTGCAAGGCGACCTGCCTACGCTTGAACCTTCGGATATCGCGGCGGCCTTGGCGCTGCTCGCCGACGACGCGGTCGACATTGCGACGCTGGCGGCGGAGATCACTCGCGCCGAGGAGCGCGATGACGTAAGCGTGGTCAAGGTGGTGGGAACGCCGGTTGCGCCATCGCGGCTGCGCGCGCTCTATTTTACCCGCGCCACCGCCCCGTTTGGCGATGGGCCGCTTTTTCACCACATCGGCCTCTACGCCTTTCGCCGCGCCGCGCTCGAGCGCTTCGTGGCGCTACCGCCGTCGCCGCTGGAACAGCGGGAAAAACTCGAGCAACTGCGCGCGCTCGAAGCCGGCATGCGCATCGACGTGGCGATCGTCGACGCCGTCCCGCTCGGCGTCGATACGCCGGAGGATTTGGCTCGCGCGCGCGCCATGCTATCGGGTCGGTCATGACGAGACGCAGAAAGATCGCGTTCCAGGGCGAGCCGGGCGCGAACTCGGATATCGCCTGCAGAGAAGCCTATCGGGATTACGAGCCGCTGCCGTGTCCGACGTTCGAGGACGCATTCGCCGCGGTGCGTACCGGCAGGGCCAAGCTCGCCATGATCCCGATCGACAATTCGGTGGCCGGCCGGGTGGCGGATATCCATCATTTGATGCCGGAATCGGGGCTCAACATCGTGGCGGAGTGGTTCCTGCCGGTGCAGCATCAGCTGATGGCGCCAAAAGGCGCGAGGCTGAAAACGATCAGGACGGTCGAGAGCCACGTGCACGCGCTGGGGCAGTGCCGCAACATCATCCGCACGCTCGGCGTCAAGGCGGTCGTCGCCGCCGACACCGCCGGCGCGGCGCGCGAGGTGGCGGAGGCGGGCGATATCTCGCGCGCGGCGCTGGCGACCAATCTGGCGGCGAAGATCTACGGCCTGCAAATCCTGAAAAAGAACGTCGCCGACGCCAAGCACAACACCACCCGCTTCGTCGTGCTCGCGCGCAAGCCGAAATGGGCGAGCCGCAAGGAGCGACGCGTGATCACCACGTTCGTGTTCCAGGTGCGCAACATTCCGGCCGCGCTCTACAAGGCGCTGGGGGGCTTTGCCACCAACGGCGTCAACATGACCAAGCTCGAAAGCTATATGGTCGACGGCAGCTTCGCCGCCACCCAATTCTACGCCGACGTGCAGGGCCATCCGAAGGATCGCGCACTCGAACTGGCGCTCGAAGAGCTGGAATTCGTCTCGCAACCGAAAACGCTGAAGATTCTCGGCGTCTACCCGGCGCACGCCTTCCGCGAGACGTTCAAATAGAGCATGATCCCGTGGCTGGCGCGGCCTGGTCGTGATTTGGGGGATGCACGCGATGAGCAACGACGATGTGAAGGTTTGGCGGACGTTGCATTTGAAGTTCACGCTTCCGGGCGCGGATTCGGAGCAACTCGCAGCGATGATGCGGGCGGCGGCGCCGTTCTTTCAGGTCTTTGGCAACGCGCACTTTCGCTTGCTGCGCAACGCCGACGATCCGGCGAAGTTCATCCAGGTGATCGAATACGAAACGCCGGAAGCCTTCGAGCTCAATCGGCAATCGATTGCCGGCGACCTGCGGATGCAAACCTATCTGCAGGCCTGGCGCGCGATGCTGCCGGGCGGGCTGGAGATCGATGTTTATCAGGAGGTGTGAGGTCAGATGACGGAGGTCAGATGATAAATGCGGACGGGCGACTATTCTTTTCAGTCTTCTGTCCTCCGACCTCCGACATCCGCCCTCAGATCGTCTGATTATACTCCCCGACTTCCTTGTGCGTGCGCAGCACGGCGTCGACCGCCTTGAACATTTCGCGCATGCGCGCTTCCGAGACCGGGCTTTCGACGACGACGACCAGTTCCGGCTTGTTGGAGGAAGCGCGGACCAGGCCCCAGGTGCCGTCCTCGACCGTCACGCGTACGCCGTTGACCGTCACCAGGTCGCGGATCGGCTGGCCGGCGACTTTGCCGCCGTTGTTTTTCTCGGCCTCGAAATGCTTCACTACCTTGTCGACGACGCCGTACTTTTCCTCGTCGGCGCAGTGCGGCGACATGGTGGGCGAGCCCCAAGTTTTCGGCAGAGCGTTTTTCAGGTCCGCCATGCTCTTTCCCGGATTGCGGTCGAGCATGTCGCAGACGGCGAACGCGAAGATGAGACCGTCGTCATAGCCGCGGCCGAGCGGCTTGTTGAAAAAGAAGTGACCGGATTTTTCGAACCCGGCGATGGCGCCGATCTCGTTCACCCGGCGCTTCATGTAGGAATGGCCGGTTTTCCAATAATCCGTCCTGGCGCCGTTTTTGATCAGCACCGGATCGGTCGCAAACAGCCCGGTCGACTTGACGTCGGCGACGAACAGCGCGTTGTGGTGCTCGGCCGAGATATCGCGGGCGAGCATCACGCCGACCTTGTCGGCAAAGATTTCCTCGCCCTCGTTGTCGACCACACCACAGCGGTCGCCGTCGCCGTCGAAGCCTAAGGCGACATCGGCGCCGCTCGCCAGCACGGCGTCGCGCATGGCGTGCAGCATCTTTAAGTCTTCGGTGTTCGGATTGTAGTTCGGAAAGGTGTAGTCGAGCTCGCAATCGAGTGGCACCACCTCGCAGCCGATTTTTTCCAGCACCTGCGGCGCGAAGGCCCCGGCCGTGCCGTTGCCGCAGGCGCAGACCACTTTGAGGCGGCGCTTGAGTTTTGGCCGCTTGGTGAGGTCGGCGATGTAGCGCGCCGGAAAGTTCTCCACGAACGCGTAGGCGCCGCCATCCTGCATCTTGAAGCGGCCGTTGAGCACGATGTCTTTCAGCCGCACCATCTCGTCGGGGCCGAAGGTGAGCGGGCGGTTAACCCCCATCTTCACGCCGGTCCAGCCGTTGTCGTTGTGCGAGGCGGTGACCATGGCGACGCAGGGCACGTCGCGGTCGAATTGGGCGAAATAGGCCATCGGCGTGAGCGCGAGACCGATGTCCTGCACCTTGCAGCCCGCCGCGACGAGGCCGTTGACCAGCGCCATCTTGATCGACGCCGAGTAGGAACGGAAATCGTGGCCGGTGACGAGTTGCGGCTTCACGCCGAGTTCGTGAATGAGCGTGCCGAGGCCGAGACCGAGCGCCTGGACGCCCATCAGGTTGATCTCGCTGCCGAACAGCCAGCGCGCATCGTATTCGCGAAAGCCGGTGGCCTTCACCATCGGCTCGGATTCATAGGCATAGGTGTTGGGCTTGAGCTGAGGTTTTGGCTTGGGAAACATTCGGGCCTCGTTGGGGATCGGCATCCAATATAGGAGCGAATAGCGAATGGCGAATACGGATGTCTCCATTCGCCATTCGTCACTCGCTACTTTCGCCTTCGGGTCGGCGCCGCCGCGAGCGGATCGTCCGGCCAAGGGTGCTTGGGATAGCGGCCGCGCATCTCGGCGCGCACGGCGGCGTAGCTGCCGCGCCAGAAGCCGGGCAGGTCGCGGGTCATCTGCACCGGCCGCTGCGCCGGCGACAGCAGCTCGACCAACAAGGGGACCTTGCCGCCCGCGATCGCCGGATGGCGGTCAAGGCCAAAAAGCTCCTGGACGCGGATCGCGATTTTTGGGCCGCCCTCCGCCGCGTAATCGATCGGCACGCGCGAGCCGGTGGGCGCTGCGAAATGGGTCGGCGCTTCGGCCTCCAGCCGCCGCTTGAGCGGCCACGGCAGCAGTTGGCTCAAAGCCACCTCCAACTCATCCGCCGTAATCTCGCCAAGCGCGGTTTTCGATGCGAGCGCCGGCCCGAGCCATTCGCTCACGGTTTCGGCGAGCGCGGCATCGGACAAATCGGGCCATTCGCCGCCTTCAGCGCAGCGCAAAAACATGACGCGGTCGCGCCATTGCCGGAGCGCTTTCGTCCAGGGCAGCCGGTCGATGCCGAGCCGCGCGATCCCTTCGGCGAGCATGCACGCGGCCGCGTCGCTCGGGACCGCCGGCATTGGCTGCTCGGCGAGCGTGATCGCGCCGAACCGTCGCAGCCGGCGCAGGCGCAAGCTCGCACTTGCCGCATCGAAGGCGATCTCCTCGCGCGTGATGATGCGGTCGGCAAAGCTCGCCTCGATCTCTTCGAGCGTGATCGGCGCGGCGAGCAAGATGCGGCCCGCGGCGGCGCTTCCGGCAAGCTCGGCCACGGCGAGGTAGGGTTCGCGGGCGAGCGGGGAGGCTGGATCGACCTGCGCGCCGCGGCCGTTGGCCAAGACGAATGCACCCGCCGCACCGCCGCGGTTTTTGGCGATGCGCTCCGGGTAGGCGAGGGCGATCAGCGCGCCGACGCTCGGCTCCCCTCCCCCTTGTGGGGAGGGGTTAGGGGTGGGGGTCGAGAGGTTTTGCGCAAGCGTCGACGGGCGGCGTGTTGCCTCCCGGCCCCCCTCCCTACCCTCCCCCACAAGGGGGGAGGGAACGTTCGCAACCTCCGCCCACCGCTCCGCCATCGCGCGGGCCTCGCGCGCGCGGGGAGAACGGTCGCGCTGGAAGGCGCTGAGGCGATTCGTCAGGTCAAAATCGTCGCCGGCAAGGCCGCGTTCGCCGATGAGGACGGCAAGCTCGGCAGCCGGTAGCGCGGCACCAACGGCTGCGGCATCGACCACCATGCGCGCGAGCCGCGGCGGCAGCGGCAGAAGCCGCAGCTTGCGCCCTTCCGCGGTGATGCGGCCATCGCCGTCGATGGTGCCGAGTTCGGCGAGCAACGCTTTTGCCTCGGCGAGCGCTGGGCGCGGCGGCGGATCGAGGAAAGCGAGGTTTTCTGGGCCGCTGCCCCAGGCCGCGAGGTCGAGCGCGAAGGACGACAGATCGGCGGATAGGATTTCGGGCCGGGAAAAAGCCTCGAGCACAGCGGTCTGCGGCTCGTCCCAGAGCCGGTAGCAGATGCCGGGCTCGGTGCGCCCGGCGCGGCCGCGGCGCTGATCGGCGGCCGCGCGCGACACCCGCACGGTCGTAAGCCGCGTCACCCCGACATCGGGCTCATAGCGCGGCACGCGCGCTAGCCCTGAGTCGATCACGATGCGCACGCCCTCGATGGTGATGGAAGTCTCGGCGATCGAGGTCGCGAGCACGATTTTCCGCCGGCCAGGCGGGGAGGGGGCAATGGCGCGGTCCTGCTCTTCGGCGGCGAGCGCGCCGTACAGCGCGACGACATCGACGGACGGGTCGAGCCGGCCGTCGAGCAGCGCCGCCGTGCGGCGGATTTCCGCGGCGCCGGGGAGAAACGCCAGCAGCGAACCGGCATCCGTGCGCATCGCCCGCACAATGGCGTCGGCGACCTGCGGCTCGATCGGCCGCGCATCGCGACCGAGATAGCGCGTCTCGACCGGGAAGGCGCGGCCTTGCGCTGCAACCACGGAAGCCTCGCCGAGAAGTTTTGCTACCCGTGCACCGTCGATGGTCGCCGACATCACGACGAGCCGCAAATCCTCGCGTAATCCCTGCTGCACGTCGCGCGCCAGCGCGAGGCCGAGATCGGCATCGAGCGAGCGCTCGTGGAACTCATCGAACAGGACCGCCGCGACGCCTTCGAGCATGGGGTCGTCGAGCACAAGCCGGGTGAAAACGCCTTCGGTGATGATTTCGATGCGGGTGCGGGCCGAGATTTTCGAGCCGAAGCGCACCCGCAAACCCACCGTATCGCCGACGCGTTCGCCCAGCGT
Source organism: Xanthobacteraceae bacterium (assembly GCA_049522435.1). Taxonomy (GTDB): domain Bacteria; phylum Pseudomonadota; class Alphaproteobacteria; order Rhizobiales; family Xanthobacteraceae; genus BOG-931. Next base: position 22,481 of record JBEKNW010000042.1, read on the forward strand.
CTTCGCCATCCGCTCTGCCGCGGCGCGCGCGGCGAGCCGGCGCGGCTCGAGGACGAGGATGCGGCGCTTTTTTTGCGCCCATTCCTCCCCGGCGAGCACGAGCGGCACGCGCGTGGTCTTGCCGGCGCCCGGCGGGGCGACCAGAACGGCCGCGTTTTGCGCGCGCAACAAAGCCGTCAACTCCGGCAACGCGGCGTCGATCGGGAGCGGCGGCGAATAATTTGGCACAATATTCACACTGATAATCTGGCTCGAATTCATATATTACCGGTCATCATGCCCGCCGCACAAAAGTCGCAAGCCCAAAAGTCGCCAGCCGCCGCCAAGCCGCTGAAGAAAGGCGATCACGTCTTTCTGGTCGACGGCTCCGGCTACATTTTTCGCGCCTATCACGCGCTGCCGCCGATCAACCGCAAATCGGACGGGCTGCAGCTCAATGCGGTGTTCGGCTTCTGCAACATGCTGTGGAAGCTTTTACGCGATCTCAAGGCGGACGAGCGGCCCACCCATCTCGCCGTTATCTTCGACAAGTCGGAAAAGACCTTCCGCACCGAGATGTACCCCGATTACAAGGCGCACCGGCCCGATCCGCCCGACGACCTCAAGCCGCAGTTCAAGTTCATCCGCGAAGCGGTGCACGCTTTCGATCTGCCCTGTCTCGAACAGGACGGCTTCGAGGCCGACGATCTGATCGCGACCTATGTGCGCCAGGCCTGCGAAGCGGGCGCCACCGCCACCATCGTCTCCTCGGACAAGGATTTGATGCAGCTGGTCAACGACGGCGTGGTCATGTTCGACACGATGAAGGACAAAAAAATCGGCCGCACCGAGGTTTTTGAAAAATTCGGCGTGCCGCCGGAGAAGGTCATCGAAGTGCAGGCGTTGATCGGCGATTCGACCGACAACGTGCCGGGCGTGCCCGGCATCGGCGTCAAGACCGCGGCGCAGCTCATCGGCGAATATGGCGACCTCGAGACGCTGCTCAAGCGGGCGGGCGAGATCAAGCAGGAAAAGCGCCGGCAATCGCTGATCGAGAACGCCGAAAAAGCGCGGCTGTCGAAAAAACTCGTCACGCTGGACGATCACGTCAAGCTCGACGTGCCGATCGGCGACCTTAAGGTGCACGAACCCGACCACAAGCGGCTCATCGCCTTCCTCAAGGCGATGGAGTTCAACTCGTTGACGCGACGCGTGGCGGAGTTCTCCAGCATCGAGGCGGCCGAAATCGAGCCGAACGCGCGGCTCGCGGGGCATGCTGCCGCTTTTCCTCCCCCGCTTGCGGGGGAGGACGACACGCGAAGCGTGTCGGGAGGGGGCAAGTCGGGCGCGCCGAGCAAGCCAGGCCCCACCCCACCCTCCTCCGCAAGCGGGGGAGGGAGACCGGGCGCCGTGCAAGGCACACTCACCCCGCAAGCGCTCGCGGCCGCCCGCGTGGCGGCCGCGCACAACGCCAAATTCGACCGTTCGAAATATGAGACGGTGCGCGACCTCGACCGGCTCAATGCCTGGATCGAGCGGGCGCGCGATGTGGGCATACTCGCCATCGATATTGCGGCCACCAGTCTCGATCCGATGCAGGCGGAGCTGTTCGGCTTTTCGCTGGCGGTGGCGCCGAATGAAGCCTGCTACGTGCCGCTGAGCCACCGGCAGGGCGGCGACGGCGGCGATGGCGGCCATGGCGGTCTGTTCCGCGGCGAGGTCGCACCCGAGCAGATTCCCGAGCGCGCGGCGCTCGAGGTTTTAAAACCGCTCCTCGAGGATAGGAGCGTGCTCAAGATCGGCCACGACCTGAAATTCGACTGGCAGATGTTCGCGCTGCGCGGCATCGAGATCGCGCCCTACGACGACACCATGCTGATGTCGTATGCGCTTGACGCCGGCCGGCAGAATCACGGCCTGGCGTCGCTCGCCGAAAGCACTTTCACGCATGCGGCGGTCGATATCGACGCGCTGCTCAAAGCGGGCAAGACCAAAATCACTTTCGACAGCGTCGGCATCGAGCAGGCGACCGCCTACGCCGCCGAGCGTGCCGACATCGCGTTGCGGCTCTGGCAGGTGCTCAAGCCGCGGCTCCCCGCCGAGCATGTGCTGACCGTGTATGAGAGCCTGGAGCGGCCGCTTCTGCGCGTGCTCGCGCACATGGAGCGGCGCGGCATCTCGATCGATCGGCAGGTGCTGTCGCGGCTGTCGGGCGAATTCGCGCAGGAGGCCGCGGGGCTGGAAGCCGAGATCAGGACGCTCGCCGGCGAAGCGATCAACCCCGGCAGCCCCAAGCAGCTCGGCGATATTCTGTTCGGCAAGCTCGGCCTGCCGGGCGGCACCAAGACCAAGACCGGCCAGTGGTCGACCGGCGCGCGCGCTCTGGAAGATCTCGCCGAGCAAGGCCACGCGCTGCCGCAGAAAATCCTCGACTGGCGGCAGGTCTCGAAGCTGAAATCGACTTATACCGACGCGCTGCCCGGCTTCGTCAATCCGACCACGCACCGCGTTCATACCAGCTACGCGCTCGCCTCCACCACGACCGGCCGCCTGTCGTCGTCCGATCCGAACCTACAGAACATCCCGATCCGCACCGAGGACGGCAGAAAAATCCGCCGCGCTTTTATCGCCGCGCTCGGGACCAAACTCGTCTCCGCCGATTATTCGCAGATCGAGCTGCGGCTTCTCGCCGAGATCGCCGGCATCGAGCCGCTGCAGAAGGCCTTCCGCGAGGGCCTCGACATTCACGCCATGACCGCTTCCGAAATGTTCGGCGTGCCGGTGAAGAACATGCCCGGCGAGGTGCGCCGGCGCGCCAAGGCGATCAATTTCGGCATCGTCTATGGCATCTCCGCCTTCGGCCTCGCCAACCAGCTCGGCATCGCCCGCGAGGAGGCCGCCGCTTACATCAAAAAGTATTTCGAGCGCTTTCCCGGCATCCGCGACTACATCGAGGAGACCAAGGCCTTCGCCAAGAAGCACGGCTACGTGCTCACGCTGTTCGGCCGCAAGTGCCACTATCCTGACATTGCCGCTTCGAATGCATCGATCCGTTCCTTCAACGAGCGCGCCGCGGTCAACGCGCGGCTGCAAGGCAGCGCCGCCGACATCATCCGCCGCGCCATGATCCGCATGGAGGGAGCGTTGGCAAAGCACAAGCTCGTGGCGCAGATGCTGCTCCAAGTGCACGACGAGCTGGTCTTCGAAGTGCCGGACGCGGAGGTGGAGAAGTCGCTGCCGGTGATCGAGGCGGTGATGGAAGAGGCGCCGCTGCCGGCGGTGTCGCTCTCGGTGCCGCTGCAGGTCGAGGCCCACGCCGCC
>JBEKNW010000043.1:0-25494 GCA_049522435.1 Xanthobacteraceae bacterium
CCATCATGGACTATCTCAACAATCACAACGGCAATCCCAAGCCCTACGTCTGGACAAAGACCGCCACAGAAATCTTCAGTAAAGTCGCCCGTGCGAAACAAGCGTTGGAATCACAACACTAGTCTGTGCGCAGGCACTGGAGGCCCAGAGAATCGATGCCCATACTTGAACGCGGCCGGCGGCGGATACGCTATGAGATTGAAGGTTCGGCGGGCGCGCCGGCCTACGTGCTGGTCAACGGTCTGACGCAGTACATCGAACTGTGGGAGCCCTATCGCTACACCCTGGTGGCGAAGGGATTTCGGGTAGCGACCTTCGATCTCTTGGGGCAGGGCGTTTCGGACAAGCCTAGCCTGCATATCACCCAGGACGACCAGGTGGCGGTGCTCTACGATCTGATCGGCGAATTGGGATCGGGGCCGGTCTTCCTCGCCGGGATCAGCTTTGGCGGCGTGATCGCGCTCCGTTACGCCATCGCCCATTCGGACACCATCGCCGGACTGGTGCCGATCTCTAGCTTTGCCGAAATCCCGCCGCAACTGTACTTGCTCGGCACCGTCATGCGCAACGGACTGATCCTGGGCGGCACGAGCTTCCTCATGGATTTGCTGTTTCCGATGAACCTCTCAAACGAGTGGCTTGCGCAGCAGATGCACGCGCTCGAAATGGCCAAACGCAGGGGATGGCTGCTGAACGATGTTTACGCATTGCAGAATTTGATGGAATCGTTCCTTGACTTCGAGCCGATGACCCCGCATTTGTCCTCGATCCGCGTCCCGACCATGATCCTGAACGGCGAGTTCGATTTTCTCACTCCCCGGCCGTTGCAGGAATCGCTACGCGCGCATATTCCGGACAGCGAACTGGTGTTCGTGCCGCGCGCCTATCATGCTTTCACGCTTGAGAAACCGGTGTTGACGGCCGACTATTTGGCACGTTTCGCCCGCGACGTGATGGCGGGCCGGTGGCACGGCAAGGGAACGATCTGGATCGGGCCGGAAGAGCCTGGCGGCCAATTCACCGCGTTTCCCGCTGACTTCGACCATATGCGCGCGCTTCCAATGCGCCGAGAGACGCCGCAGCCGGCGATGCCTGAGGACGCAAAGCCCCGGGAGACGACGCCGCCATGAATCCGTTCCTCGGCCCGCTCGACGACAACGGCCGCATTCCAGCCTATCAGCAGACTCGCGTATCGGCGTTTCTCATGTCCGCCCACGGGGCGCTGGCGCGCCAGCTCGCCGTTGCCCAGCCGGGCCGCCTGCAGGACGGCTTGCAGGTGGAGATGCATGCCGAGTGTTGCCGGCAGATCGAGTTTCTTTCGATGCTCGCGCGGGCGACGTCATGGGTGCCGGATCCGATGCTCCCGTTCCTGTTCTGGCAGTGGGAGGCGGCCTGGTGGCCGCGGCCCGTCGACTGCGTGGCGGATAGGACGCAAGCCCGAATGATCGATCTCGCGGCATTCAACCACGCGCTGCACGCCGTCATCCGGCCGGCGGCGCTGCTGCCTGAGACCATTGATCCGATGGACCCCTTTGTGCAGGCGATGCGGCACATCGAGTTCGAAAGCGGACGCTTGATGCAGGCGCAGATCATCTTCCTCAAGAGTCCGCAATTTGTTTCGGTCCGCGACGAAGTCGCCGCCGCGGTCGAGCGACGCCATGAGCAGGTCCGCGAACTTCTGGCTTCGATGCTTGAAGGAATAGAAGTCGACACGAGCGGCAGACACCTGATCCCGACCGCCTACCATTTGAGCGCGAAAGCGGCCTTCGACGCCGCCGTTGCTGCCGCCGTCGCCAAGTCGAGCGAAGCGGCCAAACAATCATGAATATCATTGCCGAATGTATCTGATATGCTGATTACGATGGCGCTTACCGATCCAGTTTGAGGTATCGCATGATTACTGTTCCAGAAATGGCCGCCGGGAGCCGTCATGAATAAAATTGCCGACACCAACTCCGACAACGTTGCGTCGTCCAATCACCGTTCGCCATACTTCTCGGCGGAGCATGAACTGCTTCGCGCTCAGGTGCGTCGGTTCGTCGAGACGGAGATCAAACCGAAGGCGCACGCCTGGGAAGAGCAGGGTTACGTGCCGCGCGAGGTGCTGCGGCGCATGGGGAGCCTGGGGTTTTTCGGTATCCGCTATCCGGCCCGATATGGCGGATCGGAGATGGACACGCTGGCGACCGTCGTGTTCGCCGAAGAGCTAGGCCGCTCGACCTTCGGCGGGGTTGCGATTACCGCTCTCGTCCACACCGACATGGCCTCCGTTCATATCTTCAATGCCGGAAGCGAAGCGCAGAAGGAAACATGGATGCCGCGCATCGTCTCCGGCGACGTCATCACCGCCGTTGCCGTGACCGAGCCGGATGCGGGCTCCGATGTGAAGGGCATTCGCGCTGTCGCGCGGCGCAACGGCGATAGCTATGTCCTCGACGGCACGAAAATGTTCATTACCAATGGCGTCTATGGCGATCTCTACTGCGTGGCGGCGAAGACCGACCGATCGGGCCCGCCGAGCCAATCGATTACCATGTTCCTCGTCGAGAAAGGCACGCCCGGCTTCCAGGTCAGCCGGGCGCTGGACAAGCACGGCTGGCGATCGTCCGACACGGCCGAACTTCACTTCGAAGCTTGTCGCATTCCTGCCGAGAACAGGCTCGGCGACGAGGGGCGCGGCTTCTACGCCATCATGAAGAATTTCCAGAACGAGCGCACCGTCATCGGGGCGATGGCGATGGGGGAAGCACAGGCCGCAATCGAGATCACTCTCGATCATGTCCGTACCCGGCAGGCCTTCGGCGCGCCGCTTTGGGAAAGAGAGACGATCCGTCAGCGCCTGGCGATGCTTGCGACCAAGGTCGAGGCGGGTCGTCAACTCGTCTATCACGCGGCCTGGCTCGACGCGCAAGGAATCGACGCCACCAGGGAAGTTTCGATGGTCAAGGCCTATTGCGGCGAGCTCGTCAACGAGGTCATGTACGCTTGCGTGCAATTCCACGGCGGCATGGGCTTTATGCGCGAGAGCACGATCGAGCGCATGGCACGCGATGCGCGCGTGCAGACGATCGGCGGCGGCGCTACCGAAGTCATGCTCGAGGAGGTAGCGAAACGGCTATAGCAGACTTGGTGAATGTGGCCACCGGCCCAGGTCGTGGACGCGGTTTACGGGGCGTTCTATTAAAGCCGGACTCAGCTAGCCGCCGGCGCCCGCTTCGGGAACAATTGCGGCCGCAGCTTCGGATGACAGGCCATCATCTTCGGCGCATAAGCCGTCTCGGCCCCGAGTTCCTCGGCCGCGTGCCAGGCCCAGCGCGGATCCCACATGGCGCCGCGCGCGAGGCAGATCAGGTCGGTCCGGCCGGAAGCCACGTAGTCCTCGGCCTGCCGGTAGCCCGCGATCAAGCCGACGGTCATGGTGGTGATGCCGCTCTCGCGCTTGACCTTGTCGGCGAACGGCACCTGGTAGCCCGGCGCGAGCGGAATCTTCTGCTTCGGATCGAGGCCGCCGCTGGACACGTCCATATAGTCCATGCCGCGCTTCTTCAGCTCTTTGGCCAAGAGGACGGTTTCCTCCGGCGTCCAGCCGCCGTCGATCCAGTCGGTGGCGGAGACGCGCATGCCGAGCGGCTTCTGTTCCGGCCACACGGCGCGCACCGCCTCGTACATCTCGATTGCAAAGCGCATGCGATTTTCGGTCGAGCCGCCATATTCGTCGGTGCGCTTGTTGGAGAGCGGCGAAAGGAATTGATGGGCAAGATAACCGTGAGCGCCGTGCAGCTCGATCACGTCGTAGCCGATGCGGTCGACGCGCCTGGCCGCGGCGGCGAATTCGCCGATGCAGCGCTTGATGTCGTCCTTGGTCATGGCGTGCGGCACCGGCCAGCCGGTGTCGTAGGGGATGGCCGACGGCGCCTCCGGCGTCCAGCCGCCTTCCTCCTTGGTCAGGATCGGCTTGCCGCCCGCCGCCGGCGTCGTCGTCGGACCTTTGCGCCCGGCGTGCGCCAGCTGCACGCCGAGTTTGGCGACGCCGTAGCTGCGGCAGAAATCGTGCACGCGCTTGAGCGCCGCTTCGTTCTCGTCGGAATACATGCCGGCGCATTTGGCAGTAATCCGTCCGATCGGCGTGACGTCGGTCATCTCGCACATCACCAGTCCCGCGCAGCCGAGCGAGAAGCTGCCGAGATGCATCAGGTGCCAATCGTTCGCCGACCCGTCGTTGGAATTGTACTGGCACATCGGCGAGACGACGATCCGATTGGGCAGCGTGAGCCCGCGCAGCGTAATGGGAGAGAACAGAACGCTAGCCATTTTGCGATTCCTTTCAGTGCCGGCATCCACGCTGCCGTGAAAACACGGGACTTTCGGCGCGTCCCGCCGGCGCCTCTATATCACAGACATTGTCGAGCGCCGTGAATAACCCAAAGTCGACTAGTCGTTTCTCTTTGACCTTTCCGGCTCGGCCGCAATCTCACAACGCCCCGGTTTTGCAACCAACGCCGGATGGTGGCGTGGGCATTTGTTTGAACTCATGCACTCCGCCGGTCATTTGGCCGCGCGACGCGGGCGCGGTTTTGCATCGGCGACAATGGGGCGCCGTGCGGCCGTGATCGCCTCGGTCATCGCTTCGGCGTCCGTTTCGGGCAAGACCCCATCAAGGAACAAATGCGCCAAGCCGTGCACCAGCGCCCAGGCCGCGATGGCGGCCAAGTCTGAATCTTGCGCCGCATCTTGCGCCGCGCGCCTTCTGTCTTGCACGCCGCCCTGCAACCACTGGAACGCCTGATCGGCGGCGGACTTCAATTCCGGATAGCTTGCACGCTTGGCCAGCTCCGGGCCGAACATCAGTCGGAAAACTCCGCGCCGAGACAGCGCAAAGCGTACATAGGCCATTCCCATGGCCGACAAAGAATCGCGTTCGCGACGCGAGGCGGCGGCCAATTCGGCGCCGAGCTCGCGGAACCCCTCGGCCGCTACTGCGGCCAGCAACGATTCCTTATCCGCAAAATGACGGTATGTCGCCGGCGCCGAGACACCGACGCGGCGCGCCGTCTCCCGCAGGCTGACGGCGCCGACGCCGCTCTCCTCGACCAAGGTCATTGCGGTTGCGATCAGCGCGGGTCTGAGCCCGCCATGGTGATAACGTCGTTTTTTCGATGTTGACATCATTAACATGATGCCATAGTTTACACTGTAAACATAGACCTGGATCAAGGCCGGGCATTGAATTTTTCGGCGCAATCGAGATGGCCCGATCCAGCGGGCCTCTGCGCCGATCACTGCAGGGGATGACCATGAAGACATTCCTCACTGTGAAGTTTGCTCTGGCGCCATTCGTGGTGTTTTGGGCGCTGCTCGGTCTCGCATCGCCCGGCACGGCGATCGCAGCCGGACTTATCCTGTCGATTGCCGGCGGCGCGTGGCGTTGGCACCGGCGCGAAATCAAGAGTCTGGAGATCGGCGGCCTCGCCATTTTCCTGGGGTTGGGACTTGCCGATCTGATCGCGCCGCAATTGGTCGGCGCCAATGCGGCGTCGCTCTCATTCGCGGGTCTCGGTTTGGTCTGCGTCGCAACCGTGGCTTTAAGAAAGCCCTGGACCGCGGATTATTCCCGTGCGGCGTTCGCCGAAGCCGCCGAGACTCCGATTTTCGCAGCCGTCAACATGGCCCTCTCGGGTCTATGGGGCGCGCTATTCCTGTTGATCGCACTGGCGCACACGCTGCAGGCGGGCGCGCTGCTGACGACTTCCATTGCCGTGATCGGCGCCCTTATCTCGATTTTCGGGCCGAATCTGCTGGTGCGCGCGATGCTGCGGCGAACGCTTGGGCGGCACGAGGCCTATGATTGGCCGGTGCCCGCGATCGGCGGGACGCGCGGCGAGGGCACCTACGATGTCGCCATCATCGGCGCTGGAAACGGCGGCCTCACGGCGGCAGCCTTGCTCGCCGACGCGGGCGCCAAGGTGGTGGTTGCCGAACAGCATGAAGTCGTGGGGGGATTTGCCCATAATTGGCGGCGGGAGATCGAGCACAACGGGGCAAAGCGCAGCTTCCGCTTCGATGCGGGCGTGCACGATATCTCCGGCGTGTGGCCGGGCGGCCCGATCGCGTCGGTGCTCGACAGGCTCGGCGTCGCCGACGAGATCAAGTGGCTGCCGTTCGATCACACCTATCGCATCGGACCGCTCACATTGGACGTGCCGCGCGATTGGCACGCTTATGCCAAGGAAGTCGGCACACTCTTTCCTGGAAGCGCCGGCGGCATTGAAGCCTTTTTCCGCGACGCCCACGCCATCTTCGAGGGCATGTATTCGACGGCGGCGGACAATGGCGGAATTCCGAGGCCGCCCTATTCGGTCGATGAAGTCCTCGCTTTCGCAAAGCGCTATCCGCTGGCCGTCCGCTGGCTCGAGCGGCCGTTCGCGGAATTTCTCGCCAACTACGTCGCCGATCCCGCCGCTCAGCGGCTCATCCGCAGCATTACCGCTTACATCACGGATCGAGCCGAGACGCTGACGGTCGCCGACATGATCCCGATCTATGGGTACTATTTTCACGGCAGCGCCTATCCGCAGGGCGGATCGGGGCGGTTGGCCGAGGTGCTCGGCAATGTGGTGCGCCGTCATGGCGGCTCGATTCGCCTGAAGTCGCCCGTCAAGCGCATCCAGGTGGAGAACGGGAAAGCCGCCGGGATCGATTTGGCGACAGGCGAGCGCCTACGCGCGGCAGCCGTGATCTCGAATGCCGACTATAAGCGCACCTTCCTCGAACTGATCGACGCGGCGCATTTGGCTGCCGATTTCCGCACCAAGGTCGAGCGGATCGAGCCTGCCTGCTCGGCCTTCCGCGTGCATCTCGCCATCGACTTCGTGCCCGATATCACGCCGGCGCAGATCATCGAACCCGTCGACGGCATGGGCGCGGAACTCGTGCTCCCTTCCCTCATCGACCCGACGGCGGCACCGGCCGGCTATTCGACTGTGGAAATGACGACGCTCGTCCGGCATGCGCAGGCGCGCTCGTGGTTCCCCACGGCGGTGGGCGAGGACATGAACTCCTGGGAGGCTTCGGCCGCCTACCGCGCGCGCCGGACCGCCCTCGGCGATCGCCTGATCGCCTTGGCCGAAGCCGCCATCCCGGAGCTGCGCCGGCACATCGTGCTGCGGTCCGATGCGACGCCCGTGACCATGGCCCGCTTCGACTGGTCCACCGATGGCGCGATCTACGGCGTGCGCACCAGCGAGCGCTTCCATGGCAGCAAGAGCCCGCTACCCGGCCTGGTGCTTGCGGGCAGCGCCAATTTCGGCGGTGGCACCGAGGCGGTGGTCATATCGGGGGCGACGGCCGCCGACACCTTGATGCCCGGCTTGCTGCGCAAAGGCCGCGCAGCAATCGAGACACGCCAGGCTGCTTGAGTTTCGCGAAGCGGCGAGTCCGGAATCCCGGGCTCCTCGCGGAGCCCGTTGGCTCGGCCGCGGAATGACGAATCCATTACGCGGAGGCGTATCAATCATCCTGTGTCGCCTCCTTGAGCGCGCGTATCACGTCCTCGCGAGAGATCATTCCGACCAATTGGCGATCGGGCCCGATAACCGGAAAGCTGCGGTTCTTAAGGCTCACCATCAACTGGAGAACCCGTGTCAATGGTGCCGCCGGTTCGACATGCACGACGGCTTCGGTCATCATTTCGCCGACCGGCCGTCGCATCAACTCATCGTAATCGGGCAGCATCTGACCGGTGGTAAAGGCAAAGGCCCGAAGAAAATCGAATTTTGTGACGATGCCCAACACCTTTCCTTCTTCCACTACGGGGAAAGAATTGAAATCGTGTTTCTCGAATAACGCCCCCAGCTCCCGCATGGTCGTTTGACGCGTCACGGTCTTTACTGCCCGCGTCATATATTGATCTGCCGTGTCCTGGAGAAAACGATACATCATTCGACCTGCACCAGTGTTCGTTCGTTTATTTTCGTTTTCGGATGAGCTGCCGCTTCGATGCGCCAACGCTGTGCTCAACGATGGCAGCACCCCGTCGCGTCAGACTCGACCCTTCGGCCCCGGCAATTGCGACCAATCAAGGCCGAGCTCTTCACAAGCCCGACGCACCACCCGGGAGTCGAGGATCTGGCGCGAGCCGCCAAGCGGGACCTCCGTCTTGCGGCCTCCTCGATGCACGGTGACGATGACCGGACCTTCGCCCCGCTCCTGCTCGTGTTGATCAAAGCGGCAGCCGTGCTCGGCCAACCATTTCCGAAATGTGGCGCTTTCCATTGCCTTGCTCCCATGTAGCTGGAAACTTCATCATCATGCGAAATTCTCGGACGCTTCCGTTGATCTGCGTCAAACACCGAAAGGACGCTTTTGGCCCCGAGTGTCGGTTCGCCGCGCGCGGCGCCAATTTCATGACCTGCCTTTTGCGGCGCCGGCTTGCAGCTCGACCTTGTTTTGCTCGATGATTCCTTCAAGACGCGCAATGTTCTGCAGCAGGCGATCGCTGGACAGGCGGAGAAAGTAATAGCCGAACTTCGGGTTCTGGAAGTAGATTTCGAGCAGTCGATCATAGCCGATGGTCAGCACCTCGCCATTCTCGATACATTCAACCGTCTGCGTTCTTCTGTTATTGGGTGTGACAAAACCGAGTTCGCCCACCAGACGTCCGGGCGGAAGTTCGACGCCGATTTCGGTGACAAGAAATTTTCCAGTGACCGTAAGGAACATCTCGTTGGCTGGCTGGCCTTTGCGACACAGGACGTCGCCGTGGCGATAGCTGCGCCGGTTCATGAACGGCTTGAGCCAGTCCATTGACAGATCACCTTGCGCGGCGATGCGTGCCTTCTTGAGCAGGTTGCGCATCTGCAAGAGGCGCAGGCTGTTGATGGGCAGCAATAGCAAATACATGAAAAAGGTCGAGGTCACTCCGGCGAGCGCCCCATAGGCCATGAAGAACAAGGCGCTGACGATGCCGAAAACGCGCAGCGGCACCATCGTCCGCATCAGAAAAGTTGCAGCATAGAAAACCGCGCCGACCAGGGCGCACATACTTGCAAAATTGATGTTTGCCAGCGCGATGTCGATCAGCCTGGCGAATATCGCGTGGAACGTGATGTTGCCGGGATCGAGGCCAATTTGCATCAGCAGGTTCTCGATGGTCAGATTCTGCGCCGCGCGGTTGAGTGCACGATTCAATATCGCAGCCAGATCCAGAGAGTCCTTATTCATTTCCCCTCCAGCAATAATTCGCCCCTGGCGATCGATGCGAATATGGGCGGCATATGACCCGATATGGATGCGTCTGACGCCAGGACAACCGTGCCTGCACGATATCCCGAGGGTCTATCCAAGTCTTGAGGGATTCGCTGGGCATTGCACAATATCAAGACCAACACTTGCCCGCAAAACTCGAACACATCCTGAAAGTGACGGGCTAGCTTTCCAGCCGCGCTACGATCTCGACGTGGGCCGCGTAGCGGAATTGATCGACCGGCGTGACCTCGGTCAGCCGATAGCCGCCGCGGACAAGCTCGCTGGCGTCGCGCGCGAACGTTCCCGGATTGCACGACACCGCGACGATAAGCGGCACGCCGCTCGCCGCGAGTTCGTGAGCCTGGGCCTGCGCGCCCTGTCGCGGCGGGTCGAAGACGACGGCATCGAAGCGTTTGAGCTCTGGCGCGGTCAGCGGGCGCCGGAACAGATCGCGCACCTCGGTTTCGATCGGCTTGAGGCCGGCGGTCGAGGCGGCGGCGCGCTTGAGTGCGGCGAGCGCGTCGTCGTCGTCATCGACGGCGACGACCCGCGCCCGCTCGGCGAGCCGCAACGCGAACGGGCCGACGCCGGCGAACAGATCGGCGACGGAACCGGCGCCGGCACAGGAATCGAGGACAAGCCGCGCCAGCACGGCCTCGCCTTCCGCCGTGGCTTGCAGGAACGCGGCGGGCGGCAATTGCACGATCGCCTTGCCCATACGCACGGTCGGCGCGCGCTGAAGCGCGATCAGTTCGCCGTGGCGGGTGAGGCGCGCGAGATCATGCTTTGCGGCGACGCGCGCGAGTGCCGTCATCAGCGACGCCGTCAGCGGGCCTGAGCCGCGCACGTCAATGTCGAGGCCGGCATCCGTGGCGGTGACGTGGATGTCGAGCGGTTTGCCGGGGAGATCGAGCGTTTCCGCGATCGTCCAGGCGGCATCGATGGCGCCGTCGAGTTTTTGCGCCAGAATCGGGCAGCGGTCGATCGCGACCACGTGGTGCGCACGGGCGGCCGAAAAACCGACCTCGAGCACCTCGTGCGCGCCGCGCCGGGCATGGAACACGGCCCGGCGGCGGCCATCGCCATGGGCATCGATCACAGCAGCGACCGGCGCGTCGAGCCCGGCCTGGCGCAGGGCCTCGACGACGAGATCGCGCTTCCACGCGCGATATCGGGCAGCGGCCCAGTGCTGCACGGCGCAGCCGCCGCACACGCCGAAATGCGGGCAGATCGGCGCGATACGCTCCGGGCTCGGCGTGTCGATGTGCAGGAGACGCCGCCGGTCGGGGTGGCCGGCGACCCGCTCGACCTCGACCGTTTCGCCCGGCAGCGCGCCGGGAACATAGATCGCACCGCCGGCGCCATCGGCGCCATCGGCGACGCCGTCGCCGCGATGGCCGAGCCGATCGATCAGGAGCCGCTCAACCACGCTCCGCCTCGACGAAGAACTCGCGATTGCCGTCGCCGCCGAGGATCGGCGATGGCATGCGGCCGCCGACGCGCCAGCCCTGCGCAGCGAGAAACGCGGCGATGTCAGCGCAGACCGCTTCATGGACCGCCGCCTCGCGCACAATGCCTTTCTTGATGTCGCGACGCCCCGCCTCGAATTGCGGTTTGATCAGCGCAACGATGAACGCGCGGGGTTGCAGAAGTTTGCTGATCGACGGCGCTACCTGTTTGAACGAGATGAAGCTCACATCCACGGCGGCAAAGTCCGGCAGCTCGGCCAGGCCTGCCGCATCGAGGGTGCGGATGTCGGTTTCCTCCATCGAGACGATCTCGTCCCGGCCGCGCAGCGAAGCGTGAAGCTGGCCGCGTCCGACGTCGATCGCGTAAACGCGCCGCGCGCCGCGCGCAACGAGCACCTCGCTAAAGCCGCCGGTCGAGGCGCCGACGTCGAGGCAGACGCGGCCGCTGACGTCGAGACCAAATCGGTCGAGCGCCGCGGCCAGCTTGACGCCGCCGCGCGACACGTAAGGGTGCTCGGGCTCGGCCTCGATGGCGGCGGCCGAGGAGATCGCCTCCGAGGGCTTGCGCACCGGCCTGCCGTCGGCGATCACCAAGCCGGCCGCGATCGCAGCCTGGGCCCGCGCGCGGCTTGCAAAAAGGCCGCGCGCCACCAAGAGGCGATCGGCGCGTTGGCGGGCGGTCATGGCGCGTACTGCTTCCGCTCGTCCCCGCGGAAGCGGGGACCCAGCAAATTCTACTGCCAAATTCTACAGCGATGTCATTCTTCGACTGGATTCCCGCTGGCGCGGGAATGAGCGGAATGCGCCGGCCATTACGACCTGGCGAGCTTCATCGCCTCGCCGCGCATGTTCTGCCCCAGCGCCGCGAACGCCTTGGTGACGATGCCTTTGGCGTCGAGCCCGGCCTTGGCGTACATCGCGTTGGGCGAGTCCTGGTCGATGAACACGTCCGGCAGCACCATGGAGCGGACCTTAAGGCCGCGGTCGAGCAGGCCGTGCTCGGCGAGCGATTGCAGCACGAACGAGCCGAAGCCGCCGATCGAACCTTCCTCGATGGTGAGCAGCACCTCATGCTCGCGCGCCAGGCGCAGCAGGAGATCGACATCCAGCGGCTTGGCAAAGCGCGCGTCGGCGACCGTCGTCGATAGCCCGTAGGCCGCCAGCTCGTCCGCCGCCTTGAGACATTCGCCGAGCCGCGCGCCGAACGAGAACAGCGCGACCTTGTTGCCTTCACGCAAAATACGGCCCTTGCCGATTTCGAGCGGCTGGCCTTCCTCCGGCATCTTCACGCCGAGGCCTTCGCCGCGCGGATAGCGCAGCGCCGACGGGCGATCGTCGATCGCCGCGGCTGTCGCCACCATGTGCACCAGCTCCGCTTCGTCGGCCGCCGCCATCACCACGAAGCCCGGCAGGCAGCCGAGATAGGCGACATCGAAGGCGCCGGCATGGGTTGGTCCGTCGGCGCCGACGAGCCCGGCGCGGTCCATGGCAAAGCGCACCGGCAGGCGTTGGATGGCGACGTCGTGCACGACCTGGTCGTAGGCGCGCTGCAGGAACGTCGAATAGATGGTCGCGAAGGGTTTGAATCCTTCCGTCGCCAGCCCGGCGCAAAACGTGACGCCGTGCTGCTCGGCGATGCCGACGTCGAACGAACGCGTCGGAAATTCCTTGGCAAAGAGGTCGAGACCCGTGCCCGACGGCATCGCCGCCGTCACCGCCACGATCTTGGGATCCTTGCGGGCTTCCTTGATCAAACTCTCCGCATACACCTTGGTGTACTGAGGCGCGGCCGGTTTCGATTTCACCTGCGCGCCGGTGGCGACGTCGAACTTGACGACGCCGTGATACTTGTCGGCGGATTTTTCCGCCGGCGCGTAACCCTTGCCCTTCTGGGTGACGACGTGGACGAGGAACGGCCCGTTCTTGGCGTCGCGCACGTTTTTCAGCACCGGCAAGAGATGATCGATGTTGTGGCCGTCGATGGGCCCGACGTAGAAGAAGCCGAGCTCGTCGAACAGCGTGCCGCCGGTGAGCAGCCCGCGCGCATATTCCTCGATTGCGAGCGCGCGCTTCTCGAGCATCTTGCTCGGCAGCCGTTTGGCGATCTGGCGAATGACGTTGCGCAGGCGGCGGTAGCCGCGCCCGGAGACGCGGCGGGCGAGGTAAGCCGAGAGCGCGCCGACCGGCGGCGCAATCGACATGTCGTTGTCGTTGAGCACCACGATGAGACGGGAATTCATCGCGCCCGCATTGTTCATGGCCTCATAGGCCATGCCGGCCGACATGGCGCCGTCGCCGATGACGGCGATGACGTTGTGCGGCTTGCCTTCGAGATCGCGGGCGACCGCCATGCCGAGGCCGGCGGAGATCGAGGTCGAGGAATGCGCGGCGCCGAACGGATCATATTCGCTCTCGGCGCGCTTGGTGAAACCGGACAGGCCGCCGCTCTGACGCAGCGTGCGGATGCGGTCGCGTCGGCCGGTGAGAATCTTGTGCGGATAGGCCTGGTGACCGACGTCCCAAACGAGCCGATCGGTCGGCGTGTCGAACACGTAGTGCAGCGCCACGGTCAGCTCGATCACGCCGAGCCCGGCGCCGAGATGGCCGCCGGTGACCGCAACGGCGTCGATGGTCTCCTGCCGCAGCTCATCGGCAAGCTGGCGCAATTGGCCTTCTTCGAGCCGCCTGAGGTCGCTTGGCGTGTTGACAAGGTCGAGCAACGGAGTCTTGGACGGAACGGTCACGCGAATGCTCCTTCTTATTAGCCTCATTGGCCTCTTCAGCCTAAATGGCGATTATTGGTCAGAGCGCCGGTGCGCCGGCGCTTACGCATAAACCCTCAGTTTTTACACCAGTCCAGGCCACTAACGCAATTTGAGTCGCGTTCGGCTCCCGGAACCCCGCAGGGGACTCCCGCGTTGTGCGGCTACCGTATATGTTGGGCCGGGCTGCCGCTTATGCCACCCGAGTGGCGCCGGGCAAAGATCGTTGACATCGTCATTGGCTCGTTATTCGCGCCGATGGCCGCCGCCATGGAGGCGAAACGCCTCAAACCCACGAGTTGACGCGTCGTGGCTCTTGAGACCTACCGAAAAAAGCGGCAGTTCGGCGTGACGCCGGAGCCGCGCGGCCGCAAGGGTCGCCGCGGCAGTCACCGTTATGTGATACAGAAACACGCGGCGCGGCGGCTGCATTATGATTTGCGGCTCGAACTCGACGGCGTGATGAAGAGCTGGGCGGTGACGCGCGGCCCGAGCCTCGACCCCGGCGAAAAGCGCCTTGCCGTCCAAGTCGAGGATCACCCGATCGAATACAACACCTTCGAGGGCACCATCCCGGAGGGCGAATATGGCGGCGGCACCGTCATGATCTGGGATCGCGGGCGCTGGTTTCCCGAGGGCGATCCGCACCAGGGCTACGCCAAAGGCCACCTCGACTTCGACCTCGACGGCGAGAAACTGCACGGCCGCTGGCACCTGGTGCGCATGCGCCCGCGGGGCAACGAGCGCCACGACAATTGGCTGCTCATCAAGGGCAAGGATGAGGAAGCCCGCGGGCCGCGCGATCCGGACATTCTCGAAGAAAAGCCGCTTTCGGTCGCGACCGGCCGCTCCATGGAGGAGATCGCCGCCGGCAAGGGCGGAAAAAAACGGGTCTGGCACAGCAACCGCACGGACGGTGCCGCCAAATCAAACGCCAAGT
This sequence comes from Xanthobacteraceae bacterium, assembly GCA_049522435.1. Taxonomy (GTDB): domain Bacteria; phylum Pseudomonadota; class Alphaproteobacteria; order Rhizobiales; family Xanthobacteraceae; genus BOG-931. Next base: position 14,415 of record JBEKNW010000043.1, read on the forward strand.
CAAACGCCAAGTCGAAAGACAAAGCGCAATCCAAGCAGGAAACTAAAAAACCTGCGGCGCGAACCGCGACGAGACCAGGAAAAAGAGCGAAGGCCGTCGCTGCAGCCGTCGCGCGGATACAAGACCAACCGCGGCGCGCGAGCGCCAGACAACCGGGTGCGCCGCTGCCCGACTTCGTCCCGCTCAGTCTCGCCACGCTCTACAGCACCGCGCCGAGTGGGCCGGACTGGCTGCACGAGATCAAGTTCGACGGCTATCGCATGGAGGCGCGGCTCGATCATGGCGGCGTGCGATTGCTCACGCGTAAGCAGCAGGATTGGACGCACCGCTTCAAGCCCGTTGCCGAAGCGGTTGCGGCGCTTCCCGCCGCGACCGCGCTCCTCGACGGCGAAGTGGTCGTGGAAGACGAAAACGGCATCAGCAACTTCTCGCTGTTGCAGACCGGTCTGAAAGAAGGGCGCAGCGATCGCTTGGTCTATTACGTCTTCGACCTCCTGCATCTCGACGGCCGCGATTTGACGGCGGAGCCTTTGCTTGCCCGCAAGGCGGCGCTGGAACGATTATTCAGGGAGACCGGCAAGACCGGTAAAACCAGTGTGCTCCGCTACACCGATCATTTCGAGGAGGGCGGACCGCTCATCCTCAAGCATGCCTGCGAGATGGGCCTCGAAGGCATCGTTTCCAAGCGGCGCAATGCGCCCTATCGCTCCGGCCGGTCGGACAACTTCGTCAAGAGCAAATGCCACGGCCGCCAGGAATTCGTCGTCGCCGGCTATACGCCTTCGACGGCCTCGCCGAGAGCCGTCGGCGCGCTGACCGTGGCCGTTCATGAGAACGGCGAGCTTCGCTATGCCGGGCGCGTCGGCACCGGCTATACGCAACAAATGGCGCGCGATCTTTGGCGGCGCCTCGAAGCGCTGCGGACCGACCGGCGGCCGATCGCACTGCCGCCGGACGAGCGGCGCAAGGACGTGATCTGGGTCAAGCCGGAGCTGGTCATCGAGGCCGAGTTCGCCGGCGTGACCCATGGCGGGGTGCTGCGGCAGGCCTCGTTCAAGGGATTACGCCAAGACAAGGCGGCGAGCGAAGTCGTGCGCGAGGTTGCGGCGGTGTCCAAGGATCCGCCGCCCGCGCGTGCAAGCAAAAAGGACAAAAACGCCGCGGTCGCACAGCTTCACCTGACGCATCCCGACCGCGTCTATTGGGCCGATGTCGGCGTGACCAAGAGTGATCTGGCCGAGTATTACGTTGACGTCTGGGATTGGATGCGGCCGCACCTCGTCGGCCGGCCGCTCGCGATTGTGCGCTGTCCGGAGGGGACGAGCGGCGAGTGCTTTTTTCAGAAGCACATCGCCGCGAACGTCAAGTCGTCGCCGCTTCGCCATGTCGTCGCCGCCAAGGAGCACGACGTGATCGCGGTGGAGACGCTCGACGACCTCATCGCGCTGGTGCAGTCCGCCGCCTTGGAGATCCACGTGCGCGGCTCGCGGCTCGATCATCTGGAAATCTGCGACCGCATCGTGTTCGATCTCGATCCGGGGGAGGGGGTTTTGTGGCCGCAGCTCGTCGCGGCGGCGCGCGAGACGCGCGAGCGGCTCAAGGCGGAAAAACTCGAGAGCTTCGTCAAGCTCACGGGCGGCAAGGGCATCCACGTCGTCGTGCCGATCGATGGCGCCGACTGGGACACGACGAAAGCGTTCACGCAGCGCATCGTTTCCGCAATGGCCGCCGACAGCCCGCAGCGTTACCTCGCCACGATGACGAAATCGCTGCGCCAGGACCGCATCTTCATCGACTATTTCCGCAACTCGCGCGAGGCGACCTCAATCGCGCCCTATTCGAGCCGCTCCCGCCCCGGCGCGGCGGTCTCCGCGCCGGTCACCTGGGAGCGGCTTCCGCGGACAAAAGGCGGCAACGATTTCACCGTGCTCGATCTCAAAAAGCGTCTCAAGGACGACGCCTGGGCCGAGATTGGCAAGGTGCGGCAGAAGCTGCCGGCGAAGTAGGGTGGGGCGGGAACCGGCGCCGCTATCCGCTGGCTGCAATATTTGCAACCGCGGCAAGCGACGCCTCGGCGCGGCGCTCGAAGATGACCGCGCCTTGGCGCTGGGCAATGTCGCGAGCGGTCGCGAAAGCCGATCGCACCTCGTCCCTGTTGCCGCGGTTGAGCGCCAGCAGACATTCGCCGCGCAGGCGATAGATTTCCGGCAGATAAAAGCCGACCCCCGGTTCGTCGACCGCCGCGATCGCGCGGTCGAGATGAGCGAGGCCATCCGCCGGCCGGCCGGCGGCGAGCAGAACTTCGGCCGCCAGGCCCAGATAATATTGCGGCACCGGGCCGACAGCAGTCGCCTTATCGATTTCGGCGTCGATCAGTCTTGCAGCGTCGGCAACACCAGAGCCGATCGCGGTCGCCCAGCCCGTAAGCAGCAAGCTGCTCGCGCCCCACGGCATCAGCCCAAATTTTTCCGCCAGCGCCGCGGCGCGATGGGCAGTCGCGAAGGCAGCATCGCGATCGCCGACCAGCTGGAGGCGTATGGCGCTATTGTGGAGCGCATGGGCGAGGCTGTTGGGATGGTCGAGGGTTTCGGCGAGGGCAAGCCCGTGCGCGCCGCTGTCTTCCGCCTGCTCCCGGTCGCCGGATAGCTGCAGCGCGTTGGCCATCACCACATGCGCGCAAACGCCCGGATCGTGGCCGCCGAAGATGTGGCCGAGGTGACGGTGGCGGGCCATGTCATAGGTTTCGACACCGATCCGGCCATCGCCGACCGCGGCCGCGACGTCGCCGCGGAAAAAAGCCGTCGACCAGCGGCAATGGTAGGCTTCGAGCAACAGATCGCCGTCGCCGGAGCGTTGCGCGAGCGTCAGCAGCTCGCCGGCCCGGTCGCGCGCGAGCGCGGTCTTGCGCCGGAGATTGGCGTTGAGCCACAGGCCCCACTTGGCCTTGTAGGTGGCTGCATCGTCTCCTATCGCTGCGCCAATTTCGCTGGCACGGCGGTAGACGTCCTCGACCTCAGTGCTCTGCATGCCGCGCACGGGCATTAATGCCGGGCCGAGCTTGAGCAGAAAATCTAATTGGCGGCGCATCCGGTCCGCTGGTTCCGGCAAGGCATCGGCCAATTTGAGACCCGCCGAAAAGTGCGCGACCGCTTCCGGAAAGGCCGACCGACTCACCGCCTGGTCGCCGGCGCGCATGCGGTAATCGCAGGCAGGGCCGGCCAATCCGGCCTCGCCGAAATGATGGGCCAGCAATTCCGGCTCGCTCGCCGCCAGTTCGGGGAATCGTTGTTCGAGCGCGCGGGCGATGCGCTCATGCCATTGGCGCCGGCGGCCCAAAAGTAAACTCTCATAGGCCGCGTCCCGCACCAGCGCATGCTTGAAACTGAAGCTCCGTTCCAGGCCGCGCCCCTCGGGAAAGACGATTCCCGCCGCGACCAGCTTCGCCAGCGTGGCCTCGAGTTCGGCGCCGCCCCTGGGGGCAACCGCGTCGAGCAGCGAGAAGGAGAATTGGCGGCCGATGACGGAAGCGATCTGCGCCACCTCGCGCGCTTCGCCGAGGCGGTCGAGCCGCGCCATCAGCGAATCCTTCAGCGTTGCCGGCACCGCCGCGCTGTCTTCGCCCGCCGATTCCATTACACTCTTGGTCAATTCCTCGACAAACAGCGGCACGCCATCGGTCTTGGCGACGATCGCCGCGACGGTTTCCGCCGACAGGCCGTGCGCAGCAGTGACACCGGCGACCAACTGCGCGGATTCTGCGCGGCCCAGCCGGCCCAGCGACAGCAGGGTCGCATGCGGCCGCGCCAGCCAGGGCGGCGCGAAATCCGGCCGCGCGGTCACCAAGGCGAGCAACCGAGCCGGAGCGATGCTGTCAGTCAGGCGCGTCATCAATTCGAGCGTGGTGGCATCGATCCAGTGCGCATCTTCCAGGACCAGGAGCACCGGATCGGTCTCGCCCAGGCGGACGGTCTCGTCGACCAGGAGCGCAATGATCGCCGCCTTGCGTTGTGCCGGCGTCAGCGACAGCGGCACGGCGGGCGCCACGGCCGGGATCGACAATAGTTCCGCCAGCAACGGAATCGCGGCCGCGTCCGACGCCGCCCGGTGCGCGAACAAGGCGCCGAGCTTCTCGATCCGCGCGCTTGGCGAATCCGCGGCGGTAAAGCGCGCCGCGCGACCCAGATGCTGGATCACCGGGTAGAGCGCGCTGTCGCTGTGATAGGGTGAGCATTGCTGATGGATGATGACGTGCGGCTCGCCGGCGAGCGCTTCTTGCAGCGCCGCGATCGAGCGCGATTTGCCGATTCCGGGCTCGCCGATCACGGTGACGATTTGGCCCTCGCCCTGGCGTGCCAGATGCCAGCGGTCGAGCAGCAGCCCCATTTCGTGCGCGCGGCCGATGAGCGGCAGATTGCCGCCCATACGGATCGCGGCGAAGCGGCTCTCGACCGACGCTTCGCCGCGCACGCGCCAAGCCGGCACCGGGCGCGAAAATCCTTTTAGTTCGTGGTCGCCGGTGGGTTCGAGCTCGAAGAATCCGCGGAGCAGACGCTGGGTCGCCTCGCCGATCAGAATAGTGTCGGGCGCCGCCAGCGCCTGCAGCCGCGCCGCCAGGTTCGGCGTTTCGCCGATGACGCCGCGCTCGGTCGCGTTCCCCGAATCCATCAGGTCGCCGACGACAACGAGCCCGGTGGCAATGCCGACACGGGTGTGCAGCGACGCGCGGGTCTTGAGCCCCACCACCGCCGCGATCAGCGCCAGCGCCGCCCGCACCGCCCGCTCGGCGTCGTCCTCGTGGGCCTGCGGATAGCCAAAATAGACGAGGACGCCGTCGCCCAAATATTGCGCCACGAAGCCGTCGAAGCGGCGCACGGTCTCGGCGACGCATTTGTGATAGGCCGAAATGACCTCGCGCAGGTCCTCCGGGTCCATGCGGGCGGAGAGCGCCGTCGAGCCGACCAGGTCCGAGAACATGACCGTGACCTGGCGGCGCTCGGCAGCGTCGGAGGGTTCGGGCGCAGGTTTTTTTGGCGCGGGCTTCGTCGCGGACTCGCCGGCAGCTGACGCGCGCTCCGCGAGCGCCTTCATCAGCCGGCGCCGATTGCCCAGCGAAACGCCGAGCTCTGCTAAATCATCGTCGGTCAGCTCCGGCAGAATATCGAGATCGATATCGTTGGCCTCGAACCGGTCGGCATATTGTTCGAACTTGTTCCTGCGTAACCAGTCGCGAAGATCGCTCATGCCGTCAGTTTCTCCAGACACCGTTCGTGGCGCGCCTAGATTGGCACGTCCACAGCTTATATCAGATTTATGTCAATCTTGGGCGACGGAACTTCAATGACCGGTTCGGGTCAGCGCGCGTTAGCGCGCGTGCTTTGCGTGGGCAAAATCGTTTGCGCCCTGGTCGACCCGCGCGCGCCCGCGCGCCGGTCTCCTGGGAGCGTCTTCCTCGGACCACGGGCGGCAACGATTTCACCGTGCTCGATCTGACAAAGCGCCTCAAGGACGACGCCTGGGCCGAGATCGGCAAAGTGCGGCGGAAGTTACCTGAGTTAAGGCAACGGCGGGTGTTGCGGTAACATTTCTCTATGAAGAACTACGCCGCTTTGCTTTAGGGCGTGTACTCATAAATTGAGGTCGAATGGACCACAGTTGGTAAATGTCCGTTTTGATCCCAAAAGCGGACTTTCTATTGCTGTCGCTGCATGTCCGCTAAAGGCCAATCACGTCACTTCGCGCTGCGGAAAAACAGCGGGCATTTTCGGCGGCTACTGTCACGAATTGCTGTCGGTGTCGCACACGTAGTGCCCGTTTTTCCAAACGTTATGCGGACGCTCGTCTAAGACGTTGTGGCAGTGCCGCGCCAGCGCGCGACGACCGACGCAATTAACTGTTCGTCGATCCTGTTTTCGGATTCGAGGTTGCCGCCCCACACCGCTTGACTCTTCGGGATGCAATGATCGGGAAGTTCATCGAAGCGCAGTCGCATCACGGTCGGGACGCCTGCGCCGATCACCAGCGCCTCGCGCGTGCCCAAGGACGGGAGAAATGCGAGCAGCCGGCTTGCGGGGTCGGACACGGCAGCGCGGACAATTCTCTGATCGTCTTCATGTCCGAGCCGCATGGCGAACACAGTGCTGCATTGCGAGATCAGCGTAGGATCGAGCTGATGCGGGCGCTGGGTGACCAGCGCGAGGAAAACGCCGTGCTTGCGGCCTTCCTTCGCGATGCGCGACAGACCTTCCCGCGCCCCGCGGAAGCCGATTGCGCGGTCGGCGTTGGCGTAATTGTGCGCTTCCTCGCAGACGATCAGCAGCGGACTTAAGCCGTCGCTCCAGACCCCGAATTCGAAGGCCAAGCGGAACAACACGGACACGATCACTTCCATCGTCTCGGCCGGAAATCCGGCGAGCTGCACGATCGCCATCGACTGCCCATCATCCTTAAGGCGCAGGAGCTGACTCAAGATGTCGACCATCGTGTCGTTTCCGCCGCTCGTATCGTCGAATATGAATGAATAGCGGGGGTGCTTGCGCACCGTGTTAATGCGCATGAGCAGCCGTTGGTACTGGACTGCGACGTCGACGTTCTCCAGCTTCCCCATGCGGCTCTCGGCCAACGCAATGACATCTTCGAAACGGTAGGGCACCGGCGTATCGACCGTATATCGCCCGCCGTCCGCCTGCGATGGACGATAGCTCGCACGAAGCGCGCTTCTCGCGCGGGCGTATTCGGTCTTCGCCAGGGGAATCAAATCCGCCAGCATGCTCACCTCGTGCTCGACGAGCGTTCGCGAACCAAAGAAGATTTGCACGATTTCATCGAAATTGAACAACCAGAACGGCAGTCGCAGATTGCCCGGCCCGACGACATGGGCCTGATTGCCAAAACACTCTGCGTATTCATTGTGCGCATCGATGAGAAGCACGCGCAGATCGTTTCGTGCCTCCACAATCTTGCGCAGGATGAGCGCAAGCGCGGTGGATTTGCCCGCACCAGTGCTGCCGACAATCGCGAAATGCTTCCGCACGATCTCGTCAATGTTGAGGTAGGCTGCAATCGAACCGTTCTGTTGCAGTCGTCCGACCTCGATCGTGTGGGGGTTCGCCAGATCGAAGATGATTTGTAGCTCGTCGCTGCCGACCTGGACCACCGTGCTGCCGAGTTTCGGATACACTATGATACCGCGATGGAACGATGGCGCGCCGGATCGATCGTTGACGATCTCTCCAAGCAGATCGATGCGCCCGGTCGCATGACTGCCCTGCTGATCGCTCGCGGAATCCTCCAGGGATATGTCGCATAGCGCGCCGATGGCCAACGCGTCGCCGGTTCTGATGCCGAGAAACGACCCGACTGTGACCTCTGCGCCGGACTCGCCAGGCGAAGACAGGTCGGATGTAAATTGCACGGTCACCTGCGAGCCGCTTATCGCGACCAAGCGGCCGAGCGGCTCCGCCGCGGTCGGCGAAGCTTTATTGCCAACGTCTGCGAAATGCCGATCGTGGCCGGGAACTAGATTCACCCGATCATCAATATCCATCTGCAGTCCTTCCCGGCACCTCTTTGCCCAAAAGACCTAAAAATTGCGATAAAGCGGGAGCGAAGGCCGAAGAAAGAAGCCGCCTGCTAGCCCTGAGCGACTTGCCGCGAAGTTAAATCACAATGTTTTAGTTTTACGATCTATTCACCAAGGCCACATATACGGCTAGGTATCTGGAGAAGCGGCGATGTCCAAGGATGAAATACGATCGAAAGTTGGAAGACGTTCGGGCGCGGAACGACGCAACGGTATCGATACGCGATCCGAAGAGGAAAAGCGATTGATCGGAGAGCAGCGGGTGAACAAGAACCGGCGATCGAGTTTGGATCGACGATCGAACCCTGCAGCGGCGGGTTCCCCGATGAACCGCGATCGGCATTGAAGCTTTAGTATGACGTGCGTACTGAACCCCGGTCTGTAGCCTTGGGACAGGCCGGGGCTCATTTATTTGGTGATAATGAAAGGCGGCACCGCTTTCACAGTGGTGAGATCCCCACGTTTTCTCGACAGTGAAGATGCTTGCATAAAAAGAGAGCCCCGGTTTGGACACCGGGGCTCCCACCCTTCAAGAAGGAGATGTCGAGTTGCGAGATGCAACGCGCTCATCTATCCAGCTCTGCACTTCTTCGGACAACCACGCCACCCTACAGGCGCCCAGCTTAATCCGTTGCGGGAAGGCGCTCGGTATCGACGTGCCGCCCACGCTGCTGGTGCGCGCCGACGAGTTAATCGAGTAACTGATCGAGCATCCGAATAGCTGCACGCTTCACATGTTGCGTTGCAACGAAGACTCGCAGCAAACGGTCGCTGTGGGTCAGGAGCGGACGTAGCCGCTCTAATTTGTGATGTCTGCTCCTTCCCCGAAACCGGACATTGCCCTGCGCGTTTATGAGCACACGCCCTAGCTACCCGGCGAGCCGGAAGCGCTCGGCCTTCGGCTCGAAGCGCGAGCGGAAAATTTCCGCGTCGAGCGGGTCCTCGAAGCAATAGCGCACGAACGCCGCATAGTCGTCTTCGACGTACATGTCGAATTTGCCGACATAGGAAATGAGGAAGTCCATGATCTCGCCGTCATCGGCCAGCCGCCGCCGCGGCAGCACCACCTGATACGGGCATTCCTCATCGAGCTGGCGCAGCCACGCACTTTTCTTGTCCGGGTCCATGGTCGCTACCCCTTGACTCAGACGGTGGAGTGTTCTCTTTTTGTTCTCGCGAGTCAAGAGCGAAATTCAACAGCCAATTTCAACAGCCGAATTCAAAGAGCCCGATGCTGCAATGGCCGTCGAAACCATAGGCGATGCTTATTTCCTGGGCTGGCGCGTCACCGTTCGCTGCACCAGCGGCCGGGGCGAGGGCCCGAGCTCGCAATCGAGCCGCGAGTGCGTTTACCGCAAGGAGTTGGATATGGAGACGTTGGTGTGGACGCGGGGCAGGGGATTCCCACTGTCGCGCCTCGAAAGCCGACTCCGCTGCCCGCGCTGCGGATCGCGCAATGTGGTGGTGCTGTATCAGCCGCCCAGCAACGTTGCCGCGGGCTAGGCTGCGTGCTCAAAAATTTGTTGACGGCTACGCGATGAGTGGAAAGACGACGAGGCGGCGGAGCCTTTAGAACTCCGCCGCCCCGTAAAGTTGCCGTGAGCCTAGAGCGCTGTCGTCACCGCTTTGATCTCGGTGTAATTGTGCAGCACTTCCTCGCCCATCTCGCGTCCCCAGCCCGATTGCTTGTAGCCGCCGAAAGGCAGCGCGGCGTCGAACACGTTGTGGCAATTGATCCACACCGTGCCGGCGCGAAGCCGCTTGGCCATCTTGTGGGCGAGGCCGATGTCGCGCGTCCACACGCTCGCGGCGAGGCCGTAGACGGTGTTGTTGGCCTCTTTGGCGATGCGGTCGAGATCGCTGTCGTCGAACGATTCGACCACCAGAACCGGCCCGAAGATTTCTTCGCGCACGACCTTCATGCTCGGCTTGGTGTCGGTAATCACGGTCGGCGTCACGAAATAGCCGCCGGTGTTGCCGCCCTTGGTGCCGCCGGTCTTGATCTTGGCGCCTTCCTTCGTGCCGGATTCAATGTAGCCGGTGACGCGCGCGAACTGCTCCTCCGAAACGAGCGGTCCCATCTCCGTCTCCGGATCGAGTCCGGGGCCGAGCTTGATCGACTTCGCCACCTTGGTGATGCCCTCGACCATCTGGTCGAACACTTTCTTGTGCGCGAACAGGCGCGAGCCGGCGCAGCAGGTTTGGCCCTGGTTGAAGAAGATGCCGCTCGCCGTGCCGGGAATGGCGCGCTCGAGGTCGGCGTCGGGGAACACGATCGCCGGCGACTTGCCGCCGAGCTCGAGCGAGACCTTCTTGAGGTTCCCGGCCGCGGCCTTCACGATCAGCTTGCCTACCTCGGTCGAGCCGGTGAAAGCCACTTTGTCCACGAGATCGTGGGCGGCGAGCGCGGCGCCGGCGGTCTCGCCGTAGCCCGCCAGGATATTGACGACGCCGGCGGGGAAGCCGGCCTCCAAGATCAGCTCGGCGAGGCGCAGAGCGCTGAGCGGCGTCTGTTCGGCCGCTTTGAGCACGACCGTGCAGCCACACGCCAATGCCGGCGCCAGTTTCCACGCCGCCATGAGCAGCGGGAAGTTCCAGGGAATGATCTGGCCGACGACGCCGACCGGCTCCCGCAAGGTGTAGGACAAAAACTCGCCCGGGAAGGAGAGCGGGATGGTCGAGCCGGTGACCTTGGTGGCCCAGCCGCCCATATAGCGGAACATGTCGACGGTGAGCGGCACATCCGCCAGGCGGGCGATGGCGACGGGCTTGCCGTTGTCGATCGACTCGATCTCGGCGAATTCCTCGCTGTTCTGCTCGATCAGTTCGGCGAGCTTCCACAGCATTTTGCCGCGGTCGGACGGCGACATCTTGCCCCACGGGCCGTCATCGAAGGCGCGTCGGGCCGCCTTGACGGCACGGTCGACGTCCTCCGCGTCGGCTTCGGCGACCTTCGTCAGGACGGTACCGGTCGCCGGATTGTAATCGGGGAATGTCTTGCCCGAGGCGGCATCGACCAGCTTGCCATCGATCAAGAGCCGACTGCGCCGGCCAATGAACGCTTTCGCTTCTGCGCCGAGGCGCTTGTCGAGCGCGCCCGTATCTGTGATCGTATCCATGTTTCCTCTCCGTTTTCTGCCTTTGGCTGAATCGCTATTCCCATTGGGAAATAGCGCTGCTCGCACGACGGCCGCCGACGCTGCGCGGTCGGCTGCCCTGTTCTCGTTATATTTAGTGCGATATAGCGGCGATGGTACCAGACACCCGCGGCAAGGGCAAGGCCATAGCGCCATTAGCTGGGCGTCGGCAGAGGAATGTTCGTCGCTGATACAGTGACGATTTCCCTTGACATTCGTCACTGTTTATGTTACGGCACGCAAATCTCGCTCATCGAGGGACGCCTTCGGCCGAGGGTACTCCCGAAAGCGGAGCGAGTGCGGTGCCCGCGCGCGGAAGGATACGGTCCGCTCCCGGGCAGCTTCGGGCATCATGCTCTTCGGC
>JBEKNW010000044.1:0-25489 GCA_049522435.1 Xanthobacteraceae bacterium
CCGAGAAGTGGCAACGGCTCGAGCGCCGAGAACAGGCCGCCGATGGTCAGCCAGTAGCTTGGGGTACCTATCCAGAAATAGTGGTGACCCAGCCCCAATATCCCCGTCCCGAGAACGAGCGCTACTTCAATGTAAAGCCAAAGTTCAACGATGCGTCGGGAGGTGCCGAGAAGCTGCATGAGCGTCCAGGCCATGATGCAGCCGATAAGAACTTCCCAGGTCGCCTCGACCCAAAGATGAACAAGCCACCACCACCAGAACAGGTCGGCCGACATGTTACTGATGGCGGGGAACGCATCCAGATAGAGCACCAGAAGCGGCACGAGGTCGATCATCAGCACCGCGGTAATCCCGGTGACCTTCCCCGTCACATATGCGGTTCCGAGGACGTTATAGGCAAAGACCGCCATGACCACGACGACGCCGATTGCGGCCCAGCGTGGTGCCTCCACGTATTTTCTGCCTTGGTTGATGAACCACAGCGCAATCTCGTTGCTGTTGCCGTATTGAACAACGATAAAGACGATCGCAACGACGGCAACCGCCGCGCAGAACACGTAGAACAAGATCTCCGCCAGCCGGATTCCCACAAGTTCGCGGCCGAACTCTTCGGGCAAGAACCAGTAGATCGCTCCCATGAATCCCATCAGGAGCCAAATGATCATCGTGTCGATGTGAAGAATTTTGGCGATATTGAAATGGAGGATGCCGAAAAGGAAATCGGGGTTGATGTAGTAGTAGGCCGATAGCAAACCCGCGACCGTCATGACGCCGAATAGTGCAACGGCCGCCGTCAAATATTTAAGCGCGAGTTGCTGGGAGCGATACATCGCGACCTCCTACGGCTTCGACTGCATGTGGCCGAAATTCGGCGGGAAACCGTTCGTATCAACTGCGGCCATCCATTTGAGATAGGCGACGATGGCTTCGGCCTCCTGCTGGGTAATTCCGAGATTCGGCATCGCGCGTGTCGAGATGCGATTGGTTTCCGGATTCATAAGGAACTTCACCATCGCGTCTTCGCGCGTGGTGGCGCCGGTGATGGCCTGCCAAGTCTCCCAGGCAGGGTCGAGCCAAGCCTTGGTGAGATCGGGGGCGTAATAGGCGCCGTTGCCAAAGAAGGTGTGGCAGTCGATACAAGCGCGGCTTTGAATGACCATCTTGCCCTTGTCGATTAGCGCTTCCGCTTGCGCTGCATCGACGACTTTGCCGAACAGAGGCTCGGGCCCTCCGATCACCGGCGCGTCGTTGCCGCGCCTTTCATCAAATTTGTAATCGATGTGCTGATTGATCACCGTGTAAAGCGGGACATTGGAGCCGCCCGGGCTAATGGCCGCAAGGCTATCGATCGTCAGCATGATGAGCACCGCCGACATGATCGCAACCGTGCTGATGGCACCGGCGCGCCAAAATGCCGGGTCATTGAGGTGCATGATTCCAGTCCTCCGCCAAACTAAGGATCTTGAGCAGTTCGTCACTGCACCGAGGAAAGGTTCGACTTGCGCTCACCGCCGTCTCCCGGTCAGGCTTCGAACCGCGGGAAAAGGACGTTGTTCTCGATGTGCATGTGGTCGGTCAGGTCCTCGGCCAGCTTGGCGAGGCCAGCATAGAGAGCACGCCACGAATCGCAGGCGTCATCGGGCACCGTCATGTCGCCGGTCAAAGCGGCCAGAGCTCTGAGTTCTTCCCCGTGCTCGTCGTGCTCGTGACGCATCATCCCGATCGGATGTACGATCATCGGATTGCCGCCGGCGAGCATGAGCGGGAACAGCACCTGCTCTTCCTTCTGCATGTGCGATTCGAGTGCTGCATGCATACGCGCGAGGAGATCGGAAAGACCCGCGGGAACCGCGGGGTGCTCGGCATGCACCTGCTCGACACGAATCGCGAGATTGCGCAATTCAGGCAGTTCCCGGCGGTGGACCTGATGATAGCGCTCCAGGATGTAGCCAATGAGGTCCTCTACGCTATCGGGGATGGGATTCGGTTCCGGGGATAGGCGCGCGAGCTCGGCCGCAATTGGCGCCGGATCGAGGCCGTTCTTCCGTGCCGCCCGTTCCAGGCTTTCCGATCCGCCGCAGCAGAAATCGAGCTTGTGGCGACGGAAAATGGCGGTGGAGCCGGGAAGGCTGGCTGCGATATCGCCCAGACTGCGGAGCACCAAGGATTGAGGTTCGGCTCTGCTCATGGAGGCTCCCCCTAGCTGCAATGTGGTATTTCTGATACCAATTAACCTAATACCAAAAATGTGGTATAGTCAATGCCAATTTGGAGCACCCGATGCGATTACTCACCTCAACCGATCTAGCGCTGCGGGTCTTGATGCGGCTGTCGGCTGAACCGGACGAACACGTCAGCACCGACGTGCTGGCGCGCGAACTCGCCGTCTCGCGCAACCATCTTCACAAGATTGTCCAGTATCTCACGGAGGTTGGCCTCGTGCGCACGATCCGCGGGGCGCGCGGCGGCGTGATGCTGGCGCGGCCGGCCCGCGAAATCCGGGTCGGCGAGGTCGTGCGCGGCCACGAACAGGATCAAAGCTTGGTGGAGTGTTTCCGCCCCGACGGCGGAGCTTGCACGCTGCTGGCTCGCTGCCGCCTACGCGGCATGCTGGCGGCCGCGAAAGATGCCTTCTACCAGCATCTCGACCGCTACACGCTGGCGGACTGCCTCGCCGAACCCCGCTCGCCCGTCGCGCGACAATCTGGATGAGAATGGCGGCGGCAATTGGAGCTTGAAGCGGCGGACGGTAGCGAAGTTATGATCATTCTGAGTCCGAAGCTTCGCGGCGCCGCCGCGCCGCGTTCAATCCGTGCCGACCCCGAATTCACAGCCTGGCGCGGAATAATGATAGCGGCCGACACCGTAACTATCGCGCTCGACGACCGGTCGGCACCGGGCGAGCCACTTGTGATCGCGCGCCAGGACGCGCGCCTTTTCCGCCTCGCCGAGAGCTTCCGGCACCTGCCTGACATAGGGATCGCCGGCTGTTGCCCATTGCGCCACGCAATTGAAGTTCATCGCCGCGCCGACACAGCTCAGATCGATGACGCTGCCGGCATAAGCTGACGTTAGGGTCATGACCGACAGGATGATCGCGGCGCCGACCCGCGCGGCGGACCACAATGCCGAAGGTGTTTCGGCAGGACGACTGGTTAACACCGCTCTCTCCATGCGAGCGTGGCCAAGTTGAGGTTCAACCCGGTTCCACTCTCGTTTGTGACGCGGCGCAGGGTTTCGGAAAGCGGATTTCACTTGCCGGAACAGCGCCAAGCGTCGCTCGAGAGTGAGCAAGCCAAATGCCAGCCGGTCTGCCCTATTTTGGCACAGAACGCCTGGATTTCTGCGGCCCTGTTAACGTTTGATGATGACCGATGACGGGGGCCGCCGCTCTTCCCATCCCATCTGCTCCAGCTCGGGTACAGTGTCGTCGAGCTGCGGAAAGCCGAGACAGAAATAGCCGATGAATTTCCACTCGGCAGGAACATGGAGGAGCGCCGCGACCGCTTTTGGATCGAGGATCGACACCCAGCCCATGCCAATGCCTTGGGCGCGCGCGGCGAGCCAGATCGTATACACGGCGGTCACCGCCGAATACTCGATCATCTCCGGCATCGTGTGGCGTCCGAGGCCGTGACCCTGGGCGGTGGAGCGATCGGCGAAGACCGCCAGGTGGCATGGCGCCTCCTCCAATCCGGCGAGCTTGAGCCGCGCATAGCGCCCCGCCCGCTCGCGGCTCTGCGCGTCGAGCGCGTCGGCGTTGCTGGTCGCAAAATTTCGCCGGATCGCGGCGCGGGCCGCTTCGTCGTCGACGATGACGAAACGCCAGGGCTGGCTCAGTCCGACCGAGGGGGCAAGGCACGCCAGCTCGATGAGGGCTTCCAATGTGCCGCTCGGCAACGGATCGCGACGGAAGCGCCGGACATCCCGGCGCCAGACGAGAAGATCGCGCAGGCGCGCGCGGAAAGCGTCGTCGAAGGCGATCGATGTCCTTGGCATTATTGCGGCCTCTCCGACCTGCGGGCTCGGTAACGGGTCTCATGAGCGACGGCCTTTCCGCTGTCCCGGAAGGAGGCCATGGCGCCGTCCAACCGCTGCCAGTCCTGCTGGTTCGCCGGCAGACCGAAGCGCAGCCAGCTCGCGTTGTCCGGGAAGGCGCGCACCAAAATACCGGCACGCCCCAGATGATGGAATAATGCGCTCGCCGCCGGCGTTCGCGCCAACCGGAACAAGCTCGTGCCGCCGACGATCTCGAGACCCGAACCGGCCAGGATCGCATCGAGCCTCTTTGCCGCCTTCGCCAGCCGCCTCCGCGTCCGCTCGATCCAGGGGGCGTCCGCCAGCGCTTTGGCGCCGACGGCAAGCGCCGGTCCGGACACCGCCCACGGGCCGAGCGCGGCGCGAAGTCGCGTGGCCATCGCCGGCGCGGAGAGCGCGAAACCAAGCCTTATCCCGGCAAGTCCGAAGAACTTGCCGAAGGAGCGAAGCACGACGACATTGCCGCACGACACGTCGGCTGCGAGGCTCATTTCGGGCGGCCCGACATCCATGAACGCCTCGTCGACCACGAGCGCGCCGCCGCGGCGGCGCAGGTCTTTGGCAAGCGCGAGCAAAGCGGTCCGGGCGTGGAGCCGGCCATCGGGATTGTTGGGATTGGCGACAATGACGAGCCCGGCGTCCCTGCACTCGTCGATCCCGCGCATCGCTTTGACCTCGTGTCCGGCCAACGCCGCGGCACGGGCGTGCTCGGGATAGGTCGGCGCTAGAATGGCGGCACGGCCGGGCTGCACCAGGCCTGCGACCAGGGGCAACAAAATCTGCGTTCCCGGCGCGGGCACAACTTGCGCCGCCGACGATGCGCGATAGGCGCGCGCGGCGGCGGCCGCGACCGCTGTGGCGGCAGCAGGATCCGGCAAACGGGCGAATAGATCGGCAGAAAAACGCGGCAACGGATAGGGATTGGGATTGATCCCAGTCGAGAGGTCGATGAATGGTTCGGGCGCGCCCGGGAATAGGCGCCGGGCGGCGCCGAGGTCGCCGCCATGCAGCAGCGGTTCGTCCGCGCCGATAATGGGGATCATGTCTGTCGCACTTGCACTCATCGCCATGCTGATCGAACTCTGTTTCGGTTACCCGGAGCGCGTCCTCAGTGCGATCGGCCATCCGGTGACCTGGATCGGCCGCTTGATCGGTGCGCTCGACCAGTTGCTCAATCGCAAGGGGGCGCGGCGAGCCGCGGGCATTGTCGCGGTCCTTATTCTTATGGGTGTCGTCGGCGCGGTCGCTTGCGTCGCGGAACTTGAGCTATTGCGTCTTCCATTTGGGATTCTCGCCGTTGGCCTCCTCGCCAGCACGTTCGTCGCGCAAAGGAGCCTGCACCGGCACGTGGCGGATGTCGCCGGGGCGCTCGATAACGGAGGCGTCGGATCCGGGCGTACGGCCGTATCGCGCATCGTCGGCCGCGATACCGAGGCGCTCGATGAGGCCGGTGTCGCGCGCGCGGCGATCGAAAGCCTTGCCGAGAATTTCTCGGATGCGGTCGTCGCGCCGATTCTGTGGATGGCCATTGCCGGACTCCCTGGCGCCGCACTCTACAAGGCGATCAACACCGCCGACAGTATGATCGGCCACCGCACCCCGCGCTACGAGGCCTTCGGCTGGGCCGCAGCGCGGCTCGACGACCTCGTCAACCTGCCGGCGTCGCGGCTCTCGGCGCTCCTTCTCGTCGCGGCGGCGGCGCTGAGCAAAGATGCCTCCGCGGGCGAGGCATGGCGCGCCATATGGCGTGACGCGGCACGCCACCGCTCGCCCAATGCCGGTTATCCCGAAGCGGCAATGGCGGGAGCGCTGGGCCTCTCGCTCGCAGGTTTACGCGTTTATGGCGGGGTGCGCGTCGAAGATGCCATAATGGGCGACGGGCGGCGAGACGCCGATGCCGCCGATATTTTGCACGCGCTCGCGCTTTACCGGCGCGCCGACGCGATTCTGATCGCGCTCGTTGCCGTGTTGGCGGCGATCTTCATCGCGCCAGCGTAAGCAGGCGATCGAGATCAAGATGCGCCGCAAGGTGTGCGGCCAGCGCGTCGAGCGTCCGCTCGACCAAGGCTTCGTAGGCGATGTTCGCCGCGCCCTTAAACCGCGCCAGCCATGCGGCGCGCTGCCGGTCATCGGCGAACAGGCCGTGCACATAGGTGCCGATCACGCGGCCGTCAGCCGAGACCGCGCCCTCCGGCGATCCGTCGGCGAGCCGCGCGAAGGGCCGCGCACAATCGGGCCCTGCGGTCACGCCCATATGCATCTCGTAGCCGGCAAACGGCGCGCCGTCGCTTGTCCGCCCCTTAACCGGTTCGAGGCGCTTCTCGGCTGAGAGCGTCGTTGCCACGTCGAGAAGGCCGAGGCCTTCGACCGCAGCGGGCGAACCTTCGATCCCGCCGGGATCGGCAATGCCGCGTCCAAGCATCTGGAAGCCGCCGCAAAGGCCGAGAATCATTCCCCCCCGGCGCCGATGCGCGGCGATGTCGATGTCGAATCCGGCGGCGCGCAGCGCCTGCAGGTCGGCGATCGTCGCCTTCGAGCCGGGCAGTACGACGAGATCGGCGTCGCCGGGAAGCGCTGCGCCCGGCCGCACGCGCACCAGATCGACTTCAGGCTCGGCGTCGAGCGGATCGAGATCGTCGAAATTGGCGATGTGCGGCAGGATGGGAACCGCGATGCGCACGCGCGTTCGCGGTTTTGCCGGCCGGCCTTGCTCGAGCGCGAGCGCATCCTCCGCCGGGAGTAAGCGCGCATCCGCAAAGTACGGCACCAAACCGAGCGCCTCCCATCCGGTCGCCTGCGCGATGCGCTCCATCCCGGCGGCAAAGAGCGCGGCATCGCCGCGAAATTTGTTGACGATGAACCCGCAAACGAGCGCCGCATCCTCGGGCGCGAGCACGGATTTCGTGCCGACAAGGCTCGCGATCACGCCGCCGCGGTCGATATCGCCGATCAGTACCACCGGCACATCGGCGGCGCGCGCAAATCCCATATTGGCGATGTCGTTTGCCCGCAGGTTCACTTCCGCGGCGCTGCCGGCGCCTTCGACGAGCACAATATCGGCCTCACCCCGCAAACGCGTAAAACTGTCGAGCACGAACGGCAGCAGTTCGCGCTTCATGTGCTGGTAGGCGGCGGCCTTGGCGCTGCCATAGACGCGGCCCTGCACCACGATCTGCGCTCCGATCTCGCTCTGCGGTTTTAGGAGCACCGGGTTCATGTGTACGCTCGGCGCTACGCGCGCCGCGCGCGCTTGTAACGCCTGCGCGCGTCCGATCTCGCCGCCGTCCACTGTCACCGCCGCGTTGTTCGACATGTTCTGCGGCTTGAACGGGCGCACGGCGAGGCCGCGCTGGGTCAATGCGCGCGCCAGCCCGGCGACGATCAAGGATTTGCCGACGTCCGAGCCCGTGCCCTGGAACATGAGCGCACGCGCCGGCATGTTTTAGAACTCGATGCCCGGCTGGGCCTTCACGCCGGCAGCGAAGTGGTGCTTCACCAGCGTCATCTCGGTGACGAGATCGGCGGCGGCGACCAACTCCGGCTTGGCGTTGCGGCCGGTGACGACGACGTGCAGACCCGCCCGGCGGCCCGCGAGCGCGGCGACGACGGCGTCGAGGTCGAGATAGTCGTAACGCAACGCGATGTTGAGCTCGTCGAGAATAACGAGTCCAAAGCTCAGGTCGGCCATGAGTTCGCGCGCCTTTGACCACGCGCGTTCGGCCGCGGCGACATCGCGCGCGCGGTCCTGCGTCTCCCAGGTAAAGCCTTCGCCCATCGTGTGCCAGGCGACCTGATCGCCGAAGCGGGCAAGCGCGTCGCGCTCGGCGGAATGCCATGCGCCTTTGATGAACTGCACCACGCCGACGCGGTGCCCACGACCCAGCATGCGCAACGCGAGCCCGAAGGCGGCCGTCGATTTTCCCTTGCCGGCGCCGGTATGCACGATGAGAAGGCCCTTCTCGATGGTCTTTTCCGCGACTTCGGCATCCTGCACGGCCTTGCGTTTCGCCATCTTGGCGCGATGGCGCTCGGCTTCGGCCTCCTCGATCGGTTCGCTCATGGCGTCTCTTTCAGAGCGCCTTTCACGGCGAGGGGCAAGCCCGCAACCATGAGGACGACGCGGTCCGCGCGCGCGGCAATGCGCTGGTTGAGCACGCCCTGCTGATCCCGAAACCGGCGGCCGAGCGGATGATCCGGCACGATTCCGGATCCCACCTCGTTGGCGACCAACACCACCGGCGCGGCGGCCGCGGCCAGCGCCTGTTCCAGACCTTCGATCTCCTTGTCGATATCCGCCTCCGCGAGCATGAGGTTCGACAGCCACAGCGTCAGGCAATCGACGACGACCGGCATCCTCTCGCACGAAGCGAGCGCTGATGCGAGATCGCGCGGCGCCTCGATGGTCCGCCACGACGGCCCGCGGCGCGCGCGATGGGCTCTTATGCGCAGGGCCATCTCATGATCCCCTGCTTCCGCCGTCGCCACATAGGCCCAAGGCGGCGGCAGCCCCGCGATCAAAATCTCGGCATAGCGGCTCTTACCGGAGCGGGCGCCGCCGAGGACGAGGGTCAGCGGGGCGCCCACGGGCGGCCTTTCTGGAGTCATGCGATGCATCGCTGGCGTGCCCATTTTGCGGCCCTGCACGGAGCGGGAACCGACAATCCGGGAGACTATAGCTACGCCATGGCGCCATTGACAAAGGCGCGCCGGCGACCGTTAAGTGCCCCCATCGACGGTCTTTCGTAAGAGAGCGAACAGGGAATGCGGTGGGAACGTGGGTTCCTAATCCGCAGCTGCCCCCGCAACTGTAAGCGGCAAGCCCGTACCACAGAGCCACTGGATCAATCCGGGAAGGCGGTGACGGGCGGCGAGCCGCGAGCCAGGAGACCTGCCGTCGATGCGGTCGCAGCCGGGCGGGGTGCCTCGGCGGAAGATCGTTCGCATCGCACCCGTTGATGGCGCTACGGAGCAGCACGGGTGAGCCGCATCGATGCAGCAGGCGCGACCAAGAGCGAGGCTTCTACCGACGCTCCGATCATCGCTCCCACCATTTACGTATGCATCACCTGCCGGCGCGCCGGCGAGCCCGATAGCGATCCGCCGCTAGGTGCTATCCTCGCCGCGGCGACCGCGCGGGCGGCCGCCGGGACGGAGGTCAACGTCCGGCACATCCGCTGCCTAGCCAACTGCACGCGCGGTCCGAGCGCCGCTCTGCGCTGCAACGGCTCCTGGACCTACGTGTTCGGCGGCCTCGACGAGAGATGCGCCAATGCGCTGGTGGAAGGCGCGCGTCTGCTGGCGCGCGCCGCCGACGGCATTCTCCCGTGGCGCGGCCGGCCGGTGCCGCTCAAGCGCGGGTTGATCGCGCGCGTTCCTCCCATCGATTTCGAAGGATTTGACGAATGAGCGACTCGCTTGCGCGCCTCGCGCGCGTCCCCTGCACCATCGTCACCGGCTTTCTCGGCGCCGGCAAGACGACGCTCATTCGCCACGTCATCGCCAACGCGCAGGGCCGCCGCCTCGCCCTCATCGTCAACGAGTTCGGCGATGTCGGCATCGACGGCGAAATTCTCAAAGGCTGCGGCAATGATGCCTGCCCGGAGGAGAACATCGTCGAATTGGCCAATGGCTGCCTCTGCTGCACGGTGGCCGATGAGTTCGTGCCGGCGCTCGACGCCATTCTTGCGCGCGACGGCGTCGAGCACATCGTTATCGAAACCTCCGGACTCGCGTTGCCGAAGCCGTTGGTGCAGGCGTTCCACTGGCCGGCGATCAAGAGCCGCGTGACTGTCGACGGTGTCGTGGTCGTCGTCGATGGCGCGGCGCTTGCCGAGGGCCGCGTGGCGCATGACCTCAATGCACTCGCGCGGCAGCGAATAGCCGACACTGCGCTCGTGCACGACGATCCCATCGAAGAGGTTTTTGCGGATCAGATCGCCTGCGCGGATCTTGTCGTCCTCAACAAGCGCGATCTCATTGACGCGGCGGGCGCCGCGAGGGCGCTGGCGGCAATTGCCAACGTGCTGCCGCGCAGCGTGAAGGTGATCGCCGTCGCCGACGGCAAGGTGGACGAGGCGCTGCTGCTCGGGCTCGGCGTCGGCACCGAGGACGACATTGCCAATCGCCGCACCCGGCACGACGCCGAGGAAGAGCACGACCACGATGATTTCGATACCTTTGTCGTGCCGCTCGGCGAAATCGCCGACCCCTCCGCGCTCGCCGCGCGCGTCGCCGCGGTGGCGGAGAAATTCGACGTGCTGCGTGTCAAAGGTTTTGCGGCGGTGGCCGACAAGCCGCTGCGCCTCATGGTGCAAGCGGTGGGTGCTCGGGTGACGCACCAATACGATCGGGCATGGACCGCGTCCGAGGCGCGCGAGGGCCGGCTCGTGGTGATCGGACTGAAGGGTCTCGATCGCGCCGCTGTCGCGCAAGCACTCGTGGGATGAGCGGATGCATTTGCTGACGACGACTTCGACCAACCTCGATGAGATCGTCGAAGCGGTCGATCTCGGCCAGCCGCCGGGCGACATCGTCGTGCTCTCGTTCGCCGACAGCGATCTCGCCGGCCTCGCCGCCGCCTGGCAGGCGGAACGCGCCGCGCTGCCGAGCATTCGCCTCGCGCATCTGCGCGACCTGCGCCATCCCATGTCGGTCGATCTGTGGATCGATCGCGTCGGCGCTCATGCCAAGGTGATCGTCGTTCGCCTGCTCGGCGGCCTCGATTGGTGGAAGTACGGGATCGAACGCCTATCGACCCTTGCGCGCGAACGCGGCATTGCGCTCGCCGTGCTGCCCGGCGAAGACCGCGATGACGTCCGGCTCGCGGCCGCCTCCACGCTGCCGCCGCCGGAGCTGGAAACGCTGCTGCGTTTTTTCCGCGAAGGCGGCCGCGAGAATTTGCGCATGCTGTTGCGCCGGCTCGCGCGCCATGCCGGATGCGATCTCGAAGCGCAGGCGCCGCGGCCGGTGCCCCGCCTCGCCGGCTATTTGCCGGCGAAGGGCGCGGTCGATCTCGACCGGCTGGTTGCAACTCTCCAGCCCGGCAAGGCCGTCGTGCCGATCATCTTCTACCGCGCCATGCTGCTGGCAGCGGACACGGCGCCGATCGACGCCCTTTGCGCGGCGCTGACAGCGCGCGGCCTGGCGCCGGCGCCGCTCGTCGTCACCAGCTTGAAGGATCGCGAGGCGGCCGCCTTTCTGCGCGACGCATTCGCGCGGCTCGATCCCGCAATCATCGTCACCACGACCGCATTCGCGGCCGGCGGCAATGCCGACGAGCCGACGCCGCTCGACGGACCGGGCGTCCCCGTGCTGCAGGTCGTCAGCGCCACCATCAGGCGCGCGGCGTGGCGCGACAGCGCCCGCGGACTCGGCGCCGCCGATCTCGCGATGCATGTCGTCTTGCCCGAGCTTGACGGCCGCATCCTTGCCGGCGCCATCGCCTTCAAGGACCCGCTGCCGCCGCAGGATGCGCTCGCGTTCACCGCGCTCGCGAGCCGGCCCGAAGCGGACCGCATCGCCATGGTCGCGGACCGCATCACGGCGCTCGTCCGCTTGCGCAGCCTGCCGCGCGGTGAACGGCGCGTCGCCGTGCTGATGCCGGATTACCCCGGCGCGCCGGGCCGCACCGGCTATGCAGTCGGGCTCGACGTGCCGGCCAGCGTGATCGCGCTCCTCGATGATCTCTCGGCCGCGGGCTACGCCGTCGGTGCCACGCCTGCAAGTTCGCGCGAACTGCTCGACGCACTTTCTGCCGGCACCGACGCGACGCTAACCATCGAGCAATACGAACGACTGCTGGCGCGGGTGCCGAGCGCAGCAGTCGCGCGGCTGCGTGAGGCCTGGGGCGCGCCGGCGGACGCCCCCGACATGCGCGACGGTGCGTTCCGTTTCCGCGCGCAAAGATTCGGCAACGTCGTGGTCGCGCTGCCGCCCGATCGCGGCCGCTCCGCGGAGCGGCGCGCCGATTATCACGATCCGCTGTTGCCGCCGCGGCACGCGCTCGTCGCCTTCGGGCTGTGGCTGCAACACGTGGCCAAGGTCGATGCGCTGGTCCATATGGGCGCGCATGGCACACTGGAATGGCTACCGGGCAAGGCGGTCGCGCTGACCGCGGAATGTTTTCCGGAAATCGTCACCGGGCCGCTGCCGGTGATCTATCCTTTCATCGTCAGCAATCCGGGCGAGGCGGCGCAGGCCAAGCGCCGCATTGCGGGACTGACCATCGGCCACCTGCCGCCGCCGCTCGTCGCCGGCGGGCTCACCGGTGAGACACGCGAGCTCGAGCGCCTCATCGACGAATACGCGCAGGCCGATGGCCTCGACCGGCGCCGGCGCGAACGCCTCGCGCGCCTTATCGTCGAGACGGCGCAGCGCACGGGACTGGCGCGCGAGGCCGGAATCGGTGGCGCGGTTGCGCCCGACGATGCGCTGCGCCGCATCGATGCCTGGCTGTGCGACCTGAAGGACCTCGCCATCAAGGACGGCCTGCACATCTACGGCCGCGCCCCCGCGGGCAGCGACGATCCGCTGTGGCGGGCGAGCGCCGAAGCCGAACGCGCGGCTTTGATCGCGGCGCTTGACGGCCGCCGCGTCGCGCCCGGCCCGGCCGGCTCGCCGACCCGCGGGCGGCGCGACGTGCTGCCGACCGGCCGCAATCTCTACACCGCCGATCCGCGCACGTTGCCGACGCCGACCGCGATGGACCTCGGCCGCCTCGCCGCCGATGAAATCGTGCGCGCGCATCTGCAGACGCACGGCGAACCGCCGCGTGCCGTCGTCATCGATCTGTGGGGCAGCGCCACTTTGCGCACCGGCGGCGAGGAGATCGCGCAAGGGTTTTCGCTGATGGGTTGCCGGCCGATCTGGGATCACGGGACCGGCCGCGTCACTGGCGTCGAAGTACTGCCGACCGCCGCGATAGGCCGCGCGCGGGTCGATGTCACTTGGCGCATCTCCGGCCTATTTCGCGATCTCTTTCCCGCACAGATCGCGCTCATCGATGCAGCGGTGCAGGCGGTTGCTGCGCGGGATGAAGGCGACGACGAAAATCCGCTCGCGAGCGCGCGGCGCGCCGGCAACGGTACGCTTGTGGCGCGTCTCGACCGCATCTTCGGCGCGGCCCCCGGCGCGTATGGCTCGGGCGTCGAGGATTTGCTTGGTCGGGATGCCGACACCAAATCCGTCGGCGCTGCCTATCTCGCTGCCGCTTCGCACAGCTACGGCGGCGCCGGGGCGGAAGGCGACGCGGCGCCCGGTGCCTTCGCTCAGCGCGTCGCTAGCGCCGATGTCCTTGTCCATCCGAGCGACGATCCCGGCCGCGATCTTCTTGAGGGCGCCGAGGATGCCGCTTTCGTCGGCGGTTTCGCCGCGGCGGCAAAAATGCTCGGCCGCGCGGTCGATCTCGTCATGCTGGACATGACCGACCCGCAGCGGCCGCGGGCGCGGGCGCTGTCGGCGGCGTTGGCGCGCATCGTGCGCGGACGAGCGGTGAACCCGCGCTTCATCGCCGGCCAGATGCGCCACGGCCCGCGCGGCGCCGCCGAGCTTGCCGAAACCGTCGACCGGCTGGTCGCCTTCGCCGAAACGACGGACGCGGTCGCCGGCGAGCTGTTCGATCTCCTGCACGAGGCCTATGTCGCCGACCCCAGCGTGCGCGCCTTTCTGCTGCGCGAAAATCCGCAGGCCGCCGCTGCGATTGCCGAGCGGCTCGACGCCGCGCGCCGGCGCGGTCTTTGGCATCCGCGCCGCAACGACGTCGATGCCGGCCTCGCGGCGCTGCGCGCGGAGGCCGCATCATGAATTCTCCGGTTCGTCGCGGCGCCTGTCCGGGACTTTCGGCTCCGATGCCGACCGGCGACGGATTGCTCGTGCGGCTTATGCCGATCGGAACTATTCCGCTCGATGCATTCACCGAGCTATGCGCGGCCGCGCAGACGCACGGCAACGACGTTATGGAAATCACCGCGCGCGGCAGCATTCAGGTCCGCGGATTGAACGCCGCTTCGGCGCCGCGATTCGCGGCGGCCATTGCCGCGCTCGGCATCGCGGCGGAAGACGGCATTCCCGTTCTCAGCAATGCACTCGCCGGAATCGATCCAGAGGAAATCCTCGATGCCGGCGCGCTCGCCGCCGATTTACGTCGCGCGCTCGCGCGGCGATCGCTGGCGGCAAGGCTGGCGCCGAAAATCTCCGTCGTGATCGATGGCGGCGGCACGCTCAACCTCGACAGCCTTGCCGCCGACGTTCGCCTGCGCGCCGAGGCAACGAACCGCGGCGTGTCGCTTTGTGTCGGTATTGGTGGTGACGGCGCGAGCGCGGTCCAACTCGGTGCCATCGCGCCCGCGCACGGCGTCGAAGCCGTTGTGCGGGCGCTCGAAGTCATCGCGCAACGCGGCCGCGATGCGCGCGCCTGCGACGTTTTCAAGGCCGAGGGCGTCACCGTGTTCCAGGCGGCGCTTTCGTCATGCCCGGCCTTGTGCCGGGCATCCACGTCTCACGCTCAGAGCGAGCCCAAAGACGTGGATGGTCGGGACATAGGCGAGCGAAGCGACGCCGTTCTTCGAACGGCTATGCCCGGCCATGACGGCGTGGGCATGCGGGGTGACGCAATCGGCCTGCATCGGCTGCGCGACGGATCGCTGGCGTGCGGCGTCGGCCTTGCCTTCGGCCATGCCGACGCGGCCTCGCTCGAACGCTTGGCCGAAGCCGCCGGCGCGGCCGGCGCAACGGGCGTGCGCGCGGCGGCGGCCAGAGCGCTGATGATCATCGGCCTCACGCACGAGACGCTTTCCTCTTTCGTCGCCGCCGCCGAACGGCTTGGCTTTATCGTGCGCGCCGACGACCCGCGCCGGCATGTCGTCGCTTGTGCCGGTGCGCCGATTTGTTCTTCCGCGCACATTGCCGCTCGCGCCATCGCGCCTGCTATTGCTCAAGCGTCCGCGCCGCATCTCGACCGCTCGTTCACAATTCACATTTCCGGCTGCGCCAAAGGCTGCGCGCATCCGGCGCCCAACGCGCTGACCGTCGTCGGCACGTCCGACGGCTGCGCGCTCATCGCCGATGGCTGCACGCGGGACGCCCCGTTCGCCATCGTCCCGGCGGATCAACTGCCGGCGGCGATTGCAACCGCGGTTTGGGAGCGCCGCCATGTCTGAACGCTCCGCGTATCTGCGTGACGGCGCGGCGATCTATGAGCGCTCGTTCGCCATCATCCGCGCCGAGGCCGACCTGTCGCGCTTCTCCGCGGAGGAAGCCGAAGTCGCGGTACGCATGATCCATGCTTGCGGTGTCGTCGAGGCGGCGCAGTCCATCGTGTTCGGCCAAAATCTCGTCGCGGCAGCGCGGGGCGCGCTCGCCGCCGGCGCGCCGATCCTTTGCGACACCGAGATGGTGGCGCACGGGATTACGCGCGCACGGCTGCCCGCGGACAACGCGGTGATCTGCACGCTGCGAGATCCGCGCGTGCCGGCGCTCGCCGAGAAGCTTGGCACCACGCGTACGGCCGCGGCGCTCGATTTTTGGCTCGATCGCCTCCCCGGCGCCGTTGTCGCCATCGGCAATGCGCCGACGGCGTTGTTCCGCCTCATCGACCTCATCGACGCGGGCGCGCCGAAGCCGGCGGCCATCCTCGGCATTCCGGTCGGCTTCGTCGGCGCCGCCGAAGCGAAGGAGGCGCTCGCCGCCGACTCGCGCGGCGTGCCGTTCCTGATCGTGCGCGGGCGCATGGGCGGCAGCGCCATGACCGCCGCCGCCGTCAACGCACTGGCGAGGGCCGGGATGTGAGCGGAGCAAAACTCATCGGCGTCGGCGTCGGGCCGGGCGATCCCGAGCTGATGACGCTCAAGGCGATGCGCGCGCTCGGCGAAGCCGACGTGATCGCCCATTTTGCCAAGGCCGGACACGCGAGTCATTCGCGCGCCATCGCGGCGGGGCACCTGCGCGCCGGAGTGACCGAGCTGCCGCTCCTCTATCCGGTCACGACCGAGCTGCCGAAGTGCAGCAACCGTTACCGCGACACGATCCGCGATTTCTACGACGGAGCTGCCGCAAAAATTGCCGCGCAGCTCGAGGCCGGACGGGTCGTCGCCGTGATCTGCGAAGGCGACCCGCTGTTCTACGGCTCCTACATGCATCTGCACGCGCGGCTGGCGCCGCGGTTTGCGACCGAGATCGTCGCCGGCGTCACCGGCATGTCGGGCTGCTGGTCGGCGGCGGGGATGCCGATCGCGCAGGGTGACGACGTTTTCACCGTCCTTCCCGCCACGCTGCCGGAGGGCGAGCTCGCCCGCCGGCTCGCCGATGCCGACGCCGCCGTGGTGATGAAGGTCGGGCGGCATCTGCCAAAGCTGCGCCGCGCGCTCGCAACGAGCGGGCGGCTTCCGCGCGCCCTCTATGTCGAGCGCGGTACCATGGCGGACGCGGTCATGATCCCGCTCGCCGCGAAGACCGACGACGATGCACCCTACTTCGCGGTCGTGCTGGTGCCGGGCTGGGAGTGTCGGCCGTGAGCGGGCACCTCGCTGTCGTCGGATTGGGACCGGGCGACGCCCGCACTCTCACGCCGGAAGCCGGCGACGCGCTCGCCGCCGCGCAAGCGCTTTATGGCTACGGGCCCTATCTCGATCGCGTGGCGGTGCGCGCGGGGCAGAGCCGCCATGCTTCCGACAATCGCGAGGAACGCATGCGCGCCGCCGCCGCGCTGTCTCACGCCGCGCTGGGCGCGCGCGTCGCAATCGTCTCCGGCGGCGATCCGGGCGTCTTTGCGATTGCCGCGGCCGTTTGCGAGGAGATCGAAGCCGGGCCGGAAAGCTGGCGCGCGCTCGACCTCACCATCGTCCCCGGCATTACCGCGATGCTCGCCGTCGCGGCGCGGACCGGCGCGCCGCTTGGCCATGATTTCTGCGCGCTCTCGCTCTCCGACAATCTCAAGCCGTGGGAGCTGATCGAGCGGCGGCTCGATGCGGCGGCGAGCGGAGGCTTCGTCATCGCGCTCTATAATCCGGTCTCACGGGCGCGGCCGTGGCAATTCCGCGCCGCGATCGAACGGCTGCGCCGGCATCTGCCGCTATCGACGCCCGTCGTCTTCGGCCGCGCCGTCGGGCGCCCGGACGAGCAAGTGAGCGTTGTCACGCTTGATGCCGCCGACGCGACCAATGCCGACATGGCGACGCTCGTCATCGTCGGCTCGCGCGAGACCCGCGTGATCGCGCGCCCCGGGCGTCCTCCGCTCGTCTATACGCCGCGTGCCGGCGCGGAGATCAGCGCATGATCGAGCCAGGCGAGCGCATCCTCCACAGTCTCCAATGCGGGCGCCGCCGGCGCCGGCGGCCGGCGCAACATGATCACGCCGATGCCGAGCGTGCGTGCGGCGGCGATCTTGCCGTAGGTTGCGGCGCCGCCGCTGTTCTTCGCGATCACGACCTCGATCCGATGCGCGGTCATGAGCGCGCGGTCGTCGGCTTCACGGAAAGGCCCGCGGCCGGTCACGTAGCTCACATGCGGCAAAGGAAGCAGCGGATCGACGGGATCGACGCTGCGGATGAGATAATGGTGCTGTGGTGCGTCCACGAACGGCGCGAGTTCATTGCGGCCGAGCGTCACGAAGACGCGGCGGGACGTTTCGCCAAGCGTGCGCACCGCTTCGCGCACATCGCTTACCTCGACCCACCGGTCGTCCGCGACGGCAGTCCAGGGCGGCCGCCGCAGCGCCACGAACGGCACAGCGGTTTTGCGCGCGGCCATGGCGGCGTTCGCGGAGATGACGCTGGCGTAGGGATGGGTGGCGTCGATCAGCACGTCGATGCACTTGCTCAAGAGATAGTCCGCGAGGCCATTGGCGCCACCGAAGCCGCCGCTGCGAACCGGTACCGGTTGGCGCGGCGGCGAAGCGGTGCGGCCGGCAAGCGAAAGCGTGACATCAAGCTCGGTGCGCCCAGCCAGGCGTTCGGCCAACAGCCGTGCTTCCGTAGTGCCGCCAAGAATGAGGATTTTTCCCAGGATTTTTGGCATGCCGCTCCCTGATGCGATCGAGCGTGACAGTGCCGCATCGCCGCGCTGGCTGTCCATCGTCGGCATCGGCGAGGATGGCGTCGAGGGCTTAAGCACGGCCGCGCGCGCGCTTATCGGCGCGGCAGAGATCGTATTTGGCGGCCGTCGCCACCTCAGCCTCGCGGCGCCGCTCATTCGCGGCGCGGCGCGGCCGTGGCCGAGTCCATTCGACGGCGCCGCGGACGAAGTGCTGCATCATCGCGGGCGCCAGATCTGCGTGCTCGCTTCGGGCGATCCGTTCCATTACGGCGTTGGCACAGTGCTGGCGCGAAGGATCGATGCGCGCGAGATGATCGTGGTGCCGGCACTGTCTGCGTTCAGCCTGGCGGCGGCCCGGCTCGGCTGGTCGTTGCCGCAAACGGTGTTGCTGTCGGTGCACGGCCGCACGCTCGATCTCGTGCGCCCGCACCTGCAGCCCGGCGCACGCATTTTGGCATTGACCTCCGACGGTGAAGGACCGGCAGCTTTGGCGCGGTTGCTGGCGCAATCGGGCTTTGGTAGCTCGCGGCTGACGGTGCTCGAAGCGCTCGGCGGGCCGCGCGAGCGCGTTCGCGGTACAACCGCAGCGAGTTTCGACCTCGGCGCGGTCGATGCACTCAATACACTCGCGATCGAGGTTGAGGCCGCGCCGGATGCGCGCGTCATCGCGCGGAGTGCCGGTCTGGCCGATGCGCTGTTCGAGCATGACGGCCAGATCACCAAGCGCGAGGTGCGCGCGGTGACGATGTCGTCGCTGGCGCCGCGCCGCGGCGAGCTGCTGTGGGACATCGGCGCCGGCGCAGGCTCGGTCGCGATCGAATGGTTGCTGGCTGACCCGCTTTTTATGCGTGCGATTGCGGTCGAGAGGCGCGCCGACCGCGCGGCGCGCATCCGCCGCAACGCCGCCGCCTTCGGCGTGCCGGGGCTCGAGATCGTGCAGGAAGCCGCGCCGGCCGCGCTCGCGGGCCTGGCGCCGCCGGACGCGATCTTCATCGGCGGCGGCGCGAGCGAGCCCGGCGTGATCGACGCCGCAGCCGTGGCGTTGCTCCCCGGCGGCCGCCTCGTGGTCAATGCGGTGACGCTCGAAACCGAGGCGCTGCTCATCGCCCGCCACGCCGCGCTCGGCGGCGACCTCATCCGCATCGCGATTACACGGGCCGCTGCCGTCGGCGAAAAAACCGGTTGGCGCGCCGCAATGCCGGTCACGCAATGGGTCTGGACAAAACCATGATCGTCGCCGGAATCGGCTGCAGACGGGGCGCGCCGGCCCCCGACATCGAAGCCGCCATCCGCGCGGCGCTCGCGCGCGCGAATATCACAGCGGGCGCACTCGATGCCATCGCCACGATCGCGGCAAAGAGCGGCGAGGCCGGCATTCAAGCGGCGGCGGCAAAGCTCGGCGTTTCCGTCGTGCTGGTGTCGGGGACTGAACTCGAAGCCGCAAGCAGCCGTACTGAGACGCGCTCCGAGCGCGTGCTTAGGCTCGTTGGTGTGCCGTCGGTCGCGGAAGCGGCAGCGCTCGCCGCTGCCGGCCCGGCCGCGCGGCTCATCGGGCCACGCCTGGTGATCGGCTCCGCGACCTGCGCGCTCGCCGCTTCGGAAACGCCGCCATGACGGTGCATTTCATCGGCGCCGGGCCGGGCGCGGCGGACCTCATCACCGTGCGCGGCCGCGATCTCATCGCGCGCTGTCCGGTCTGCCTCTATGCCGGCTCGATCGTGCCGCGCGAATTACTAAGCTTTTGCCCGCCGGGCGCCCGCATCGTCGACACCGCGCCGCTGTCGCTCGACGAGATCGAAGCCGAATTCGCGACGGCCCATGCCGCCGGTCACGACGTGGCGCGGCTGCATTCCGGCGACCTCTCGATCTACAGTGCGCTCGCCGAGCAGCTGCGCCGACTTACGCGGCGTGGCATACCCTATACGCTCACGCCAGGCGTGCCGGCCTTCGCGGCGGCGGCGGCGGCGTTGGAATGCGAGCTGACCGTGCCCGAAATCGCGCAAAGCGTGGTGCTCACCCGCATGCCCGGCCGCGCCTCGCGCATGCCCGAGGCGGAAAAGCTCGCGACATTCGCCGCCAGCGGCGCCACCCTCGTCATCCATCTGGCGATCCACGCCATCGATACCGTCGTCAAGGAGCTGACGCCATTTTACGGCGCCGACTGTCCGGCGGCGGTCGTGGTGCAGGCAAGCTCGCCCGCGCAACGCATCCTGCGCGGCACGCTTTCCGATATTGCGGCAAAAGTCTCCGAAGAAAGGATCGAACGCACGGCGCTCATCCTCGTCGGCCGCACGCTCGCCGCGGAAAATTTCCGCGAGAGCGCGCTCTATGACGCGGATTATCGCCGCCGCTTTCGGGGAGGCGCGTCGTGAGCGGATACATTGTTCCCTCCCCCCTTGTGGGGGAGGGTAGGGAGGGGGGTCGGGAGGCAACACGCCGCCCGTCGACGCTTGCGCAAAACCTCCCGACCCCCACCCCTAACCCCTCCCCAACAAGCTTGCACTCGGGCGCGCGCGAGCGCGGCCCGGGTGGGGGAGGGGAATTTGCTCTAAGCAGACTCGAACGGCGCGCGGCCGACCAGCACGCCGTCGCGGTCGAACAAAACGATCTCGATGGCGACGTCGCGGCCGGCAACGATGCGTTCGGCCGTTCGCTGCGCCGCGCGCGCGACCTCATCGCCGAGCGCGATGTTTTCGGATCGCGCCAGAGCAAAAACTTCCGCCGCAGTGTTCGCCGTCATGATATGCGCGCAAAGTTCTGCCGAGCCGCCGGCCGCCTGCGCAAAGCTCGCGAGCAGTGCGTGGTCGACGACGCCGCGCTTGGAGTGAAGATCGGTGAGGCCTTGCGCGAGCTTGGTCATCTTGGCAACACCGCCGGCGATGGTGACGCGCGGTATCGGATGCGCGCGCAAATATTTGAGCATGCCGCCGACGAAATCGCCCATGTCGATCAACGCGATTTCCGGCAAATCGTAGAGCTTTTGCACCGCGGCCTCCGAGCTGGCGCCGGTGGCGCCGGCGATATGGGTGAGGCCGGCGGCGCGTGCGACATCGATGCCGCGGTGGATCGAGTGAATCCACGCCGAGCACGAATAAGGCACGACGATCCCGGTGGTACCGAGGATCGACAAGCCGCCGACGATGCCGAGCCGTCCGTTGAGCGTCTTTGCCGCCAGCGCTTCACCGCCGGGAATGGCGATCTCGACATCGGCGTCGGCCGCGTGTCCGGCCGCGGCGGCGATTTCGGCGATGGCATCACGGATCATGCGCCGCGGCACCGGATTGATGGCGGGCTCGCCTGGCGGGACTGCAAGGCCGGGCCGCGTGACCGTGCCGACGCCCTCGCCGGCGCGAAAGGTCACACCGGCGCCGGGCGCGCCGGCGCGCACCGTGGCGAGGACGAGCGCGCCGTGGGTCACGTCGGGGTCGTCGCCGGCGTCCTTGATCACGCCGGCGGTCGCCGAGCCGTCGTCTTTCCGCGTCAAGGCCAGCGCGAAGCTTGGGTGCTCGCCGCGCGGCAGCGTCACCTCGACAGGATCGGGAAATTCGCCGGTTATGAGCGCGGAAAAAGCCGCCTTCGCCGCCGCGGCGGCGCAGGTGCCGGTGGTCCATCCCCGGCGCAACGGGCGATCCTGCCTCTCCATGCTCCTCCCTTTAGTGCGGCACGGACCGATCGTCACCCATGGAGTGCGCCGCCATGACGGCCTGGGATGCACTGGCGGCGCGACGCGGGGGTGTCCCGGTCCTTAGGCCGGGACATGTCTGGCTCGCGGGCGCGGGCCCCGGCGACCCCGGTCTCCTGACGCTCGATGCGCTCGCCGGCCTTCAGCAGGCCGACGTGGTCGTGCACGATGCGCTTGTCGATCAACGGGTATTGGCGCTTGTCTCCGAGCAAGCGCGGCTCGAATTCGCCGGCAAGCGTGGCGGCAAGCCTTCCGCGACGCAGGCCGACATCAGCAAGCGCCTCGTCGAGCTGGCGCGTGCCGGACACCGCGTGCTGCGGCTCAAGGGCGGCGACCCGTTCGTATTCGGGCGC
This sequence comes from Xanthobacteraceae bacterium, assembly GCA_049522435.1. GTDB lineage: Bacteria > Pseudomonadota > Alphaproteobacteria > Rhizobiales > Xanthobacteraceae > BOG-931. The sequence continues at coordinate 22,102 of JBEKNW010000044.1, forward strand.
GGCGGCGAGGAGGCGATGACACTCGCGGCCGCCGGCGTCCCCTTCCGCGTCATCCCCGGTGTCACCGCCGCGCTCGCGGCGCTCGCGGCGGCGGCAATCCCGATGACGCTGCGCGGTGCCAACCGCGCGGTCATTCTCGCCGCCGGACACGGCGCCGACGAAGATTTCGACTGGGCGCCGCTTGCCCGCGCCGGGCAGCCGATCGTGCTCTACATGGTGATGCACAATCTGCAGCGGATCGCCGCTGCATTGATGGCAGCGGGGCTCGCGCCGCAAACACCCGCCGCCATTATCGCTTCGGCGGCCACGCCGAAAGAGCGCGTCCTGGTCTCAACGCTGGAAAAACTTTTTGCCGATGCCCGCGAGCAAAAAATCGAGCCGCCGGCGATCGTGGTGATCGGCGAGATCGTGAATTTACGCGCGTTGATCCTTGGCGAGGACGTAGCGGCCGAGAAAAAACAAAAGGAGCGGGAATGACGGCGCGCGGGCTCATCATCGCCGCACCGCATTCCGGCGCTGGCAAGACCACAGTGACGCTCGCGCTCCTGGCTGCGCTCGAGCGGCGCGGCCTCGTCGTGCGCGCGGCGAAAGCCGGGCCCGATTACATCGATCCGGCGTTCCACGCCGCCGTTACTGGTGCCGCGAGCGTCAACCTTGATTCCTGGGCGATGTCGCGCGAACTCCTCGACGCGCTCGCCGCGCAAACGGCGGATGGCGCCGATGTCGTCGTCATCGAAGGCGTCATGGGCCTGTTCGACGGCGCCATCGGATCGCCCGGCCAAACCGGCGCCACGGCCGATCTCGCCGCGCATTTTGATCTGCCGGTCGTACTCGTGCTCGATGTCGCGCGGCAGGCGCAGTCGGCCGCGGCTGTGGTGCGGGGTTTTGCCGTGCACGATCCAGCCGTGCGCGTCGCCGGAATCGTCTTGAACCGCGTCGGCAGCGAACGGCACCGCGCGGTCGTCGCCGACGCGATCGCGGTGCTCGATATTCCCATCCTCGGCGCGCTTCCGCGCCAGACGGCGCTGGCGCTGCCGGAGCGCCATCTCGGCCTCGTTCAGGCCCGCGAGCACACCGAACTCGCCACGCTCATCGACCGCCTCGCCGCGACGGCCGAGCGCTATCTCGATCTCGACGCCATTATCGCGCGCGCCGCGCCATTCATGACCGCGGCAATAGCTCGACCGATACATGCTCCGGCCCTGCCGCCGCCGGGCCAGCGCATCGCGCTCGCCAGCGATCGGGCCTTCAGCTTCGTTTATCCGCACCTCATTGACGCGTGGCGTCGTGCCGGCGCGGAGGTCTTGCCGTTTTCGCCGCTCGCCGACGAGCCACCGCCCGAAGGCGCCGATAGCTGCTGGTTGCCCGGCGGATATCCGGAGCTGCACGCCGATGCGCTCGCCGCCGCGCGAAGATTTTCCGAAAACCTGCGGCGCTTCGCGCAGACGCGTCCCGTACATGGCGAGTGCGGCGGCTACATGGTTCTGGGCGAGAGCCTCGAAGATGCGGCGGGGCGGCGCCACGCCATGACCGGATTGCTCGGCCATTCAACGAGCTTCGCCAGGCGCAAGCTGCATCTCGGCTACCGCACCGCGCGGCTTCTGTCGGACAGTATTCTCGGCCGCAGCGGATCGATCGTACGCGGCCATGAATTCCATTACGCCTCGCTCACTTCTGCCGGCTGCGACGAGCCGTTCGCCGAGCTCGCCGACAGCGAGGGCCGCAGCCCCGTGAAGGCCGGCGGCCGGCGCGGCCGCGTCACCGGGACATTCTTCCACGCCATCGCCGTGGCGGGTGGATGAGATCGGACCGGCTGACGTGATTGCTACGCATTTGCGCGAACGATCTCCTCCTCGACATCGCGCAGCCGATCCTTGCCGAAGAAGATCTCATTGCCGACGAAGAAAGTCGGGCCGCCGAACGTGCCGCGCGCGACCGAGGCTTGCGTGTTCTTCAGGAGGCGATCCTTGACCTCGGGCTCCTGGACGCGAGCGAGCAGAGCGGCGGCGGCGAAGCCGGACTGCTCCAGGGCCGCGTGAACCACATCGGGGTCGTCCATCTTCTTCGGCTCGGCCCACATGTGGCCGAACATCTCGTCGACATAGCGCTCGAACACGCCCTCGAGCTCTGCCGCGATCGCGCCGCGCATGATCAAGAGCGTGTTGACAATAAAGAAGGGATTCCACGTGAACCGCGCGATGTTGTGGCGCCGCACGAAGCGTTGCCGCTCCAGCTCCTCGTATTCCAGCCTGTTCTTGATGCCCCGCATGCTCTCCACCGGCGAGCGGTTGTTGGTCAGCTTGAAGACGCCGCCGAGCAGGACCGGCACGTACTCGAATTTGGCGCCGGTGCGCCGCTCAATTTCGGGAATCACCAAATGCGCCAGATAGGCGTTGGGGCTGCCGAAGTCGAAGTGAAATTCCACTTTGGCCACTCTTTGGGCCATCTTACCAGACCTCCCGATACGGACGCATGTCGAGCTCGAAGGTCCAGGCGTCGCGCGGCTGCCGATAGAGTTGCCAATATGCCTCGGCGACCGACGCGGGGTGCATGAGCTGATCGGGGTCGAGACGCTCCAAAGCCTCCGCGCCGGATTGCTGCCTGATGCGTTCACGCACGAACGCGGTGTCGACGCCGGCATCGATGATCAGATGCGCGACGTGGATGTTTTTGGGACCAAGCTCCCGCGCCATGCTCTGGGCGACCGCGCGCAGGCCGGACTTGGCGCCGGCGAACGCCGCATAGCCGACGCCGCCGCGAACGCTCGCGGTCGCGCCGGTAAAGAAAATGCAGCCTTTGCCGTGCGGCAGCATCGCCCGGGCGGCTTCGCGTCCGGTCAGGAACCCCGCATAGCAGGCCAATTCCCAAATCTTGCGGAACACCCGCTCGGTCGTCTCCAGCAGCGGAAAATTGACGTTGCCGCCGACATTGAAGATGCAGACTTCGAGCGGGGCGCGCGCGTCGGCTGCGCGCAGGAAGCCGGCGATATCGTCCTCCTTGCGGGCGTCGAGCCCACGCGCGACGATCTCGCCGCCGGCCACTTCGATATCCGCGACCAGTGGCGCGAGTTTGTCCGCATTGCGCCGGCCGGCGAAGATCGCGAACCCCTCGGCCGCGAATTTTTCGGCGATCGCGGAGCCGATGAAATCGCCCGCCCCGATAATTGCCGCGGTGGCATTTCGCTTCGCCAAGCCGTTCTCCTGCCGGCCGCCTCCCTGCGAATGTGCAAGTTCGCGTATTGCCGCGCAAGTCAATACGGGTATGAGCCACGGCTGGGAACTCAGGTTAACGGGCGATTTTGAGTTGACGGCTGAATCGTGATTCGCTCGACCATGCTGATTCGCGAGGGAGTACGCGATGCTGGCGCTGAGCGAGACGATGCTGGACG
>JBEKNW010000045.1:0-25241 GCA_049522435.1 Xanthobacteraceae bacterium
GGAGCGGGAGCGGTTCCCGCGGGCGGGGGCTCGTCACCTCCGCTCCCGGGCGGCTCCGGGAAGACGCCCGGCCGGCACGATGACCGGTCTGCGACTTAGTCGCTGGACTGGGACAGGCGGGGGCGGGTAACGCCCGCTTCTTAGCCACGTCCCAGGAAGCGCGTTCTGGAGCTGAGCGGTGGCGTTGGTTCGCTGCAGCAAGTGCCGCGGTGGAACGCCGACAGGCGAGCGCGCGACGCTTCGCGCGAGCCGCGCCCGTAAGGCGCGGAGGATTGGACTAAAGCGCCTGCCGGCGTTCCGCTTCCCTTTTGTTTGTAGCCCGGGTTGAACGAAGTGAAACCCGGGAGCGGCATCCGAGCCGGACATTCGTTCCCGGATTTCGCTGCCGCTCAATCCGGGCTACGTGTTCGCAGAGCATGATCGAGCCGAAAGCCGGTCCCACCGCCGCCTTAGGCGTGACGCGATCATGCTCCGCGGGACGATTTTGCGAATGGTAGGGCATAGCTCGGGCGCGGATGCGTCGCGAGAACGATTTTGCTTTCCATCTCCTTCGCGCGAAAGAGGACACGGTATGTGCGGGCGCCCAGCGCCTCGCCCGAGCGGGCAAGACCGGCCCGGACGCCGCCCGGACCGGCCGATGATCGTCACGCGGCCATGGTCACGCGGCCATCATCATGACACCATCGTCACGCAGCGCGTCGCTGCGCCTTCATCCACGCCCCGATCTCGCGCTCGGCCTCGGCCTTGGCGAAGCCGTAGCGCTCCTGCAGCCGGGCGACCAGTTCCTCGCGCCGGCCATTGATGCGGGTGATGTCCTCATCGGTGAGTTTAACCCAGTTGTGCCGCAGCTTGCCCTTGAATTGCATCCAATCGGTCTGAATCTGATCCCAGTTCATCGGTGTCTCCTTGTTGAGGAGGGACAGGCGACGCTGCGCCCCGCCCCGTTCCGGAACACGCGGATGACAATCCCCCGATGCGGCTTCAATTCGACGACATCGAGGTCATTCGGCGAAGAATTCTGGTCCGGAAGCGGCTCGCCGGTCGTCGTTCTCAACCTTCGAGCGCGGCCGGATAGCGATAAGGCCCGAGCGTCATCATCAGCACGCAGGCGATCGCCAAAAGGATCTCGAACACCACAAAGCCAGGCGTATAGCTGTGCGCAAGCTGGAAGAACCATCCGAGAATGCTCGCGCCAGCCGCGTTGCCGATCAGAGCCAACGCGAAACCAAAGCCGTGCAGCGTTCCGAAGAAGCGGATGCCGAAATAGCGGCTGACAACGAAGGACAAGATGTCGATCTCGGCGCCGATTCCCATCCCCAACAGAATGGTTCCAACGACGGGCCACGAGCCGGCGATGCCGCTTGCGAGAATGGCAATTCCCGCCATGGGACACAGCAGAAAAAATACGGCAATGTAGGGCGCGAAGATTTTATCGAGGCAATAGCCGGCAATAATACGGGCGCCAATCAGCGCAAGCCCTGCCGCCGAAAGCGCAGCCGCGGCGACGCCGGGCGCGATGCCGCGATCGGTCAAGAGCGGCACGACATGAATGATTGAACCATTGATCGTCGTCGCGGCGAAGAAAAAGACCAGTGCCGTGGCCCAGTAGCGCCAGGTCCGAATAGCCTCTGAAAAACTGATCCCCTGCGCCACTGCCTCCGCATGCCTGTCGGCGCTGCGCGGTGCAGGCTCGCGCACGAATAGCGCGACCGGCAAAAAGGCCAAAACAAAGATGGCAATTCCCAGGCCGACATAGCCGATCCGCCAACCGAAATTTGCGACAAGCGCATTGGAGAGTTGCGGGATAATGATGGTTCCCAATCCGACGCCGGCGAGTGCCAAGCCCAGCGCCAAACCACGCTGCCGATCGAACCAGGCGGTGATCACCTTGGAATAGGGTGTGGGGGTCTGACCTACCCCCATGATTCCCGAGATCGCGAAAAGCAGAATCAGTACAGTGGTCGATGGCGTGAGCAACGCCAATGCCGCGGTCGCCAACGCAAACAGAGTGATCGACGACAGCAGCATCGGACGCACACCGTAGCGGTCCACAAGCCGGCCAAAGAACGGCAACGCCAGCGCCGTCACCAAAGAGGAAAGCCCAATGGCCGTCGAGATTGCTCCTCGACCGAATCCAAGCTCCTGCGCCACCGGCTTTAGGAAAACGCCGGCAGCGAACACGTTGATGGAACCCTGTCCGACGATCAGGCTCAAAATCGCGGCGACGACAATCCACCAGCGATTCCACCAGCCGTTTGTCGTGACAATGTCGCGCGAAACCATTTCTCCTCCCCAGCCTCACTCGCTGTTCAATAGCCACCGCCAGTAAATCCTCGGACCGGCGATGCTATTTTCTTGATTAATGGAACGGATCGGGATCGGAGTCGAGTATCCGCATGGCACCGCACCAGCGCGCTCTGCAATGACGCCGTGTCGCTTCGCACCACGGCCGAGCCGGCTTGACGCAAGGCGCACGCTCGCCGAAGAGACCATCATGGCCTCGTCCGTTGCATCTTTCGATGTCGGCCGCCTCGCGCGCGACATTCGTGCCGGCGACCGCACCCTGCTTTCGCGCGCGATCACGCTCATCGAAAGCAAGCGCGCCGATCACCGCCGCACGGCCGCCGCGCTCACCCAAGCGCTGCTGCCGGCGACCGGCAAGGCGGTGCGTGTCGGCATCACCGGCGCGCCGGGCGTCGGCAAGTCGACGACCATCGATGCGCTGGGCACCATGCTCACCACGCAGGGCCGCAAGGTCGCGGTGCTTGCGGTCGATCCTTCGTCGCGGCGCACCGGCGGATCGATCCTCGCCGACAAGACCCGCATGGCGCACCTCGCCAACGACGCCAACGCCTTCATCCGCCCCTCCCCCGCTTCCGGCACCCTCGGCGGCGTGGCGGCGAAGACGCGCGAGACCATGCTGCTATGCGAGGCCGCGGGCTACGACGTGGTGCTGGTCGAGACGGTCGGGGTCGGCCAGTCGGAAATCGCAGTCGCCGACATGACCGACTTTTTTCTCGTGCTCATGCTGCCGGGCGCCGGCGACGAGCTGCAGGGCTTGAAGAAAGGCATCGTCGAACTCGCCGACATGATCGCCATCAACAAGGCCGACGGCGACAATCTCGTCCGCGCCAAGGCCGCGGCGGCTGAGTATCGCGCCGCGCTGCATATTCTCTCGCCGCGTTCGCCGAACTGGTCGCCGCCCGTCGTCACCTATTCGGCGCTGACCGGCGACGGGATTTCGGCGCTATGGACGCAGGTCCTCGACCATCGCGAACGGCTCGCCGCATCCGGCGAGCTTGCATCGCGCCGCGGCGAGCAGCAGGTGAAATGGATGTGGGCGATGCTCGAAGAGCGTCTGTTCGCTCCATTGCGTTACGATCGGACGCTCAAAGCCGCGCTGCCGCGGATCGAGGCCGATGTCGCGGCGGGACGGCTCGCGCCCAATGCGGCCGTCGAGGAGATTGCCGACATGCTCGGGCGGTGACTCGATGCGTGCGCTCCTCATCGGCTTCGGCCCGTTCCCCGGCGCGCCGTTCAACCCCAGCGCAGTTTTGGTCAAGGCTCTCGCCCGCAGGCGGAGGCCGGCTCTCGCCGAAATCGTCCGCACTACGCACGTATTTGCAACGACATACGCCGCCGTTGATCATGACCTGCCGAAGCTCTTGGCGCAGAATCCGGATATCGTCCTCATGTTCGGTCTCGCCGGACGCACAAACTACCTGCGCATCGAGACGCGGGCGCGCAATGCCGTCTCGGTGTTGTTCCCGGATGCGAGCGGATATCGCCCGCAGTGCGCCGTCATTGTGCCTGGGGGGCGAGCGGCGCTCCAAGGCACCGCGCCGTTCGCCGACTTGCTCGGGGCGCTACGAAGATGCGCGGTTCCGGCACGACTATCGCGCGATGCTGGGCGATATTTGTGCAACTACGCCTACTGGCGCGCATTGGAGCGCGCTCACGATGGCCGGCCACTGGTCCAGTTCATTCATATTCCGCCCATCAGGTTCAATCCGCGGCCGCGGGCGCGGCCCAGACGCCGCGCACCATCGTTTGCAGCGCTTGTCGCCGCCGCCGAAGCGCTGCTCATCGCGCTCATCGCGGCAAGCCGCCGTTAACCCTGCCGGTGGAATAGTCGCCTGTGCCGGACCGGAATGGTCTTGTGGCACGCGGCGTGACGCGCCTTCTGTGGCGTTTCACCGGGAGTCCTCTTGATGAGCATCGATCGCCGCCGCCTGTTCGCGGCCCTCGCCGGTGCTGGCGCCGGCGCCGCTGGCGCAGCCGGCGAAGCACAGTCCACGCCGGCCCGCGAGTTCGGGCCGCGAGCCGAGATCGACGCGACCTCGCTCGGCGTCCGGCCGAATAGCTCCGAAGATCAGGCAAAAGCTTTTCAAGGCGCCATCGAGCGGGCCGCCGCCGCCCGCGCGGTGCTGCGGCTGCCCCCCGGCTTCTATCGCGCCGGCTCGCTGCAGCTGCCGCCCTATGCTGCGATCGCCGGCACATCGGGGGCGACGCGGATCGTCATGTCGGGAGGGCCTTCCATGATGTCGGCCACCGGCAGCGACCACATCGGGATCAGCGGTCTCGTCCTCGATGGCGGCGGCATCCCACTCCCGGACCGGCGTGGGCTCCTGCATTTTGCGCAAGGCCGCTCCGTGCGCATCGCCGATTGCGAAATCGTCAATTCCGGCCGCAACGGCATCACGCTCGAAGCCATCGAGGGTGAGGTGACGGGGAGCACGATCAGCGCGGCCGATGCCGCCATTTTCTCGCTCGACGCGCGCGGCCTGCGGATCGCCGGCAATACCGTACGCGGCGCCGGCAATGGCGGCATTCTCATCTGGCGTAGCGAGCCCGGCGACGACGGCACGCTCGTCGTCGACAACCGCATCGAAGGCATCATGAACAAAGCCGGCGGCTCCGGCGAGTACGGCAACGCCATCAACGTCTTCCGCGCCGACAACGTCATCGTACGCGGCAACCGCATCCGCAATGCGGCGTTCTCGGCCGTGCGCGGCAACAAGGCTTCCAACCTGCAGATTATCGGCAACACCTGCAGCGGCCTCGGCGAGGTCGCGCTCTATGCCGAATTCGGTTTCGAGGGCGTCGTGATCGCCAACAACATTGTCGACGGCGCGGCGATCGGCGTGTCGGTCACCAACTTCAACCAAGGCGGTCGGCTCGCCGTGGTGCAGGGCAACCTGATCCGCAATCTCGTCGGCCGGCGCCCGCCCGGCACCAATCCCAATGATAGCGCCGGCATCGGGATCGGCATCGAGGCCGACACGGTGGTGACCGGCAATGTCGTGGAAAACGCGGCCAATATCGGGATCGCCGCCGGCTGGGGACCCTATCTGCGCGATGTCGCCATCACGTCGAATGTGATCCGCGGCGCCGATTTCGGCATCACCGTTTCCGTCGCACCGGGAGCCGGCGCCGCGGTGATCGCCGACAATCTCATCTCCGACGTCCGCAGCGGCGCCATCATCGGTATGGAATGGAAGAAGCCGGTCACCGGCGATCTTGCCAAGGACGGCGCCACCCGCTACGCGCAATTGTCGATCGGCGGCAATCGCGTGCGCTGAGCACCGCGCGCTCAGCATCTTTCGAACGGGAGAACGCCAGCAGTCGGCATCGGCACCGCCATAATCGCCTCCGCGGTGCGGCCGGCGCCGCGATCAGGCCGACGCCTCGCCCCCTTCGACGCCGGCGATCCTTGCCCACTCGTCGCGCGTGCGGACCGCCTCGCGTATCGCCTCGAGGAGTTCCTCCCGCGTGTAATAGTGTCTCCAGCGGCCGTTGTCGTGAAGTTCGATAACGTGCGCCCGCCGACGCTCCGCCAGTGCGAGCCATTTGCGCGCGACACTGTCGTACGGGCCGGGTTGCCGTGCCGACATGATAAAGCCAGAAGCGCCCGCCGAATCGGGATTTCAGCATGTTCACTTGCGGACATCGGTTCGGCAACGAAAATGCAGAGGTATCCGCTTGCAGCGCTGTGGACGAATCTGGCTTCTGATAATCTGCTCTGTGGATAACTCCGTGCAAAAACGCGACGGAGATCACAGTTGCACGCGCAAGCCATGCGCGATCTCGCCGACGATACCGCGGCGGAAGGCCAGCACGCAGACGACGAAGATAGCGCCCTGAATCACCAGCACCCACTGGCCGAAAGTCGCGAGATAGTTCTGCATCGCGACGACGAGGAAGGCGCCGGCGACGGGCCCGAACACTGTGCCGAGACCGCCGAGGAGCGTCATCAACAGGACGTCGCCCGACATCGCCCAGTGCACATCGGTGAGCGACGCCAGCTGAAATACCAGCGCTTTCAGGGATCCGGCCAGCCCCGACAGCGTCGCGGAGAGCACAAAGGCGACGAGCTTGTAGCGTTCGGTCTTGTATCCGAGCGAGATGGTGCGCTGCTCGTTCTCGCGGATTGCCTTGAGCACTTCGCCGAACGGCGAATTGATAATCCTATAGATGAGGAGGAAGCCGGCGAGGACGACGACGAGAACGAACAGATACATCCTCATTTCGCCAGTGAGGTCGAAAAAGCCGAACAGGCGGCCGCGCGGCACTCCCTGGATGCCGTCCTCGCCGCCGGTGAATTTCGCCTGCAAAGCGAAGAAATACATCATCTGCGCCAGCGCCAGCGTGATCATGGCGAAATAGATGCCCTGGCGGCGAATGGCGATGCTGCCGGCAACGAGGCCGAGCACGGCGGCGGTCGCCATGCCGACAATGACGGCAAGCTCCGGCGGCAACGCCCAGACCTTGGCGGCGTGCGCCGTCACATAGCTCGCCCAGCCGAAGAACAAGGCATGGCCGAACGAAGCGAGGCCGACATAGCCGATCAACAGGTTGAAGGCGCAGGCGAACAGCGCAAAGCACAGCGCCTTCATGAGAAAAACCGGATAGACCAGGAACGGCGCCGCGATGAACAACGCCACCATCACCGCGAACGCCACGCCCAGGCTCCAGGCCGTCTCCCGACGGCGTGGCGGCACCCCGGCTTCCTCGAGCACGCGCTCCATCACGCGTTCCGTCCAAAGAGGCCGGCCGGTCGAATGAGCAGCACGATCGCCATGATGACGAAGATCACCGTGTTCGAGGCTTCGGGGAAAAACACTTTGGTCAGTCCCTCGATGATGCCCAGCGCAAAACCGGTGAGGATCGCGCCCAAGATCGAGCCCATGCCGCCGATCACCACGACCGCGAACACGACAATGATCAGATCGGAGCCCATCTGCGGCGAGACATTGTAGATCGGCGCCGCCATGACGCCGGCGAGCGCCGCCAGCCCGACGCCGAAGCCGTAGGTGAGCGTGACCATACGCGGCACGTTGATGCCGAAGGCGCGGACCAGGACCGGATTTTCCGTGGCGGCGCGCAGATAAGAGCCGAGCCGCGTGCGCTCGATGGCAAACCAGGTTGCAAAGCACACCGCCAGCGAGAGGACGATGACCCAGGCGCGATAGTTTGGCAGGAACATGAAGCCGAGATTACGACCGCCCTGCAGCGTCTCCGGCACCTGATAGGGCAGTCCGGAAGAGCCATAATAGTTGCGGAACAAGCCCTCGATGATGAGCGCCAGCCCGAACGTGAGCAACAGGCCGTAGAGCGGGTCGAGCTTGCGCAGACGCTGCAGGAAGAACCGTTCAACGAAGACGCCGGTCGCGCCGATCACGATTGGCGCGATCACCAGCGCGCCCCAATAGCCGATGCCGGCATGTTGCAGCAGCAGATAGGCGGCGAATGCGCCCATCATGTATTGCGCGCCGTGGGTGAAATTGATGATGTTGAGCATGCCGAAGATGACGGCGAGTCCCAGGCTCAACAGCGCGTAGAACGAGCCATTGATCAGGCCGAGCAGCAACTGCCCGAACAGCGCCTGCGAAGGGATACCGAAAACCTCGAACATGCGGATTGTCCCCTACCTCCCTCGCGTGCGGCGGGTTGAACCACATCGGGCGGTTCATCGTTATCAAACTCCGAGATACTCGTGCAGCTTTTCCGTATTGGCCTTGAGTTCGGCGGCCGCGAAGTGGTCGACGATGCGACCATGTTCCATGACGTAGTAACGGTCAGCCAGCGTGGCGGCGAAATGGAAATTCTGTTCGACCAGCAGAATCGTGAAACCCTGCGCCTTGAGCGCGCCGATCATGCGCCCGATCTGCTGGATGATGACGGGAGCCAGTCCTTCGGTCGGCTCATCGAGCAGGAGGAGCCGAGCCCCGGTGCGCAGAATGCGGCCGATCGCCAGCATCTGCTGCTCGCCGCCGGAGAGTTTCGTACCCTGGCTGCCGAGCCGTTCGCGCAAATTGGGAAACAGCTCGAAAATGCGGTCGAGATCGAGCCCGCCGGGGCGCACTTGCGGCGGCAGCAGTAGATTCTCCTTGACGTCGAGATTGGCGAAGATGCCGCGTTCTTCCGGACAGAAGGCGATCCCGGAGCGCGCGATCGCATCGGAGTAAAGCGCGATCAGTTCATGGCCTTCGAAGCGCACCGAGCCGGTGCGGTTTTCGATGATGCCCATGATGGCCTTGAGCGTCGTGGTCTTGCCGACGCCGTTGCGTCCGAGCAGCGTCACCACCTCGCCCGGCCGCACATCGAAGGTGACGCCGTGCAGGACGTGCGATTCGCCGTACCAGGCCTCGAGTTCCTTCACGGCAAGCAAGGCGAGGGTGTCAGGCATGGCCGGTCCCGAGATAGGCCTCACGCACGGCTGGATCGGCCGATACGGTCTTATAGTCGCCCTCGGCCAGCACCTGGCCGCGCGTGAGCACGGTGATGTGGTCGCAAAGATCGGCGACGACGCTGAGATTGTGTTCGACCATAAGCACCGTGCGGTGGGCGGCCACCGACTTGATCAGCGCACTGATGCGGACGATGTCCTCGCGCGCCATGCCCGCCGTCGGCTCGTCGAGCAATAGCAGTTCGGGCTCGAGCGCGAGCGTCGTCGCGATTTCGAGCGCCCGCTTGCGGCCATAGGGCAGTTCGACCGCCAGCGCATCCGCGTAGGGCGCAAGCCCAACATCGACGATGAGCGCTATCGCACGCTCGTCGAGGGCGTTCAGCACGCGTTTCGAGCGCCAGAAATCGAATGAATTGCCGCGCCTGCGTTGCAGCGCGATGCGCACATTCTCGAGCACGGTGAGGTGCGGAAACACGGCCGAGATCTGGAACGAGCGCCCGAGCCCGAGGCGCGCGACATCGGCCGGCTTGAGCGAGGTGATGTCGCGTCCGTCGAACACGATGCGTCCGCGCGTCGGCGAGAGGAACTTGGTCAGGAGATTGAAACACGTGGTCTTGCCGGCGCCATTCGGCCCGATCAAAGCGTGAATGGTGCCGCGCTTGACGCGCAGGTTTACCGAGCGCACCGCGAGGAAGCCGGCGAACTCCTTGGTCAGGTTTTGCGTCTCGAGGATCGGGTCTTCAGGCACGTTCCCCCCTGAGGGGTCATTCTCGGCGCCTTCGGTGCAGGCGTAAAGGGCAGCACTGCGGAATATTGCCATACATCCGTATCAATGATATGGCTTTCCATATGAAAACCACTTTGAATATCGATGATACCGTAATGGCAGACCTCAAGCGCGAAGCCGCGCGCCAGGGTCGAACAATGTCGGAGCTGGTGGAGACAGCGCTGCGGCTGCTGCTCCGTCCGCAACGAAAGCGGAGAGAACTACCGCCCTTGCCGACGTTTAACAGCGGCGGCATGCGCGTCGACATTGCCGACCGCGAAGCACTTTATGACGCAATGGACGATCATCGTCTCTACGACGGCAAGGAAGACCGATAGTGCTCGCGGTGGATACCAATGTGCTGGTCTATGCAGCCGACGAGCATTCTCAATTCCACTTGGCCTGCAAGGACTGGCTTGACCGGCAACGCCGACGTCCCGACGCCTGGTACATCACTTGGCCCATCGTCTACGAATTTTTGCGTGTCTCGACCCATCCCCGGATCGGGAAACGGCCGTGGAGTCTCCGGGTTGCATGGCAGTTTATAACGGTGTTACTCGCTTCGCCCGGCCTCGACGTTCTCGCCCCGACGCAGCGCCATGCGGACGTCGCGAGCGACGTCTTTAAGGAATTGCCGCATCTTGCCGGCAATATCCTTCACGACGCCCACACCGCCATTCTCATGCGCGAGCATGGCATCAGGCAAATCTGCACGCGGGATACCGATTTCAGCCGATTCCCGTTTCTCGAAGTAGTCGATCCATTGCGATTGTAGGCGTGCCGACCTGCACCGCGGGCCGAGAGATCCAGTATTATTGCTTGAGCGTGTTGGCGACCTTGAAGCTTGCCTCGGTCTTGCCCTTGATCTCGTCGAGCGTCACCTCGGGAGCAAGCTCGATGAGGGTCATGCCGCCGCCCTTCCTGTCGATGGTGAACACGCCGAGCTCGGTGATCACCATGTCGACCACGCCGGCGCCGGTGAGCGGCAGCGTGCACCGGTGCAACAGCTTCGCCTCGCTCTTGGCGGAATGCTCCATGACCACGACCACCTTCTTGACGCCGCCGACGAGGTCCATGGCGCCGCCCATGCCCTTCACCATTTTTCCCGGAATCATCCAGTTGGCGAGGTCGCCGTTCTCCGCCACCTGCATGGCGCCGAGGATCGCGATATCGATGTGGCCGCCGCGGATCATGGCGAACGAATCCGCGGAGTTGAAATAGCTCGTGGTCGGCAGCTCGGTGACGGTCTGCTTGCCGGCATTGATCAGATCGGCGTCTTCCTCGCCCTCGAACGGGAACGGGCCGGTGCCGAGCATGCCGTTCTCCGATTGCAGCTGCACGCTCATCCCGGGCGGGATGAAATTCGACACCAGCGTCGGAATGCCGATGCCGAGATTGACGTAGAAGCCGTCGCGCAGTTCCTTGGCGGCGCGCGCCGCCATCTGATCGCGGGTCCAGGGCATCAGACTTCCTCCCCCGTTCCGGCCGGCGCGTCCGATTTTTTGCGCTTGCGGACGGTGCGTTGCTCGATGTGTTTGATCGCGTTGGGCACGTGGATCAAGCGCTGCACATAGATTCCGGCTGTGACGATATGGTCGGGGTTGATGTCGCCGGGTTGCACCAGGTGCTCGACTTCGGCCACCGTCACTTTGCCCGCCGTCGCCATCATCGGATTGAAGTTGCGCGCGGTCTTGCGGTAGACGAGGTTGCCCTCGGTGTCGGCCATGAAAGCATGGACGATCGAGAGATCGGCGACGAGGCCGCGCTCCATCACATAGTGCTCGCCGTCGAACTCGCGCACGTCCTTGCCTTTCGCGATCAGCGTGCCGACGCCGGTCTTGGTAAAAAAGGCCGGGACGCCGGCGCCGCCGGCGCGGATGCGCTCGGCGAGCGTGCCTTGCGGGTTGAATTCGATCTCGAGCTCGCCGGCGAGAAATTGCTGCGCAAAGGTCTTGTTCTCTCCGACATAGGAGGCGACCATTTTCTTGATCTGCCTGGTGTCGAGCAGGACGCCGAGGCCCGTCCCGTCAACCCCGCAATTGTTGGAGACGACGGTCAGGTTCTTGACCCCGGAATCGCGGATCGCAAGAATCAAGGCCTCCGGAATGCCGCACAGGCCGAAGCCGCCGGCCATGATGGTGATGCCATCCTTGAGCAATCCGGCCAACGCGGAGCGCGCGTCTGCATAGACCTTGTTCATGTCCGCACCATTTCTCCCAAGAAAACGACCAGCCAGCGATAGCCAGCCCAGCGGAAAGGTCAACTAGCCTCCACCGCCATCCATCCCGATTGTCTTAACGATCGGGAGCCCGAAATTGTGCGGATAGTAGTTCCACAGCACGAAGAACACGGCAAACAGCGCTGCGGCGATGACGGCGCCGGCGAAACGGTTTCTGAACGCAATGAGACTCCCGAGCAAAGCGGCGATGAACGCGGCCAGCGCCATCAACCCGACGAAGACCCAATTCACGGTTGATAAGTCGATAGGCATTGTGTGTGCTCCTGATAGCGTGTGGTCCTGATAGCCAACCGAGTCGAACGCTAATCTACGCGTAGCTTAGCCGAGCTTCCCTCAGTGCGCGATTGCCTTGGCCTCGCTTCGCACAAGAAGTTATAACTGGGCCGCGGGCGGCTCCCGATCCACTCCCGCCGGCCAATCCGCGCATGGTGCTAACGCTTTAAGCGACGATCCGCAATCAATATCGCGCCCACTGCAGCTTGTAGCGCGAGTTACGCGCCAACCTATGGACGCGAGCAGGAGAAAACGACGTGGACGAGCTTTCCGAACGCCTGCAGACGCCGATCTCGACGGCGGAACTCGAACGCCGCTGGGCCGCGGTGCGCGCCGCCATGGAGCGCGACAAGGTCGACGTACTGCTGATGCAGAACAACAACGATTACATGGGCGGCTACGTCAAATATTTCACCGATCTGCCGGCGACCAACGGTTATCCGCTCACCGTCGTGTTCCCGCGTGACGATCTTATGACGCTGGTCAGCCAGGGCCCGTTCGGCGGCGTCACCAATCCGACGGCGAACGGCGATGGTGTGAGCCGCGGCGTCAAGCGATGGCTTACCACGCCGAGCTTCGCTTCTTGCCATTACACGGCGAGCTACGATCCCGAACTCGCGGCGCAAGCGCTCGCGCCTTATGCCGGCGGCACGATCGGCCTCCTCGGCACCTATCAGATGTCGTTCGCGCTGGTCGATGATCTGCGCCAGGGACGCTTCTCCAACTCGCGTTTTGTCGATGCCTCCGATCTTGTCGATCGCATCAAAGTGATCAAGAGCGCCGAGGAGCGCGCGCTCATTCGGCGCACCGCCTTGATGCAGGACGGCGCCATGCGCGCGGCTTTCGCCGCCGTCGAGCCGGGCTTGCGCGATGGCGACATCGCGGCAATCGCGCAGTGCTACAGCCAGCGCCACGGCAGCGAGAACGGCATCTATCTGTGCGCCTCGATGCCGCCGGAAAAACCGGCGCCGTTCAGTCAGCGCCATTACCAGAACCGCGTCATCAAGGAGGGCGACAGCATCGCGCTACTGGTCGAGGATTCCGGTCCCGGCGGCATGTACACCGAGCTTGGCCGCACCTGCGTGGTGGGCAAGGCCTCGCAGGAACTCAAGGACGAATTCGCCTTTGCGTTGCAAGCACGCAAGTTCAATCTCGGCCTGCTTAAGCCCGGCACACCGTGCAAGGACATTTTTGCAGCCTACAACGACTTCATGCGCCGCAACGGCCGGCCGGAGGAAAGGCGACTGCATTGCCACGGCCAAGGCTATGACCTGGTCGAGCGGCCGCTCATCCGTCACGATGAGCCGATGGCGATCGAGCAGGACATGAACATCGTCGCGCATCCGACCTACATCCGCGGCCACGTGCTCTCTTGGGTCTGCGACAATTACCTGATCGAGGCGAGCGGGCCGGGCGAACGGCTGCACCGCTTCCCCGAAATCATCACCGAACTCGGCTGATGGCTCGCTAAGCCTTCTTCAGCGTGCGCGCGACGTAATCGCGGATATAGCTGAGCGTCTCCGGAGCGGCCCAGATGTCGGTGACGATCTTATCGGTCGCCGCCCCGCTGCGCTCCACGCGCTCGCTGACCGGCTGGCGGATTTGCTTCTTGGTCTGGGCGAAGGCCGGCGGCGACAGCAGCGCAAGTTTCTGCGCTGCGGCCATCGCCTGCCCCATCAGCGCGTCCGCATCAACCACTTCGTCGACCCAACCGCGCTGCAAGGCGGCCTCGGTGTCATAGGTTGCGGCGCCAAAGGTGAACTCCGGTAGATTGCGCGGCGGCACGGCGAAACGCACGATCTCGAAGGCGAGCGCGGGAAACGATACGCCCACCAGCAGCTCCGTCACTCCGATGCGCCCGCTCGCGCGCGCCATGATCCGCCGGTCGGCGCAGCAGGCGAGCACGCAGCCGCCGGCGATGGCATGACCGTTGATCGCCGCCACCACCGGCTTGGGATGAAAGAACACCGCGTCATAAAGCCGATGCAACGCCGGAAGGAATTCGCGCACATAGTCCGCACCGCCCGAACCGACCCGCAGCAGGTCGACGCCGGCCGAAAACATCCGGCCCTGCCCCGTCATCACCACCGCGCGCGCGTCCGCCGTGCAAAGTTCGCCAAAGCACTTCGCCAGGCCCTCGCACAGCTCGATGTCGAGCGCGTTGGCCTTGCCATGCCTGATGGTGACAACCGCGATGCCGTTGTCGGTTTTCAGATCGATCATAATCGGCTCTTTTGCATCGCCGCTCCGACCGTCATATCGGTTGATCTTCCGGATAAGCGCCAACAACGATAGCGCATAGCGCGTGGATGGCGCTAGGGAGCACCAGCCGCAGAAGAATGGTTAAGAGTGGCCGCTTTTCGTCCGCGCTTTGCGCGAAAAAATCCCCAATTGCGTCACCGTGAGGACACGCCGGCCTGTCCCCAATGCGCCGGCAAGTCCAGCAATGGAGGACGCAATGCCGAGTATTCGCATGGTCGCTCCGGGCGCGTTTTTTTTGGCTTTTTTGGTCATGACGGTCGGCGGCGCCATGGCCCAGACCGCGACCAACACCGCGCCCGGCAAGCCGATTCAACTCCTGCAGGTTCTCACCCAGCCGGACAAAACCAAGACCAAGCCGCACGCCAAATTGCTCGCCAAGACGGCCAAGAAGACCACGAAGACGCACAGCATCCTGACGGCAGGAAAACGGTCGCGCCATCCGCAGCGGATCGCTTCCGCCGCGGCGCCCGCCGACGTCTGGCCCGTCCTAACTCCCGCCACCGCGCCTGCAAACATCGCGGCAGCCGAACCGGCACCGCAGCCCGCATCGGCCTCGACCAAGCCAACTCCAAGCGAACTGGTGGTCGGGGGCCGGACGGTGCAAGTGGTCTCTCCCGATGACGTCAACGCCATCGACCTTGCCGCCAATGAAGCGGACGCGGCAACAAGCACCCCGATGGCCAGCGCCGCGGCGGCGACCACGTCCGCGCCGACCGCCGACGCAGAGCCGAAGTCGGACTCCTTGAAGACTGCGCCGCCGCAGCGGGCGGGCAGCGCGGTCGGCAGCGCCTCCTGGATCGCGCAGGTATTGGCCGCGCTCGGCGGCGCGGTCGCGGCCGGCTCGGTCGCCTGGATCTTGATCGGTTCCGCGCCGCAGCGGATGTATGGATAACTCACACCCTGGTCATTCCGGGGCGCGCCGAAGGCGCGAACCCGGAATCCATAGCCACAGAGCTTGCAGAACTGGCGCCTTAACGCGCCTCGAACGACAGTGGTTATGGATTCCGGGCTCGCCGCAGAGCCTGTCATCGGGCCGGCCACTACGGGCCGGACCCGTTGGCGGCGCCCCGGAATGACGAGCATCACCCCTTCGCCTTGAGCGAGGAGAACAGCTCGTACGCCTCTTTCGGCTTTGCGTTGTTGTGCACGACGGCGTTGATGGCGGCGATCATCGCCTTTGGCGTCTCCGACTGAAAAATATTGCGCCCCATGTCGACGCCGGCCGCGCCCTGCTGCACGGCGTTGTACGCCATCGTCAGCGCGTCGAGCTCGGCGAGCTTTTTTCCGCCCGCCATTACGATCGGCACCGGGCATGAGGCGGTGACGGTTTCGAATCCGTCGTCCACGTAATAGGTCTTGACGTATTGCGCGCCGAGCTCGGCGATGATCATGTTTTGGGCGCGGTACAATTGCAGGCACAAGTGAGTGGACATATACTTATAATTGCACTTATAATTAGGTTCTATTCTGGCGAAATCACTGGAGGTCGCTCCGTGAAGATCGCTCAAACACTACTGGCAATCACGGTAACCTGCTTCGTACTCCATGGTCGTTGTCAGGGCCAAGAAGCCCCCCTTTCAGGACCGGCTCAGTGGTCGTATCCGCTCAACTCAGCCCTGTTCGATATGCAACAGAAGCTCGATGACATGCGGGATCAAATTGCGGTCCAGAAAGCGTCTTCTTCTCCGTCCATTTGGACCCTATTCGATATGCGGCAGAAGCTCGATGACATGCGGGATCAACTTGCGGCCCAGAAAGCCTCTTCTTCGCTGTCCGCTTCGAGTCTGTTCGATATGCGGCAGAAGCTCAACGATATGCAGGATCAAATTCAGTATCGCGCTGAGCAAATGCGTTTCAAGGATGTAACCAGAAGCATGCAGGGCTTGGCTTTGGACCCTGGATTCGAGATGTACGAGGCACTCGCTCCAACGGCGTTCGAGGAAGCTGGTCAGGCACTCGTCCGTGAAGGGCATGCCCCAGCGTTCGGGTTAGGCGGTGACGTGATGACTTATCTGTTCATGGGTTACGACATGGGAAAACTTTATGCCGTCTCGAGGGGTTGGATATCCCCGTCAGAGGCTCCCCTTGTCGGCTACTTGTACTCGCTCTTTGCGTCAATTCCCGACACCTTTAATCCCTCACCTTGCGGCGGCCGTAGTTGCGCCGTTTCGTATTCGTATCGGATCATCCAGACGCCGCAGGGGACGACCGTCACGATGTCGAGCGCGCCGCAGGCGCCCATTTCCCCCTCTCGGGTAACGCCGCAGTTCGACGCTCGAGCGCCGCAGTTTGATGCTCGCCAACCTTCAACGAATGCGCCTGTGACGTCGATAAATGGCTGTAGGGTCACCAATGACGTTCGATGTTCCCCGCCGTCCAATTACAACCGCGCTCTCCGCCCTCCGCGGCCGCCGCCGAACGGCGCTGGCGCCGGTGATGGGGGCGATGGTGGATCGCCACCACCGAAGAACGGAGGCGTCGCCCGGACCGATGAGACGGGAACAGTCGCAACAGGCACGGCCGTTCGTGACCCGGCAGGGGTCGATGCGGATGTCCGACCGATACCGGCCGGGAATGTACCCGCCGGGCTCGGCCAATCAGTCATCAACTCACGAAAAGGCTGCACAACGCCAGCCTGTGCGATGCAATAATTCGACGTTAGGAAGGTTCCATGAAACCTGTGGCATCATCCATCGTCCTCACAATCCTCGGTCTTGGCCTCTTGTTTCGAATACCGGCTGCCGCACGGGAGGCGGATTGCGTTGCCGCGCGCGCAATGACAGAGCCGGGCGTGGATCAGTCGATTTCACTCAAAGCCATATCGAGTGAATTGCAGACGTGCCAGACCCGTGGCAATTGTCCGACGGATATTCTGACAATGTACGGCGTGACCCAGATCACTGGCTATGTGATCGACGCCAATGCGCATGACGTCATCGTCATCGGTACCAGCGACAAGGGCGCCCCCACCCTATATACTGAAGATTTCGTCACCGCTCTCAAGAACGCACTTCGCCTTTACGCACGCCGCGAAGGCAACATACTCTACTACAGCAATCCGGGTGTTAGCATCGATCCCGACCCGAATGTGTTGACTCAACTGGATCAGTTTGCGGATCGCGCGCAACGCTCAACCACCAAAGAGGCGCGTGACAATGCCATCGACGCTTGGTGCAAGGAGTGCGAACTGCCGCAAAACGTGCGTGTCATGGGGATTCCATTCGACAGTCATTTTGCGAAAGTAATGGTCGAAGCCGATTATCTGATGAAGCGCATCGCCGACGGGACTGCGCCAGTCGATGGTTTCGAGGGACTGTCTGACCTGTCTCTGCGTCAGGCCATAGAAGCGATTCAGCAAAATTCCGGCGGCGCCGTGTCGATCGCGTCCATGAACCGTTTCTGGTTCTACCCGGGCCGGCACATTTATTCCGAAGACGCGATAACCGTTGTTATCAGGCTTTCGGATATCATTCTTCTCGACGAAGCTCAGCATATTACGCGAGAAGGTCAAGTCGCGGCCAGCGGGCGGATAGATCCCCTCGCCAGGAAATTTGCTTGCGATTTTTCGAGGAACTATCCGGCTGTAGCGGCGGTTCCGCGTTACCATATCTATGCGGAACTAGAAGGACTTTTTCGCTGGATCGCGCTCGCTAAGTTGATGGTGTCCAACAACGCTTTCGATGCCGCGGGCTTCACTCCGACGTGGCTGTTGGATGGCTTTCGGATGTCTAACGTTAGCGTACCCAGAAAACTTGTCGGAATAGCGACGGTCAAAAAATGGGATCATGTCGAAAGCGACGGCTCGCTTCGTCGTGAGATCAATTTGCGTCTTCCGAGTTGTGGAGGCGTCGAGATTTCGCTCGACAAGGCGAAAATGCAAGCGGTTGGAGACACCTCGGGCCTCCTCCTCCGCGTCTCTCAGGCCGTGATAAAATCACGCCCAAACCTCGAAGTAACGCACTGGCAAGTGACCATGCGGTGAAGAATTGCCGCACTGGCAATCGCGAGCCGCCCTTCGGCATTACCGATCCGCGCACCGACAAGCGCATCGACTTCGTCGGCGGCGGCCGTGGACTGGCCGAGCTGGAACGGCTGGTGTCATCGGGCGAGATGGCGGTGGCGTTCGCGCTTTATCCGACGCAAATGCGCGACCTCATGGCGGTCGCCGACGCCGAAAAAATCATGCCGCCGAAATCGACCTGGTTCGAGCCGAAGCTCGCCGACGGCATGGTCAGCCACGTTTTGGATTGACGCTGCTGCAGCGCCAGCGCTGCGAACCGCGAATAGCTATGGAGGCGGATTAACCGACCGACCTCCGCTCGCTTCGCGAGCTACGGCAGCGTCAGGTCCGCAGTCACTGCGGTTGCCGAACTCGCAGCAGACTTGGACGACCGAGATTACGGATTCCGGGCACGTCGCTCCGCGGCGCTCCGGAACGAAACATCCGCGCCAGCGCGGTCGGAATCCGCCTTGAGCGAGGAGAACAGCTCGTACGCCTCTTTCGGCTTTGCGTTGTTGTGCACGACGGCGTTGATGGCGGCGATCATCGCCTTCGGCGCCTCCGATTGAAAAATGTTGCGCCCCATGTCGACGCCGGCCGCGCCCTGCTGCACGGCGTTGTACGCCATCGTCAGCGCGTCGAGCTCGGCGAGCTTTTTTCCGCCCGCCATCACGATCGGCACCGGGCATGAGGCGGTGACGGTTTCGAATCCGTCGTCCACGTAATAGGTCTTGACGTATTGCGCGCCGAGCTCGGCGATGATGCGGCAGGCCAGCCGGAAATATTTGGCGTCGCGCACCATGGTCTTGCCGACGGCGGTGATGCCCATGACCGGAACGCCGGTGCGCAGGCCGGCGTCGACCAGCTTGGTCATGTTGTGGACGGAACGCGTCTCGAATTCGCTGCCAATAAAAACCTGGATGCCGACGCCGGCGGCGTTCAGCCGCACCGCATCGTCCATGTCCATCGCGATCTGCTCGTCGGAAAGTTCCTCGCGCAGGATGCTTGGGCCGCCGCTCGCGCGCAAAACCATCGGCTTGGTCGAATCCGCCGGAATGATCGAGCGCAAAATGCCGCGGGTGCAGAACAGCGCATCGCAGAACGGGATGAGCGGCACGATGGAGAGGTCGATGCGCTCGAGCCCGGTGGTCGGGCCCTGAAAGTAGCCGTGGTCGATCGCCAGCATCACGGTGCGGCCGGTTGCGGGCGCAAAAACGCGGGCGAGGCGGTTCTTCATCCCCCAATCGAGCTGGTGGGAGCCCTTGAGATAAAATCCCGGCGTCTGTTGCGACCGATCGGCCGAGTAGCGCTCCCCTTCCTTATCGACTTCCGGCATGGCGCTCCTCGTTTGCGCATCACATCCCAATCGCCTTTGCGCGATGGGGAAGGAACGTATGCGCTATCGCCTCTGCGCCAGCAAGGCGCCCTCCTTTGAGTGACCCTCCGAGGGCAGGCGCTTGGGGCGTGAATTGAGCTTGCCACCTCATTTTTGGGACTTCGCCCGGCGGTTGTATAGGATGCGGCAATGTGCTATCTTTCGCATCTTTGTAGCGGAGGAAGCCATGGCAAACAAATGGAAATGGCGTGGGGGGAAAGAATCCGAAACAAGGGCTCCCAGTGTCGCCAGCTCGGCATCGACAGAGATATACCCACCCGGGACCAAGTTGCCGCTTCATTCCAATAGCAACATCTCTGCTCCTGAATTCGTGCAGAAAGCAAGAGAACAAATGGGAATGATGGCTAGGTGGAAATTTGACAAAGACACGCAGAAGGAACTTCAACGCGTCGCTGGAAGTATCGCCGTAAATTATTTAACTGCGCAGAAAGATATAATGCTGGCCAATATCGAGGCCGGCGTTGGGATCGCCAAGCGCGAGATATTCAGAGATTTTTTAACGAAGGCGATAGAACAAGACCGCGATTTGGTCGAACGCACTAACGGCGCTCAAAAAGACATAGTAGACATGATTGTCCGCGAAGTATTGGTCGTGTTGGAAGAAAAGAAGGTCAGGTATGACGAGGCCAAGGCAAAATTCGATGGCGGAAAACTACTTGAGAAAGACTATACCGCTCTCTGTGACGCCTATGACCACGCAGCAGAGGAGTTGATAAATGACAAATTTGCGCGAATGGACAAAATCGCACAAACCTATCTGGAGCATTTCGAACATGCTATTAAAATCTATCGAGAGAAAGTAATTCAGATGGGAGGTGTTATTTCCTGACGGCCTTGCCGGCGTAAATGTCCATAAGTCGGAAGATGCGGTCGAAGACCTCCTTATCGGCGGCGTGGCCGTCCAACAGGTCATTTACATTGAAGTAGACTTCCATTTTCAGTCGCTGTCGCAGGTCTTCAGGGCCCAAATCCCGATGCTCTACTCTGTCATTTCGAGCGCGGTTTACTTCGAAAATTGTCTTTCCTTGAAAGATCGGATGCTGTTCCGCGGACGGGAACTTCGTTAAATTCTCCATTTTCTGTGAAAGCTTATCGCTATTACGCATTGCATTATAGCTCGCGCGTTCGGCCCAATTGCGGATAGCCGCCTAACTGTTAATAATTTCTTAACGGCAGAAAGCGGCTTCTACGGCGGGGGCGGGGTATGAGGATGCTACGTTTAGTGCAGTTTGTGACCGCGATATTGATTCTTATGGGCGTTATTTATCGGTTCATTCCGTCCCAGAGCTTGCCTGTTGGCGGCTACAGCAAAACCTCAATCGCACTTTTACTGAAACAGTCGAAAGACTATGACGGAAAGACCGTCACCGTTAATGGCACCGTCGCGGGAAACGCTGGCATCTTTGGATATGGCGGGTATCGAATCCGGCAAGGAGCTGACGAGATTCTAATAATTAGCAGCCATGGCATACCCGCATCTGGTGCAGAAGTAACAGTGTCCGGTGTGTTCAGGCAAGCGTTTGCCGTCAACACGTTTAATTACCCTGTCATAGTGGAGACGAAATAACGAGATGGGGTCTTTAGCTTAAGTACTTGATTGGTCTGATTGGCGCCCTCGCGCAACGCTTTCAAATGCCGCCTTGGCCGCTTCGTCCCACACACGTGCTCTTTCCTTAGTATCTTGTCGCTCTTGAATCAGTTCGTCCAAGTTTTTGGCGTTCGCGACGTGTTGCAGCTGATATTCGTCAATCTGTCTGTCCAATTGAACCAGCGCCTCAAGCTGTTGCTTGCCCACCTCAGCCTGGATTTTCCAAGCATATGCACTCGGTGGTGCAAAGAACATTTTTGCAACCACAGGGGCGATCTCCAGAAACATAATAAATAGTCTAATCATCAATGACATTTGAGATACGACGTCGCCACGTTCTGGTTCGTTCTTCAGTTCTTTCAAATAGCGAACCCGAATGATCGGGTCATCACGCCGATTTCTAAAAATTCCAGATCGTTTTAGCTCTCTCTCTGCTTCGTCAAGCTGAGCCGCGCGCCCGGTCTGCAATAAAACTATTTCCCTCTGCAAAGATACGCGCTCGCGCTCGCGTTCCTCCACAAAACTCTTATCAGCGGTATCGTATTTTTCAGCAAACGAAATCGTGCGCTGCTCGAGCTGTTGGATTTCTTTCGTTAAGTCGCTCTGTTGTGCCTTCAAAGCCCGGTTCTCAGTCTTTGCATTTTCGATCATCCCCTTCTTCGTCTCGCATACGGTATGGGGACCACAGCCGGGTAGTCCGGTATGCTCGGGCTTCAACTTTACCCCGTTTATTTCCGCTTGAATATCGTCGCTCCACGCTCGAATAGCTCTGTCGTTTTCTTTTATTCGCGGTTCAATAGAGTTAATCTGGTTTTGGTTCTCTTTTATCTTTTCCCAATCGCGCTCGTAAATTCGTCGATCATCATCGCTCATTAAAAATTTATTCCGCTGTTCCCGATCACTTAACTGGATGGCGATTTGGGCGATACGTGAGTCAGCAGTGGCAATCTTTTGATCAACCGCTTTGGTTTGATCTTGCAGCTTCTTGTAATACTCAGCGTTTTCTGAGTTAAACTTCGCGTCGATTTTTTCAGTTATCGCGTCACCAAAGACGGCGACTTCAGCGAACAACGACAGAGTGAAGGCAATGAGCAAAGAAATTCCTAGTCGAAAAAATATGCGCAAAAAATACCTACCCCATAGGCGAAACTTTTCCTGCCTTGTTGGCTCAGTTCTGAGGGACTGCTGAATCTGTTGAACGAGCCCCATATAAAACCAATCGGATTGGAATAGGGCCCGATCGAATAGCGTCACACCAGATGCAATCAACAGTGCGATAGCGATTTTTGCCGGTTCCGAACGCAAAAAATAACTGAGTGAGTAGTACGAAATCGAAGATACAAAACAGAACGCGATAAGTAATGACACACCGAGCTGGGTTGCCCAAACGCGATCGACGCCCGGACATTCCCTCATAATCTCATCGTCGATACCGGCAACTCGATTTAAGAGTTTCATTCGGAACCTTCGCCAATTGCCAGTACGCCAATACCGCTACTTCACTTATATCAGTTCGCGGCAGAGTAGTATTGCTACTTAGTTATGTGCCCCTTGGCAATGTTCTCGGTTTGTTCTAAGATGCTCCCGCACAGAACCCCTGGCCATGCCCTTTACCCTCTCCGTGATGAAAAAGAACCGCGCCGCCGTGGCCGAAGAACTGCGGCGCCTGCTGCAGCGGATGGAAGGGTTTCGGTCCGAAAAAGCAAAAGCCTTCCCCTTCGGCCTTGCCGCCATTGATAGCCATTTGCCGCAGGGCGGCCTTGCCGGCGGGGCCCTGCATGAGGTCGTGCCCGAAGATGGAGGCACCCCCGCCGCCTTCGGCTTCATCGTGGCGCTGCTTAGCCGTATCTCGGCGAACTCCCTTCCCCAGCCGAACTCGGGTGTTCCCGAGTTCGGCCAATGTAAAAGTGACCGAAGTCGGAAACATCCGACTTCGGTTGGGGAGGGGTTGGGGGTGGGGGTCGGGAGGTTTTACGCAGGCGTCAACGCCCTCACGCCACCTCCCGACCCCCCACCCTTCCCTCCCCCACAAGGGGGGAGGGAACAGACAGTTCGCCGCTCGCGGGCTCATCCGCTCATCTTCGTCATGCCGGGCTACGGACTCGGCCATGGCCGACTTTATGGCCATGGCCTCAACGCCCTCGGCCTCGACCCGGATAGCCTGATCCTGGTCGAGACGGCGCACCGCAGAGACACCCTCTGGGCCATGGAGGAGGCGTTGCGCTCGGGCGCGCCGGCCGCCGTCGCCGGAATGATCGACAAGCTCGATCTGAAATTGAGCCAAAGGCTGCAGCTCGCTGCCGCGGATTGCGGCCTTCCTCTGCTGCTGCTGCGGCCGGCGCAGATCCTGGAACCGAGCGCGGCGGCAACGCGCTGGCGCGTCGGTCCGGCGACGGCCGCGCGCGATCGCTTCGGCCTGTTCGCGCGCTCGCGCTGGCATCTCCTGCTTGAACGCTGCCGCAACGGACGCGCGGGCGAATGGATGGTGGAGTACGATCATGTCGCGCATCGTTTCAGTCTGGCTGCCGCGCTGGCCGATCCTGCGTTTTCTCGCGGCGCAGGCAGCGAACCCTTCAGACAAGCGCATCGATCCTGACCGGCCGTTCGTCCTCGCCATTGCCGCCGCCGGCGGGCCGCGCATCGCCGCCTTGAACGAGGCGGCCGAGGCCGCAGGGCTCGCGCTCGGCGAGCCGTTGGCCGAGGCGCGCGCGAAAGCGAGCCACTTGCAGGCGCGCGCGGTCGAAGCCGCCGCCGATGATGCCGCGCTGCGCCGTCTGGCGCTGTGGGCGACGCGCTATACGCCGACCGCTTCGCCCTTGTGCAAGGAGTTTTGGAGCGAGGAGAATGGCGCGGACGGTTTTTTCCTCGACATCGAAGGCGCCGCGCATCTGTTCGGCGGTGAGGAAATGCTGCTCGCCGATCTTTCTGCGCGGCTCGAACAAAGTTTCGGCCTGCCGGCGCGGCTTGCCGTTGCCGACACGCCCGGCACGGCCTGGGCGCTGTCGCGCTTTCACGCCGCGCCCTGCTGCGTGCTACCCTCGGGGCTGGAAGCCGAGGCGCTGGCGCCGCTCCCTATCGAAGCGTTGCGGCTTGCGCCGGAAATTTGCGCAACGCTGCGCCGGCTCGGCTTCAAATCCGTCGGCGCGCTCCTCGACAAGCCGCGCGCGCCCTTCGCCGCGCGTTTTCCGGCCGAGCTGCTCCGGCGTCTCGACCAGGCGCTCGGCCGCGTGGACGAGCCTCTCGTCCCCATCGTTCCGCCGCCGGTCTATCACAGCTTGAATTATCTGCTCGAACCGATCCTTACGCAGGAGGCAGTCGTTGCTCACGCCAAACGCCTCATGCAGAATCTCGTGCACGCGCTTGAACGCGACGATGTGGGAGCACGCGCCCTGCGGCTTTGCCTCTTCCGGGTCGATGGCGCGGTCGCGACGGTCGATATTGGCCTGACGCTGCCGACGCGTAGCGTCCCTCATGTGGCGCGCATGATCGACCTCAAGCTCGATGCGCTGGCGGCGACGCAAGAGGCGGGCTTCGGCTTCGAGGCGCTCGGCCTTGCCGTCACCCGCGCCGAACCGATGGAAGCGCGACAGATGGAACTCCCCTCCCCCTCCCATCCCTCCCCCGCGAGCGGGGGAGGGTACGGGGCACCCCGCGACGCTTGCGTCGCGGGGACCCCGGGGTGGGGGCATGACGACAGAACGGAGCGTTGCGCCGCCTTGATCGATGCGCTGCGGCAGCGTCTCGGCCCGCAGAGGGTGCGGCGGTTCGCCGCCGTGGCCAGTCACCTTCCGGAGCGCGCCGAGGTGCTGGCGCCCGCCGGCGAAGGCTGCCCCCTCCCTAACCCTCCCCCGCAAGCGGGGGAGGGAAGGGTGGGGGTTGCGCCGGAGCAACAAACGCGCCCGCTACTTTTGTTGCCGCACGCGGAGCCGGCCGAGGTCACGGCGCTCGTCCCCGATGGTCCGCCCCGGCGTTTCCGCTGGCGCGGCGTGACCTACGAGGTCGCAGGCTCGCAGGGCCCGGAACGCATC
>JBEKNW010000046.1:0-25229 GCA_049522435.1 Xanthobacteraceae bacterium
GGCAATCCGCAGCGGCTCGACATGTGGCTCACGGTCAACGGCGAGACCCGGCAGAAGGGGTCCACCCACACCATGGTGTTCGGCGTCGCCCACCTCGTCTGGTACTGCTCGCAATTCTTCGTCATGGAGCCCGGCGACGTCATCAGCACCGGCACGCCGCCCGGCGTCGGCCTCGGCATCAAGCCGGAGCCGAAATTTCTGCACGCCGGCGACATCGTGCGCCTCGGCATCGACGGGCTCGGCGAGCAGCAGCAGAAGATTGTAAAGTTTAGGGCGTGAATACTCAACCACAGCTGGAGCACAACCGATCATCACCCCTAGACCACGCGGATGCGGCGTGTGATCCTCATCGGGCGTCCCCGCGAAAGTGGGGGATGAGTTCCCTCGGTAGGTGACAATCCCAGCAATGGGTTCTCGGGCGCCACGGATGGGCTCTCGGGCGGCAGATAACGCGCCTGCAAGCATTTTGCACTTAACTTTCGGCGAGTGTAAAATCGCTCTATCCAGAGCTAGAGTTTGATCAATGCCGCTCAATCTTTCTCAATTCAAGCTGCAAAGGGCTGTGCTTGAAATTCGCTACGCACAGTCTTTTTTGGTTTGGGATCACGCTGGGGTAGTGTGGCAACAGCTTCGTACTCCATTCCCTGAAATAAAGCTTCGCACAGCACAGCCAAATCAACAGACACTTTCATTGTCAAAGAAATTGACGGCTCAGGTTGCTTTGGAAAGCTCGAACCTTACGGCCTATTCGCCCATTAGTGACGCTGAACCGTTCGCAGAAGCGTGCATGTCCTTCTTCCCTCTGGTGTTAAAGCAACTTGAGATTAGCAACTTGACGAGAATTGGCTACAGAAGTTTTTTCCAGAAGTCTTTTGAGACAAAACAGGCAGCTTCCGAATTCGGATTTGAGCAACTTCCCTATTTGCGAAGAAAGGGAAAGCACTTCAACATTGATGGGGAGTCACGCGATCCTGAGTTAGCCCTGCGTTGGGAAGGAGACGCGACCGGCATCTTAGTACGGTTGCAAACTATCCAGCAAAAACTTGAGGCTGACGTTCCAGCCGATTTTGAGAGCGTTGAATCTATCAACGTGGAAAGATATGTTGTCGTTCTCGATTTAGATTATTATGCTCACGGAAATACCTCAGCTGCCAAGTTTCAGCCGAGGGCCCTGATCGAAAGCTGGAGTCGCCTAATCCGAAGAGATGTTGAAGGGTTCTTCAATGGTTGAAACTAGTCAATTGGCTGTTGCGAACGTCATAGATTTGAACGAGCGGAGAGGGACGTATGTCCCGCCAACCCGAAACATTGAGGTCGAGGTCCGAAGTTACGGCATCGAAGATGTACGAATTGCCAGGAGAGATGTGCAAATTGAGGACCTATACGCGGGAGATACGCCTACGGCACAATTGATAAATCGCGCCAGACAATTACTTGCGGAAGCCGAAGACTTCTCAGTCAATGCGCAAAGAATGCTTTCGGAGGGCGATGGAGTAGGTGCCGACAACGAAATCACCCTGTTGCAGGCAAATTTGCCTGAGCTATTTTTCTGCCGCAGTCTATCGGAGGGGTTGGGTGCAGTTACGGTTGCTCTCCATCATGCTTTGACAAATAGGAATGGAAGCCCTCTGACCTCAGACCAAATATTTGCGGTTAGAACGGCATGTCAGAAACTACATAGCAATCCGTTCGCGCCTTTCACCGATGCTCTGGACCTAATAGATGGCTTAGCTGATGCTGGGCTCGTAACAGATCCGCCCGAAGCCGAACTTCTGAGCGACTTCTTTGTCAGATAAAGCCCTTATCGATACTTCTGTTTTAACGGATGCGCTACTAAAGCAGCGATCTGAAGGAACCGCCGCCAGGGACGCTCTGACGAAATTCAAGCAGACTGAACTGCCAGTGTACGCAATAAAAGAATTCAAGGCAGGGCCGCTACGGTATTACGTATGGTTTCACAACAAGGTTGTGACCACGAACCGATGGGAAGATGCGGTGGACGCAATTCGAAAGCTGGGTGTCACACCGCAACGGAATCGACAATCCACTGCACTACAGGCCCTCGTCGATTTTGAAAGTCACATCGGCAGGTCAATCACCTCTGCACTGGCAGCAAAGTATCCAGGTTCAGATGTCAACGAAGTAAAAAGGTCCGAAGCTCGCCTTTGGCTTAAGACATTGATTTTGCGCGCGTGGCGAAAAAGAAGAAAGGTCACCACTCGCGTAGTTTCACAACTGTCTTGCTATCCAGAAGCTGAACTCAAGATCAATTCGAACGGAACTCTCGACGACCGACCTGTCGGTTGTCCCGTTCAAGACTGCTGCATGCGTGAGCCGCTTATACGCAGGCCCGATGCTCTTGCGAGTCTTTTGAAAGCGTGCGATCGGTTACCTGAAAAACCTGAAACCCACAAGCGGCGCCAAGTACTTAGGCAGCTTGTGCGAACTCCAAAGCGACCTCTCAGCGATGCGGATTGCAGGAAATTGGGCGATGCGATTTTCGCACTACAATGCCCACAAGATGCTGTAATCCTAACCACAAACGTGGTCGATCATGAGCCCCTAGCGAACGCTCTCGGCTTATCGGTAGCGCGGCCGGCATAGTGAAGGTAAGCGGACCTCGCCGCGATTCTGAGCCCAGCGGAAGCGCCCCCTCACCCCACCCTCTCCCCGCGCGCGGGGCGAGGGAGCCCGCTGCTCACCCCTCCCTTGCCTCCAGCACCGCCTGTAGCGAGATGCGCGACCAGGCGGAGATGCGGGCGCGGAAGGCCATGTAGGAATCGTGCACCTTGCGCGCCCTTTCGCTTCTCCCCGCCAACTCCCCCAGCACATCGCTCGCCTGCGCCCGCGCCCAGAATTCTCACGAGACGGATTCGACGAGCCGGTTTTTAGCCTCTTCCAGGAAGGCAATCACCTGCTCGCGCGTCACCGACGGAAACCCTTCGAGAAACTGGTCGATCGACTCTCCGGCCTCAAGGTACTCGATGAACGTCTGCACGGGCACGCGTGTCCCGCAGAACACGGCCGTCCCCCCCATGACCTCAGGATCGCGGCAAACGACTGGATGTGTCATGAGAACAAGTTACTCCGCGTGACGCCTTCCATCAACCGCAGCTGAAACACCGAGCAGCGGAAACGTCGCCATCGGGCTCGCGCATGCGAACCCCCTCTCCCCGGCGGGGAGAGGGTTGGGGGGGCTCTGACCGAGAGGCCGTACCCCCTCACCCCACCCTCTCCCCCACGGGGAGGGAGTAGCTACCCCTCCCGCGCCTCCAGCACCGCTTGGAGCGAGATGCGCGACCAGGCGGAGATGCGCGCCCGGAAGGCCATGTAGGAATCGTGCACCTTGCGCGCCCTTTCGCTCCTCCCCGCGAGTTCTCCCAGCACATCGCTCGCCTGCGCCCGCGCCGCGGCGACGAGATCGGACGGAAAAGTGCGCGGCTGCACGTTGTCGCGCGTGGTCAGCGTCAAGAGCGCCTCGATGTTGAGACGTTCCATCTCGGCGAGCGCGAACGACGCCTCCGCGGCGCAGGCGTTCGTGACCATCGCCTTCAGCTCGGCATCGAGCGTCGCCCAGGCCTTGAGCGCGACGATGCACTCGCCGGTGCCGTTCGGCTTGTTGAAGCCGGGGCCGTAATAGAATGGGGCAAAACGATAGAGGCCCAGCGCGATGTCGGAGCCGGGGCCGACGAATTCGGCGCCGTCGATCACACCCGATTGCAGCGCGATGAGGATTTCGCCGGGCGAAGTCGTCTGCGCGATGGCGCCAAGCCGGCGATAAACCTCGCCGCCGAGGCCGAGCGCGCGCACCTTGAGCCCGCGCACGTCGTCGCGGCTTTTGAGCTCGCGCCGGAACCAGCCGCCCATGCTGACGCCGGTATTGCCGCCCATGAACGGTTTGACGCCGAACGGCGCATAAAGCTCGTCCCACAACGCCTGGCCGCCGCCGGCGTCGATCCAGGCCACGTGCTCGTTCGGCGTGAGCCCGAACGGCACCGTGGTGAAGAACGAAGCCGCCGGCTCCTTGCCCTGCCAATAGAACGCGGCGGTATGCCCCATCTCGGCGACGCCCGTGCCGACCGCATCGAGCACCTCGAAGGCCGGCACGATCTCGCCCGCGGCGGAGACGGTAATTTCCAGGCGGCGGCCCGAAAGCGCGCCGATGCGCGCGGCGATGCGTTCCGCCGACATGCCGGGACCAGGCAGCCGCTTCGGCCATGACGTGACCATGCGCCAGCGCCGCGTCTCAGCGCGCGCCAATGCCGGCGCGGCTACCGCGCCAATGAGGCCGAGTGCTCCGCCGCGCGAAAACGCGCGGCGCGTCAACTTGCTCATCGTCGTCTCCTAGGCCAGGCTCCTTACGTAAATCCCTTTACGTCATTCCTGCCCGGCGACAAGGGCGACGGCGTGTTGGGAAAAGCTACCCGACGCCAGCTTGCACGCCCGGCATTTTTCCGACACAGGTGAGCAAGCGGTAGAACACGGAGCGGGAGAACGCCATGGGAGCAAATTTCGGCACCGTCGGCATGGACTGGCAGCAGCGAGTCAATTGGGACCGGCTGCGCCAGTACCGCACCGAGCGCGCCCGCGAGATGATGAAAAAGCACGGCCTCGGCGCGCTCCTGTGCATGTACGACGAGAACGTGCGCTATCTGACCGGCACGCTGACGCCGGGCTGGAACCGGCTCAAGCCGGGGCTGCGCTACGCCATGCTCTGCGGCGACGGCGCGCCGATTTTGTTCGAGCAG
The DNA here is from genome assembly GCA_049522435.1 of Xanthobacteraceae bacterium. Taxonomy (GTDB): domain Bacteria; phylum Pseudomonadota; class Alphaproteobacteria; order Rhizobiales; family Xanthobacteraceae; genus BOG-931. The sequence goes on from JBEKNW010000046.1 coordinate 4,749, forward strand.
GGCGACCTCGGTTTTCAGATCGAGCGGCATGCGCCGTGGCTGCCGAAGGAGAATGTCCGCCACTCCTTCGCCTGGATCAAGGGCGCGGCGGGACCCGCTTCGACCCAGCAGGTGACCAAGTTCACCAACGCAGTCCTGGAAGAGATGAAGCGCCACGGCGTGGCGGGCCAAAAGCTCGGCGTCGATTTCATCGACATCAACATGCTCAACATCTTCAAGGACAAGAACGTCACCTGGGTCGACGGCATGACGCCGATGATGGAGGCGCGCGCCGTCAAAAACGTCGACGAGCAGGAATGCATGCGCATCGTCGGCGCCATCGGCGACGCCACGCATTGGGAGTGCATGAAATTTTTGCGTCCCGGCATCACCGAGAACCAGGTGACGGCGCACCTGATGCAATATCTCTACAATTTCGCCGGCATGGAGGACGTCGAAGACGTCATCGTCTCCTCCGGGCCAAACACCTGGCCGAACTGGCGCAACTTTTCCGACCGCATCATCCAGCCCGGCGACATCGTGTTCATGGATTTGGCGGCGCTGACCTGGAACGGCTACAAATCCTGTTATTACCGCACCTATTGCGTCGGCAAGGAGCCGACCCAGGAACAGAAGGACACTTACGAGATCGCACTGAAGTGGCTCTACGATTCCATCGGCGCGGTGAAAGTCGGCGCCACCACCCGCGACATCGCGCTCAAATGGCCCTCGGCCATGGAGACCTGGGGTTACGAGGACGAAGACCAGGCGGCGGCGAACCTTTGGGGCCACGGCCTCGGGCTTGCGCAGTACGATCCGCCGGTGATCTCGCGCATCTGGTCGCTCGACCATCCGGTCGAGATCAAAGAGGGCATGACCTTTGCGCTCGAGACCCAGCACGGCAAGAAATTCCGCTACGGCGTGCGCATCGAGGAGATGCTGATCGTGCACAAGGATGAGATCGAGATCGTGTCCAATTTCCCGGTCAAACAAATCACCGTCGTCGATCCGCTTCCCGGCTACGGCGATCATGTGAAATAACGTGCGAAGCGCGCACCTCTCCCCGCTGCGTGGGGAACGGGAGTGCGCGGCGACAAGGCCCAACGAGAATTCGTATGACACGTTTCATTCTCCCCCTCTCCGACCCCGCCGCCACCGATCCCGACCGGGTCGGACCGAAGGCTGCGAATCTTGCGGCGCTGGCGCAGGCGGGCTTACCGACGCCCGGCGGCGTCTGCATCACGGCGGATGCCTATCGGCGGCAGATCGCTCATCTTGGGCTCGCGGATGCGCTCCGCGACTACGCCGATGCTGATCCGCCGCGGCAACGTCGCCTTTCCGTCGAGATCCGGCTCAGGCTTTATCAGCAAGGCCTCGCGCCGGAGCTCATGGCGGAAATCCTCGCGGCGTGGCGCGCCGAACAAAAAAAGCCTCTGGCGGTGCGCTCCTCGGCGCTGATCGAGGACCGTACCGATGCGGGCTTTGCCGGCCAGTTCGAGAGCTTCCTCGGTATCAGCGACGAGGCCGAATTTTTGATCGCGTTGCGCGCCTGCTGGGCGGCGTTGTGGACCACCAACGCGCGGCGCTCCATGGCGCAGCATGGCTTTGATCCGGCCGACACCGCGATGGCGGTGCTCGTTCAGCCGCTCATCGCCGCGCGGGCGGCGGGCGGCGGCCTGAGCGAGACCGCCGACGGCCACATGCTCATCAGCGCCACCTGGGGCCTCGGTTCCGCGATCGCGCAAGGCGAAGTGGTGCCGGACCGCATCGCGCTCAGCCGAGCGGGTTTTCTGCGAACGATGGAAAGCGGCCGAAAACACCACCGCGAAACCTGCCTGCATGGCGGCGGCGTGCTGGCGCAGGCAGTGCCGGACGCGCTCGTCAACGCGCCCTGCCTCGAAGCCGGACAGGCGACGGCGCTCGGGCGGCTCATGCGCAAGGCCGAGGCGGTTTTGGGCATGCCGGTCGAGATCGAGTGGGCGCTCGACGAGGCCGGTTTTAAGCTGTTGCAGGCGCGACCCCTGCATGTCGAGCCCGCGCACGTGCCGGACGCGATTTGGCTAAAACATCCCGGTCTCAACGGCCATCCCGCCGGCATCGGCTGGGGCTCCGGCCGCGCCGTGGTGGTGAATTGCGAATGCGAGCTGGCGCGGGTTGCGCCCGGCGACATTTTGGTCACGCGCGTCGCCGGCCCGGCGCTGAGCCACATCCTGCCGCGCGTCGCCGGCGTGGTCGCCGAGCTTGGCGGCTCGACCTCACACCTCGCCGCGCTGGCGCGCGAGCGCGGCATCCCGATGGTGCTCGGCGTCCTCGACGCCACGCGGCGCATCCCGGACGGCGCCCAGGTCGCCGTCGATGGCGTGGCCGGCGTCGTGCGCTGGCTCGCCTGATGCAGCCCCCGCGCCGCCCCCGCCGCCCCCGCATCTTCGTCACCCAGCCGGTGGCAAAGAGCGCTATCGCGCGGCTGCGCCAAGTCGCCAACGTCAAGGTCAACCCGGACTCGAGCCGCATCATCGGCCGGCGCGCACTCATCGCCGCTTTGCGCCGATGCGATATTCTGTTTTGTCTGCTGCACGATCGCATCGATCGCGGCGTGATCGCCGCCAATCCGCGCCTGCGTCTGATCGCGGCGCAGTCGATCACGCCCTCCCATATCGATGTCGAGGCAGCGACTGAGCGGCGCATCCCGGTGACCGTCGTGCCGCCGCTGACTACCGAGGCGACGGCGGATCTGACCTTCGGCCTGATGCTCGCGGTGGCGCGGCAAATAGTCGACGGCGACCGCCTGGCGCGCGCGGGCCGGTTTCCGGGCGCGCAATCGAGCTATCTCCTCGGCGCCAACGTCCATGGCAGGACAATCGGGCTGATTGGCGGCGGCGGGTTGATCGGCAAGGCGGTGGCGCGCCGCGCGCACGGCTTTGCCATGCGCGTTCTCTACTGGACGCCGCGCCGCAAGCCGGAAAGCGAGGAACGCGAGGCCGGGCTAAACTACGCACCGCTCGACCAATTGCTGCGCGAATCCGATTTCGTTTCGCTCCATTCGCCGCTCAATACCGAGACACGCCATCAGATCGGCGCGCGCGAACTGAAACTGATGAAGAAGACGGCGTTCCTCATCAACACCGCGCGCGGCGCGATCGTCGACGAGGCCGCGCTCATCCGCGCGCTGACGAAACGAGAGATCGCCGGCGCCGGTCTCGACGTCTTTGAGCATGAGCCGAAGGTCGACAAGGCGTTGCGCAAGATGCCCAATGTGGTGCTCACGCCGCATCTCGGCAGCGCCACATTCGAGGTGCGCGAGGAGATGGCGAACATCGTGGTCGACAATATCCTCGCCTTCCTCGCCGGCAAGAAGCTGCCCAATTGCGTCAATCCGCAGGTTTTCGCGCTCTGACCGTCATCCTGAGGCGGCCGCCAACGGGTCCGGCCTCTGGCCGGCCCGATGACAGGCTCCGCGGCCCTCGAAGGATGAGCGGCCCCGGCCGGGCCGTCGCCCTTCGAGGCTCGGCCTTCGGCCGAGCGCCTCTGGGTGACGGGAAATAGGGCAGTGTTCGTCGCTGCTACTTGATCGCCTGCGGATTGAGCGGCGAGCCGGTGCCGCCGGTGATGATGAGCGGCGCGCCGCAGAAAAAGAACTCGTAGAGGCCGTCGGCCTCGCAATCCTCCGCCAGCTCCTTCAAATAGAACATCTCGCCCATGGTGAGCCCCATGGCCGGAATGACCACCCAGTGCCAGGGCTGGTTGACTTCCTTGGTTTCGTTCGGCCGCACCTCCACGCCCCAGGTGTCGGAGCAGATCGCCGCGATCTCTTTCTCCCGGCACCAATAGCAATTCTCGAACTTGACGCCCGGCGCATCGCCGCCGGCATAGCTGCCCCACTTCTTTTCATGCAGGCAGCGTTCCATTTGCCCGGTGCGCAGGATGACGAAGTCGCCGCGCCTGATCTCGACATTCTCCTCCTTGGCGCATGTGTCGAGCTCGTCGTTGGTAATGGCCTCGCCGTCCTTGAGCCAAGGAACGCCGCGAAAACGCGCGACGTCGAGCAGCACGCCGCGGCCGACCATCTTGCTCTTGGTATGCTCGATGCCGAGCTTGCCGAGGCCGTTGCAATCGACCTCGCGCGCGTCGAAACCGTTGTACATCTTGTCTTCGTAGAAGATATGGCCGAGCGAATCCCAATGCGTGGCGCATTGCACCGGCAAGTTGATGGCGTCGTCGGCGTAGCGGATGTTCGGCACCTTGTCGTAGCGCCCGGCGACCGCATCGGTGCCGGTCGCCAGCATGGTGTGGATCGGGTTCCAGCGTCCGCCGAACAGGCCGGTCTGCGGGCCGTTCCTATCGAGCGGGATGCCGAGCGCGAATACCTTGCCGGTGCGGATCAATCCCGCCGCCCGCACGATATCCTCCGGCGTGACGTGGTTGAGCGTGCCGATCTGATCGTCCTTGCCCCAACGGCCCCAATTCTTGAGTTTCTCGGTCGCTTCGGCGATGGCCTTCTTGCCCACGTTGATGTTCATGTTTCCTTCCCGTCGTTCTTACGATTCGTGTTCACATCATTCACGCAAGCCGGGTGGGAGGCCAGATACTGGAGCGTGTAGCATGACATTCTCCGCTCATTCCCGCGAAAGCGGGAATCCAGGTACCGGGCGCGGGCGTGAAAACTGGGTTCCCGCTTGCGCGGGGACGAGCGGAAACTTGAAGCGATCACGCCTCGGCGTCGGCGAGTTGCGGGACGGCAGCGGGAGCTTCGGCCGGCTTCTTCGGCTCCAGCGCGGCGGCGACCGCTTCCTCGACGCGTTCGAGCCAGATGAACTCGATCTCCCGGCGCGCGGTCTCGGGAATGTCGTCGTAATCCTTGCGGTTGCGCGCCGGCAGCATGATGCGCTTGATGCCGGCGCGGTGGGCGCCGACGACCTTTTCCTTGATGCCGCCGACCGGAAGCACAAGGCCGCGCAGACTGATCTCGCCGGTCATCGCCGTGTCGCTGCGCACGGTGCGCTCCGTCAGCAAGGAAACGAGCGCCATGAACATGGCGACACCCGCGCTCGGCCCATCTTTCGGGATGGCGCCGGCCGGCACGTGGATGTGGATATCGCTCTTCTCGAAGCGGCTCGCGTCGATGCCAAGCGCGGCGGCGCGGTTCTTGACGATCGAGAGCGCGGCCTGCGCGCTTTCCCGCATCACTTCGCCGAGTTGCCCGGTCAGGATCAGCTTGCCGGAACCGGGAACGCGCGTTGCCTCGATGAACAAGATGTCACCGCCGACCGGCGTCCAGGCGAGCCCAGTCGCCACGCCCGGCACGCTGGTGCGCATCGCCGACTCGCTCTCGAACTGCGGAGCGCCGAGGATCCCCGCAAGGTCCTCGCGCGTGATGCGGATCGGCCCGCTACTCCCTTCGGCAATGCGCACAGCCGCGTTGCGCAGCGCCTGCCCGATCAGGCGTTCGAGACTGCGGACGCCCGCTTCCCGCGTGTAATTCTGGATGATGTCGCGGATCGCCTCGTCGGTGATCTCGACCTGGCCCGGTTTGAGACCGTTCGCCTCCATTTGCCGGCGCACCAGATAGCGGTGGGCGATCTCGAGCTTCTCGTCGGCGGTGTAGCCGGCAAGGCTGATGATCTCCATGCGGTCGCGCAGCGGGCCGGGGACGGTGTCGAGCATGTTGGCCGTGGTGATGAAGACCACCCGGCTCAGGTCGAACGGCACGCCCAGGTAATTGTCGCGGAACGTGTTGTTCTGTTCGGGATCGAGCACTTCAAGCAGCGCCGCGCCAGGATCGCCCTGGATACCGGCGCCGAGCTTGTCGATCTCGTCCAACATCATCACGCAATTGCGCGTGCCGGCCTTGCGGATCGCCTGGATGATGTTGCCGGGGAGCGCGCCGATATAGGTGCGGCGATGGCCGCGGATTTCGGCCTCGTCGTGCACGCCGCCGAGGCTCACGCGCGCGAATTTGCGGTCCATGGCGCGCGCGATCGACTGGCCGAGCGAAGTCTTCCCCACGCCGGGCGGCCCGACGAAGCAGAGGATCGGCGCTTTGCCCTGCGGCGCGAGCTTGCGGACGGCGAGATACTCGACGATGCGCCGCTTGATTTTTTCCAGGTCGTAATGGTCTTCGTCGAGAATGCGCCGCGCCTGCCCGATGTCGATCGGCTTCTCCTCGGGGAGGGCCCAAGGCAGTTCGATCAGCCAATCGAGATAGGTGCGCACCATGCCGTATTCGCCGGCCGCCTCGGGCATGCGCTGCAGCCGGCGCAGCTCCTTTCGCGCCTGGTCCTCGATCTCCTTCGGCATGCCGGCCTTGCTGATCGCGGCATCGAGCTCGGCCATTTCGGCGGCCTTGCCTTCTTCGCCTTCGCCGAGCTGGCGCTGGATCGCCGCCATTTGCTCGCGCAGCAGCACCTCGCGCTGGCGTTCGTCGAGCGCCGTCTTGGTCTGCCGGCCGATCTCCTGCGACAACCTTAACACCTCGATGCGGTGGGAAAGCAGGCGCGAGACCTTGTCCATGCGCGCCGAAATATCGATCGTCTCCAGGATTTCCTGCTTCTCTTCCGGCTTCACGTCCATGTAGGCGACGGCGAGATCGGCGAGCGCCGACGGCGCCTCGATCGATTGGATGGCGGCGAGAAGGTCGGCGGGCGCCTGCGGCAGCAATTGGATCGCTTCGAGCGTCTGCGCCTTCAGGTTGACGAAGCGCGCCTCGACTTGGGGCGTGTGCACGTCCGGCTCGGGGATTTGCACCACGCGCGCGACGAGGAACGGCCAGCCGCTCAGATATTCGCTGATCTGGAATCGCTTCTCGCCCTGGCAGATCAGGTGGTGCGAGCCGTCCGGCGCGGTGATGTAGCGCACGATGTTGGCGAGCGTGCCCATGCGATGCATGTCGATCGGGGTCGGATCGGCAACCTCGGCGGCACGCTGCAGCAGGATGCCGACCTGGCGCTGGTCGCGCACCGCCTGTTGCGCGGCGGCGATCGATTTTGGCCGGCCGATCGTGATCGGCAGCACCAAGCCGGGAAACAGCACGGTATTGCGCACCGGCACGATGATGAGTGCATCGGACGGCAATGGCGGCAGCGCAGCGGCGCCTTGGGCCGGTCCTGTGTTCGCAAGCATTTCGGCTTCAGCCACGGCTCGGCCCCGCTTTCTGCAATGTGACCACCAGGCAGCCATCGGCGACGACGCGGCGCACGGTGCTATAGCGTCCGGCCGGGAGCCGCAGCCGCCGGTAAAAGCGCCCTTGCGGAAGCTCGAGCCGATGAATGATCGCCGTGCGCAGTTGCGGCGGCAGGACGCGCGTTCCGGCGATGACAAGATCGCCATCCTCGATCACGGCCTGGGCGTTTTCGGCGCTCACGCCGGGCAACGCGACCAGCGCCAGAACCTCGAATTCGGTCTCGAGAATATCGACCGGCGGCTCCCATGCCTGCGTGCCTGTCGGCCTGAACAAGTCGCGATGCATCCGCTCCGCGCGATCCAGCATCTCGCACGCTTCCGACCACATCCAATCGCGGGCCAAATCACGGACCATGGGTGTCCCTCCAGTCTGATGAGATGTGTGGAGTCGGCGCGCGAAATTCAACGCCCGCCCGTCATTCCGGGGCGCGTGCTTTAGCCCGCGAGCCCGGAATCCATAACCACTTTCGTGCGAAGTAATAACTCACAAAAAGTACTGCCAGCCCTGTGGTTATGGATTCCGGGCACGCGCTTCGCGCGCCCCGGAATGACCACTCTTCGCCGCGCGCACGCCATTGGCCAGCGTCCGGACAAGGTCGGCGACCGACGCCACCATTGCCGGCGTCGCCTTGCCGTCAGGGCCGAGACTCTTGCGCACCGCCTCGACCAGCGCCGAGCCGACCACGACGCCGTCGGCGTCTGCCGCGATCGCGCGCGCCTGCTCGGCGGTGCGCACGCCGAAGCCGACGCAGACCGGAAGCTTGGTATGGCGCTTGATGCGCTTGACCGCTGCCGTGACCTTTCTGGTATCCGGGGCGGCGGACCCGGTAATGCCGGTGATCGACACGTAATAGACGAAGCCCGATGTGTTTTTCAGCACGGTCGGCAAGCGCTTGTCGTCCGTTGTCGGCGTGGCGAGGCGGATGAAATTGAGACCAGCCTTGAGCGCGGGCAGGCACAATTCCGCATCCTCCTCGGGCGGCAGATCGACGACGATGAGCCCGTCGACGCCGGCGCTCTTGGCGTCGGCCAAAAAACGCTTCCCCCCATAGACGTAGATCGGGTTGTAGTAGCCCATGAGCACGATCGGCGTCGCCGCGTCACCGCGGCGGAATTCGCGCACGAGGGTGAGCGTCCGCTTCATGTTCTGCCCGGTTTTTAGCGCGCGCAACCCAGCGGCCTGAATTGCGGGACCGTCCGCCATCGGATCGGTGAACGGCATGCCCAGCTCGATCACGTCGGCGCCGGCCTTCGGCAACGCCTTGAGGATGGCGAGCGAGGTCTCGTAATCCGGGTCGCCGGCCATGACGAAGGTCATAAGCGCGGCGCGGCCTTCCTCCCTGAGCGCGGCGAAACGGCGATCGATGCGTCCCGTCATCGCGCTTTGCTTCCCAAGTGCCGCGCGACCGTATCGAGATCCTTGTCGCCGCGGCCGGAGAGATTGACCACCATCAGGTGATCCTTCGGCTTGCCTGGCGCGAGGTCGAGCACCTTGGCGATGGCGTGCGCCGGCTCGAGCGCCGGGATGATGCCTTCGAGCTTCGACAAGAGCTGGAAAGCGTTGAGCGCTTCGTCGTCCGTGGCAGAGAGGAAGGTGACGCGGCCGACATCGTTGAGCCAGGCATGCTCGGGGCCGACGCCCGGATAATCGAGGCCGGCGGAGATCGAGTGCGCCTCGTTGATCTGCCCGTCTTCGTTCATGAGGAGATAGGTGCGGTTGCCGTGCAGCACGCCCGGCCGCCCACCGGCGATGGAGGCGGCGTGCTGGCCGCTTTGGAGGCCGTGGCCCGCCGCCTCGACGCCGTAAAACTCGATCCGCGGCTCGTCGAGGAACGGATGGAACAGCCCCATCGCGTTCGAGCCGCCGCCGATGCAGGCGATGAGCGAATCCGGCAGGCGGCCCTCGGCCGAAAACATCTGCTCGCGCGTCTCGCGGCCGATGATCGACTGGAAGTCGCGCACCATCATCGGATACGGGTGCGGGCCGGCGACGGTGCCGATGCAATAAAAGGTGCTTTCGACGTTGGTCACCCAATCGCGCAACGCCTCGTTCATCGCGTCCTTGAGCGTCTTCGCGCCGGAGACGACCGGCACCACTTTGGCGCCGAGCATGTTCATGCGAAAGACATTCGCCTTCTGCCGCTCGACGTCGACCGCGCCCATATAGACGATGCATTCGAGCCCGAAGCGCGCGCACAGGGTCGCGGTGGCGACGCCGTGCATGCCGGCGCCGGTCTCGGCGATGATGCGCTTCTTGCCCATGCGCTGCGCCAGCAGGATTTGGCCGAGCACGTTGTTGACCTTGTGCGCGCCGGTGTGATTGAGCTCCTCGCGCTTGAGATAGATTTTGGCGCCGCCGCCGCCCGAAAGGCCGGAGGCCGTCTGTCGACAATGCGTGGTGAGCCGCTCGGCGAAATAGAGCGGCGAAGGCCGGCCGACATAGTGCGCGAGGTAGAAGTCCATCTCTTTCTGGAAAGCGGGATCGGCTTTCGCCTGGGCGTAGGCTTGCTCCAATTCCAGGATCAGCGGCATCAGCGTCTCGGCGACGAAGCGGCCGCCATAGATGCCGAAATGCCCGTGATCGTCCGGCCCGGTGCGGTAGGAATTGGGTCGCTGTGCGGTCATGCGGGACTCGTGACTGGCTTGGCAGCAATATGCGCCGCCGCGTCGCGCGCCGCGCGCACGAAGGCGCGGATTTTCTCAGGGTCTTTCTCCCCCGGCGCGCGCTCGACGCCCGAAGACACATCGACGCCGGGTGCGCCCGTGATGCGCAAAGCCTCGCCGACATTGCCGGCATCGAGCCCGCCTGAGAGCATGAACGGCACGGCGGCGTCGAGATTTTCGAGCAGGCGCCAGTCGAACGGCTTACCGAGCCCGCCAGGGCGCGTCGCTTCGCGCGGTGCACGCGCGTCGAACAGCAGACGGTCGGCGACCGGGACGTAGGCCGCCGCGGCGGCAAGGTCCCCCTTCGCCGCAACCGCGATCGCCTTCATGACCGGCAGGCCGAAGCGTTTTTTGATTGCCGCAACGCGGGTGGGCGGTTCCTTGCCGTGCAGCTGCAGCAGGTCCGGCTGCAAAACCCCGACCACTGCATCGAGCAACGTATCGTCAGCATCGACCGTCAGCGCCACCTTCAGCGCGCGACCGCGCACCTGCCGGCCGAGCGCACGCGCCACCTCGAAGCCGATGTGGCGTGGCGATAGCGCGAAGAACACGAATCCAACCATGTCGGCACCGGCGTCGAGCGCAACAGCAACGGCCTCGGGAGTGGAGAGGCCACAGATTTTGACAAGCATATTATTCATCTTTCCAAGCGCTCGACGAACAGGATCAACCGGTCTAGTACCCGGAATCACCAATCCGCGCAGGCAACGATGCGAACAAGTGTCTCATCCGACTCTCGAATTCACTGCCCGCGCGAATCACGTTTCTATGAAAGTGGGTACTAGTTCCGCGATCAAGGCCTCAAGCCTGTTCCTTATGACATCTGCCACGATTTCGAAGTCAATCTGCCAATAGGAATGCACAATGTAATTTCGCAAGTCGGAAATATCCCGCCAATCTATCGCAGGCGCAGCGGCCTTTATCTCAGCCGATACTCTATGGAGCGTTTCACCAATAATCACCAAATTATATAGAGCCGCATGTTGTGGCTGCCACGCGTCCGTCAAAGCTGCAGCGCTGAGACCACCCGCATTAACCTGTGCATGCCGCGCGAAAACGCGAGCATCACGAAGCCGATCGAAATCGGACCTATTCATACCGGCTGAACGATACGCGGAAACTCTTCGGCTTCGCGATCCTTCAGTCCACTGACGAGGACAATACCCACCGGCCGGCCGAGCAAATCGGATAAATCGTTTTCCGCCTTGACCAACCCGAGAAGATCAAGCCCGGGACGTTTTTCAGCGAGAAAGTCCAAAGCATTATCGGCGAACACATGCCCGACGCTGCCGCGCGGCAAGAGCCCGATGATCTTGATCGGATTGTTGGCCTCGATGGTCGCAATATGCATGCGCAAGATCGAGCGGTTGATGTCCGGCACGTTCATGGTTGCTATCTCGACGCCATTGTAACATAGGCGCCGGCTGCAAAACATCACCCCAGGGGCGGCCGCAGCTTGAGGCGCTGCGGCGGATTGCCCTCGTCCGGAATGTTGGATGCGGCCGGCTTGCCTTCGAGCGCATCGACCTTTTGCCGCAGCTCGCGCATCTCGCGTTCCAACCAGCGTGCGCTCTGCCGCCACTTGCCTTGCCGCAGCCATGCCGCCAGGCCGCCGATCAGCACGCCGAAAATGAGCAAAAGGATGATCAGCGCGAACAGCGGCAGCGTCACCGCCGCGGCCGGCTCATCGGCGCTGAACGGATCGAACGAAACCGTCACCATATGCCTGTTCGCCACCGCAAAGGCGATGACGATGACGGCGAGCGGCACAAGTACGAGCAACGTGACGATCCTGCGGAGCAATTTTTTCGACCTTCGTCTGCTGCTCTGCACCGCTCATTCCCGCGCCAGCGGAAATCCAGACGGAGAGCACCGTCTCTGCGGTGGGCCTGCTGGGTCCCCGCTTTCGCGGGGACGAGCGGATCATAGCTCGCGCGGATCAGGCCTCGGCCAAGCGATTGAGCCGCTCGCGCATTTCCTTGCCGGTCTTGAAGAACGGCACGCACTTCTGATCGACGGAGACATGGGCGCCGGTGCGCGGATTGCGCCCTGTCCGCGCCGGACGTTGCTTCACGGAGAACGCCCCGAAGCCGCGCAGCTCCACGCGGTCGCCGCGCGCCATCGCCGCGATGATCTCGCCGAGAATGGCGTTGACGATTTTCTCGACGTCGCGCTGGTAAAGGTGGGGGTTCTGCGCGGAAATGCGTTGCACAAGTTCGGACTTGATCATGGGTTGCCCGCGAGCATGGCTCCGGTCATCGGTACGAGAGAAACGGAACGCCGAGGCCAAACGCTCCGCCCTCAGTTCGCGCCTGCAGGGTGCCAAAGCGCCAACAGACCGTCAAGGTTGAGCCGTTCGACCGCCTGCATGGCGCCCCATTGATCGATGCTGCGCGCGAGCGTGGCCAGCCCCGCCGCGTCGAGCGCCGCCGCGGCGGCCGCGTGCAGGAATGGCAGATCGCCGAAGCGACTGCGAAGCTGATAGTCGCGCACCGGCAGCTTGGCGTCGACGTTCTTCTCGCTCGCCAGCCAAGCGATGGCCGTCCTCTCGTCGCCGATCTCGTCGACGAGCTTGAGGCCGATCGCCTGATGTCCCGTGAACACGCGGCCATCGGCGACAGTTTGCAGCTCGTCGTCATTGAGATGGCGGCGGTCCTGCACGAGGCCGCGGAACCAGGCGTAGGAATCCTTGATGATCGACTCGATCGCCGCGCGCGCCTCCGGCGACGTCGGCTCGAAGCCGTCCGGCGCCGCCTTGAGCGGCGACGATTTGATCGTCTCAACCTTGACGCCGATCTTGGTCAAGAGATCGGCGACGTTGGGATATTGGAACAAAACGCCGATCGAGCCAACGAGCGAGGTCTGCTTGGCCACGATGTGATCGCCGGCCAGCGCCGTGATGTAGCCGCCGGAGGCTGCCAGCCCGTCGACGACGATGACGAGCGGCTTCTTCTCCTTCAGCCGCATAAGGGAATCGTAGAGCTGCTCCGACCCGGCGGTGGTGCCGCCGGGGCTGTCGACATGGACGACGACGGCGCGCGCCGTCGACGATCGGGCGAGCCGATCGAGCTGCTGCACCCGCTCCTGATCGTCGCGGATCAACCCTTGTATAGTCACGCGCGCGATGTAGGCGCCGGCGCCGGCAAAACCGGTGCGATCGCTCACCAGCCCGGCCGCGCCGATCACGACGAGAACGATCACCACGACGGCAAGCACGCGCCAGAAGGTGAGCTTGCGCCGCATGCGGCGGCGGTCGACGATCGAGTCGGCATCAAGCGACATGGGTCGAATTCCTTCACATGTTCACCTCTCCCGTTCCGGGAGAGGTCGGATTGCGCAGCAATCCGGGTGAGGGCCTTCTCGGGTTCTGAGCCCAGCGGAGGCGCCCCCCTCACCCCACCCTCTCCCCCCGAATCGGGGGGGAGAGGGAGTGAGATTCACTCCTTCGCGTCTTCCTTTTCGCCCTCCTCGTCCTTGCGCTTGAGGGCGGTGCCCAGGATGTCGCCGAGCGTCGCACCGGAATCGGAAGAGCCGTATTGCGCGATCGCCTCCTTCTCCTCGGCGACTTCGAGCGCCTTGATCGAAACGGAGACCTTGCGGGTGCGGCGGTCGGCCTGGATCACGCGAGCGTCGACCTTCTGGCCGACGGCAAAGCGATCCGGACGCTGTTCGGAACGGTCGCGCGCAAGCTCCGAACGCTTGATGAAGGAGGTAAAATCGGTGCCGACGATCTTCACCTCGATACCGCCCTCCTTCACATCGGTCACTTCGCAGGTGACGACAGCACCCTTCTTGAGATCGCCGGTGGGCTCGGCGGCGGCACCGCCGCCGGCGAGCTGCTTGATGCCGAGCGAAATGCGCTCCTTCTCGACATCGACGTCGAGCACTTGCGCGTTGACCTTGTCGCCCTTCTTGTACTCCTCGATGACCTGCTCGCCGGGCCGTTTCCAATCCAGGTCGGAGAGGTGCACCATGCCATCGACATCGCCGTCGAGGCCGAGGAACAAGCCGAATTCGGTCTTGTTCTTGACCTCGCCCTCGACCACCGAGCCGGGCGGATATTTCTCCAAAAATACCTCCCAGGGATTGCGCATGGTCTGTTTGAGGCCGAGCGAGATGCGGCGCTTCACCGGATCGACCTCGAGCACCTGCACCTCAACCTCCTGGGAGGTCGAAACGATCTTTCCGGGATGGACGTTCTTCTTGGTCCACGACATTTCCGAAACGTGGATCAGACCCTCGATGCCGGGTTCGAGTTCGACGAAGGCGCCGTAATCGGTGATGTTGGTGACGCGGCCCTTGAAGCGGGCGCCGACCGGATATTTCGCCTCGATGCCCTGCCACGGGTCCTCGAGGAGCTGCTTCATGCCGAGCGAGATGCGGTGGGTCTCGTGGTTGATCTTGATGATCTTGACCTTGACCTGCTGCCCGATATTGAGGACCTCGGAGGGATGATTGACGCGCCGCCAGGCGATGTCGGTGACGTGCAGGAGGCCATCGATGCCGCCAAGGTCGACGAACGCGCCGTAATCGGTGATGTTCTTGACCGCCCCGTCGATGACCTGTCCCTCTTCGAGGTTCTGCACCAGCTCCTGGCGTTGCTCGGCCCGCGTCTCTTCCAGAACGGTGCGGCGCGAGACGACGATGTTGCCGCGCCGGCGATCCATCTTGAGAATCTGGAACGGCTGCGGGTTGTTCATCAACGGCGACACGTCGCGGATCGGCCTGATATCGACCTGCGAGCGCGGCAGGAAGGCGACGGCGCCATCGAGGTCGACGGTGAAGCCGCCCTTGACCTGATTGAAGATGATGCCCTGCACCTTCTCGTTGTTCTGGAACGCCTTTTCGAGCTTGCCCCAGCTTTCCTCGCGGCGCGCTTTGTCGCGCGAGAGCACCGCCTCGCCGAGCGCGTTCTCGACGCGTTCGAGATAGACCTCGACAATATCGCCGACCTTGATTTCGGCGGCCCGGCCCGGCGCGGCGAACTCGCGCAGCGCCACGCGGCCTTCCGTCTTTAAGCCCACATCGATGACGGCCACGTCTTTTTCGAGCCCGACCACCGTGCCCTTGACGACGGATCCTTCCTGCAGATGGCCATCGCTGAACGATTCATCGATCAGCCTGGCGAAGTCTTCGCGCGAGGGCGCGGCGATAGCAACTTGAGCCATGAATACTCCGAGCCCCATGAAATGGAACGATCCCGAACGCACGGCAGCCGCCGGGGAAGCCGGCGGTTGGGGCCAAAGCCAGACGATCGGGACGAAGCTTTGTTGTCCGGGCCACGCATGCGAAGCGCGAACGGGCGGTTCCTCCAATGACGAAAGCGCGGTCAGCGGCGCCTTCGGCCCGTTCGGACGGCCTCGATGATTGCAACGGCGGCCCGGAACGCCGCGTCTATACCCAAATGCGTGGTGTCGAGCAAGTGTGCGTCCGGCGCGGGTTTGAGGGGGGCGGCCGCGCGTTTCATGTCGCGCTCGTCCCGGCGTAGGATGTCGGCGAGCACGTCAGCTTCCTGCACACTCTCGTCGCGCTCGCGCAATTCCTTCGTCCGGCGCGCCGCGCGCGCCTGCGGGGTCGCCGTGACGAAGATCTTCACATCCGCGCCGGGCGCGATCACGGTGCCGATATCGCGGCCGTCGAGCACGGCGCCTGGCGGCCGCGTCGCGAATTCCCGTTGGTACGTAATCAATGCGTCGCGGACGGCGGGAATGGCCGAGACCAATGACGCCGCCTCCCCGACCGCCTGGCTCTTGAGCGCGATCTTGTCGAATTTCGCTGGATCGAGCGCGCCGGCCGCGGCTGCCGCACGCGGCTCGTCATCGGGCCGAGCGCCGGCGTCGAGCATCGCTTTGGCCACCGCCCGGTAAAGAAGCCCGGTATCGAGATGATGCAGCCCGTACACCGCCGCAATCTGCCTGGCGATCGTGCCCTTGCCCGAGGCGGCCGGTCCGTCGATGGCGATGATCATGATAGATCGGCCCCTAGTCCGCGCATCAACTCGACGAAGCCCGGAAAACTGGTGGCGATGAAGCTCGCATCATCGATCTTCACCGGCTTCTCGCTCGCGAGCCCCAAAACCAGCGCCGCCATGGCGATGCGGTGATCCATGTGGGTTGTGACCAGGCCGCCGCCCATGGGTCGGCCTTTGCCCTGCACGATAAGGTCGTCGCCTGCGATATCGACCGCAACCCCATTCGCGCGCAAGAGGTCGGCGGTGGCGGCGAGGCGGTCGGACTCCTTCACCCGCAGCTCCTTGAGCCCGCGCATCACCGTCGTGCCCTCGGCGAAGGCGGCGGCGACCGCCAGCACCGGGTATTCGTCGATCATGGCTGGCGCGCGCGAGGCCGGCACCTCGACGCCGCGCAGCGCGCCGCTCCGCGCGCGTAAATCGGCGACTTCCTCGCCGCCTTCATTGCGCGTCGCCAGTTGCTCGATCGAGGCTCCCATCTCGCCAAGCGTCGTGATCAGGCCGGCGCGCAGCGGGTTCCGCATCACGCCGTCGAGAATCAGGTCCGAGCCCGGCGTGATCAGCGCGGCGACGAGCGCAAAGGCCGCCGAGGAGGGATCGGCGGGAACCATGATCGGCTGCGGCGTGAGTTCCGGCTGGCCGGCCAGCGTGATGCGGCGGCCATTCGCCCCCTGCGGCTCGACCCCGATATCGGCGCCGAAATAGGCCAGTATCTTCTCGGTATGGTCGCGCGTCGCCTCCGCTTCGATGACGACGGTCTCGCCCGGCGCCGCGAGCCCGGCGAAGAGAACGGCCGATTTCAACTGCGCCGAGGGAACCGGCGGCTCGAACACGATGGGGATCGGCTCGCGCGCGCCAGCGAGCGTCAGCGGCAAGCGGCCGTCCGTCGCAGCGAGCGTGCGCGCGCCGATTCGTTGCAGCGGATCGAGCACGCGGCGCATCGGGCGCTTGCGCAGCGAGGCGTCCCCATCGAACGTGGCGATGATCGGGCAGCCGGCCACCGCTCCGAGCATGAGCCGGCACCCGGTTCCCGAATTGCCGAAATCGAGTTTTTGCTCGGGCTCGGCGAAACCGCCGACGCCGACGCCGCGGACATGCCATTCCCCCGCCGCACGTCTCTCGACGAAAGCGCCGAGCGCCCGCAATGCCTTCGCGGTATGGAGCACGTCCTCGCCCTCGAGCAAGCCGCTGATCTTCGTCTCGCCGACCGCAAGCGCGCCGATGATCAGGGCCCGATGCGAGATCGATTTATCGCCGGGCACGCGCACGCGGCCTTTCAAGGGGCCGTGACGACGGGCGGTGAGCGGAGCGGGAGCGGCATGCATAGGGATTAAATCCAACGTGGACCTCTATCACGGTCCGGAACGCCGCGTCATGCCGCAGTTTAACAAGAACGGGACAGGCCGCGATCCGCTATTGACAGGCGCACCACGACTAGCCAAGTGAAGCTCCCAAATTGAAGGATTCGGCCGTGGCGAAACCGGAACTTGGCACCAAGCGCGTCTGTCCCGACACCGGACGCAAGTTCTACGACCTCAACAAGGATCCCGTCATCTCTCCCTATACCGGCAAGGTCGTGCCGGTGGAAACACCGACGGCGCGGGCGCGGCCCGAGCCGGCGCCCGCTCCGCGCACCGTCGCCCCACCGGAAGAAGTCGTGCCCGAACCGCCGGAGGCCGAATTCGTCTCGCTTGAAGAGGCCGATGCCGAGACGCAGGGGGCGAAAAAGCCGGGAGAGCCCACGGAGGCTGAAGCCGAAGAGGTCGAGCTGGACGAGAGCCTCGACGATGCCGCCTTCATCGAGGAGCAGGAGGAAGAGGACGCCGACGTCACCGACATCATCGGCGGCGACATCGAAGACGAGGAGGAAGGGTGACAGGAATCAGTGGTCAGTAATCAGTAATCAGAACGCGCGTTCACTCGGCCCGCTGATTACTGATTACTGATCCCTGTTCCCTGGAGGGGCCATAGCTCAGTTGGGAGAGCGCTTGAATGGCATTCAAGAGGTCGGGGGTTCGACTCCCCCTGGCTCCACCAAATAACTAATATTTCAGTCTGAGTTGCGCAGACGTAACGCGCACCGCAAATCCGCGTTCAGCCCCAAATCTCATGGGCGGCGTCGACGACCAGTTTCAGCTTGGCGCGCTCGTCCGCCTCGGTGACCGGATTGCCGGCGACGGTCGAGGCGAAGCCGCATTGCGGAGAGATGGCGAGCCGGTCGAGATCGATGTAGCGGGCGGCGTCCTGGGTGCGCCGTTTCAGTTCCTCGATGTTTTCGAGCGCCGGCACCTTGCTGCTGACGAGCCCGAGGACCACGCCCTTGTCCTTGACGAAGCGCAGCGGGCTGAAATCGCCGGCGCGTGCGGTGTCGTATTCCAGCAGGAAATGGTTGACGCGCGTTCCGGTAAAAAAACGCTCGGCGACCGATTCGTAGCCGCCGGCGCCGAGATAGCGACCCTTGAAATTGCCGCGGCACATGTGCACGCCGAAGATCACGTCAGGCGGCGCTCCCGCTACGGCCTCGTTCAGGGTTTCGACATAGAGATCGACCAGCCGGTCCGGCTTCTCACCGGCGTCCTCGATTTTGCTGCGGATGGCCGGATCGCAAAGGAGCGCCAGCGCCACTTCGTCGAGCTGAACGTAGCGGCAGCCCGCACCCGCGAGCGCGGCGATCTCCTGGCGATAGATGCAGGTGAGGTCGGCGAAAAATTCCTCTACATTGCGGTAGGCCGCCACGTCGGCAAAGTCCGTGCAGCGGTAGAAGTGCATGGTCGACGGCGCGGGCAGCGTGATTTTGGCAGTTATTTGCGGCGTAGCCTTCGCCGCCTGGCGAAGGAAGATGAATTCGTCGAGGGCGAGCGGCTTGCCGCGGCGCAACTTTCCTGCGGCATAGGTGGCGGTGAAGTCGACCTCGTGCCCGTGATCGTCGTGGAACTTGAACATGGCGGGCTTGATGACAAAGCCCTCGATCCGCTCGACGAAGCGTCCCCAATACGAGCCGCGGCGAAACTCGCCGTCGGTGACCACCCGCAAGCCGGCCTCTTGCTGCAACTCGACCACGTCGCGGATGCAGCGGTCCTGGATTTGTGCAAAATGCGCATCGTCGACGAGCCTTGCATGATGGTCCTTGAAGGCCTGCCGCAAGGCGGCCGGACGGAGCAGGCTGCCGACGTGATCGGCGCGGAACGGGGGGCGACCATTGGGGCGCGCGAGCATTGATCTCCTCCCTGACGATTGTTTATCCATAGGTCTATAGATGAAATCCGTCATGGCCGGAACAATCTCGGTCACGCAGGACGCCTTGCGCCGGAAAACGGCGCCGTCGCTGTTATGCGAGCTGGCGCGAAGCTGCCCCGATCGCATCGCGTTCCGCTCCAAGCATCTCGGCATCTACCGCGAGCGGACGTGGCGCGATTACGCGCGCCTGGTCGCGCGCACCGCCAAGGCATTTTCCGATCTCGGCCTGCGCGCGGGCGAGCGGGTCGCCATCATGGGCGAGACCTACGAGGAATGGGTGATCTGCGATCTGGCCGCGCAGTCGCTCGGCGCCATCGTCTACGGCATCTATCCGACCGCCTCGGCCGCCGAAGTCGAATATCAGATGCGCGACGGCGGTGCCGTGTTGTTCGTCGCGGAAGATCAGGAATATGCCGACAAGCTGCTGCCGCTCCTCGAACGATTGCCGGAGCTGCGCAACCTGGTGGTCATCGACGATACCGCGATGTTCGATTACGACCATGCCAAGCTCACGAGCTATCACGCCTTGCTGTCGGCCGTCGAAGGCGACCTCGATTGGCTCGACGCGCAGGTTCAACGCCTGTCGCCGGACGATCCGGCCTTCATCGTCTACACCTCGGGCACCACCGGACATCCCAAGGGCGCGCTGGTCGCCCACGGCAAGCACCTCGCGGCGGCCGCCAACCTGGTCGATCATTACCCGACGCTCGCAGAGAAACCGCATCGCACCGTCGCTTACCTGCCGCTCTGCCACATTCTCGGCCGCGACATCGCGGTAACGCTACCGATGATCTCGCAAATGATCCCGCATTTCGGCGAGAACGCGGAGGACCTGGCGACGACGATGTTCGAGGTGGCGCCGACGACACTGTTCACGGTTCCGCGCTATCTGCAGAAGTTCGCCGCGCAGATCCTGGTTGGGATGGCGAATTCATCGAAACTAAAGCGCACGAGCTATGAGCTGGCGATGCGGCTGGCGCGCCGGTACGTGCGCCGGCGCTGGGACGGGATGAACGGCGCCGAGGGGGCGTTCTATCGGATCGCGCACGCCGTCGTGTTCCAGCCGATCCTGAACAAACTGGGTTTCGACCAACTGGAGCTTGTCATCTGCGGCGGCGCGCCGCTCTCCCCCGAGACCATGGCGCTTTGGCACATGTACGGGGTGAACGTCGTGGAAATCTACGGTCAAACCGAGACGGCGGGGGGCATTGTGGCCGGCCAGCGCGGGCCGTTTCCGGCGCCCGGCAATGTCGGCACGCCGCCGTCCGGCTGGAGCGTTCGCCTGGCGAACGATGGCGAGATCCTGGTTCACAGCGCCGATTTGTTTGAATGTTATTGGCGCGACGAAGGGGCGACGCGGGCGGTCAAAGGCGAAGACGGCTGGCTGCGAACCGGCGACGTCGGCGAATGGGGCAAAAGCGGGCTGCGACTCATCGATCGCGCCCGCGATTTCATCG
>JBEKNW010000047.1:0-25222 GCA_049522435.1 Xanthobacteraceae bacterium
CAGCCGCACAACGTACTTCTTGACCGCAATCTCTTTCCCCGCCACGAACCACCTCCATCGCTGCATCGCGGCGACAGAGATTCAGAAAAACACCGCAGAATCAAGGACGCGGGCGACTAGTAAGTGGCGGCTCACCGTGAATTGAGTGGCGGGTGACTGGCGCGCCCGATATCAATGCGCGGTCACCAAATCGTCATTGAAGGGCCAGCGGCGGTGGAGATCGGAATGCTGCGTCGCCGCCTCGCGTCGGCACCCCTCATTGCGGGCTTGCTGGTTGCGACCTACGCGCTCGCAGGCGCCAGTGAGCCGCGCGCGCTTGTCGAGCTGTTCACCAGTCAGGGCTGTTCCTCCTGCCCTGCGGCCGACAAGCTCCTTGGCGAATTCGCGGCCGATCCATCGCTCGTCGCTATCAGCGTGCCGATCGATTACTGGGATTATCTCGGCTGGAAGGACACGCTCGCCAGTCCGGCGCATTCGGCGCGGCAGCGTGCCTATGCACGCGTGCGTGGCGATCGACAGGTCTATACGCCGCAAATTGTTGTCAACGGCTCGACGCACGTCCTTGGCAGCGACCATGCCGCCGTAGAGCGCGCGATTGCGCAGACGGATCGCAACGCGGCGATCATGTCCGCACCCGTGCTGATGTCCGTCGGCGGCGGCAAATTGAACGTGAGGGTCGAGTCGGCGGAGAAGGAACACGTCGGCGGCGAAGTCTGGCTCTGTGCGCTCGCGAAATCGGTGCCGGTCGAAATCGGCCGCGGGGAAAATAACGGACGCACGGTCACCTACCACAACGTCGTACGGCGTTGGCTCAAGCTTGGCGATTGGACGGGCACCGACTCGACCTGGAGCCTCCCGATCTCCGATATCGAGACCGATGAGATCAATGCTACCGCCGTCATGGTGCAGCAGGGCACACATGACAAGCCGGGCATCATCCTCGGCGCCGCCTTCGTTCCGATCGGACGACAGACGACAGAGGACAGATAAGACGGCGTTTGTTTTCCGTCCTCTGGTGTCCGTCGTCTGAAAAAAAGGCCGGCGATCTGCCGGCCCTCAAGGAAATTGGGGATTGAACCGCACACGGAAACTCTGGCCCGGTCCGTCCACACCCCGGGGGGCTGGGGGGCTGAGGAATCCGGAATGCGATCCGGACCGGGCCCTGAGGCAACAGTCGACTGTTTCGCAGTCCAGCTTGGCGTGTGCTGGGCCGAAATGGGGCCGCATTATGATTCGCTTAACGAATCCGTGATTCCGGTGGTCAAAAATGCCGCACCCAAGACGCCGCACCCAAGACGCCGCACCCAAAGACATTGAGCGATAAATCCCACGGATTGGTCCGCGTCACTCACTCCAGCTCTCGCTGCGCATCGCCACGCGCAAGGCTCTTGCAAGGCTCTTGCAAGCCCCTTGCCGGCGCATCCGTCCGGCGCGATCATGAAGCGGTCGTAAAGCTTCAATGACAAAGGAGGCGCCGCATGGCATTCGGCGAAATCGAACCGAGCGCGTGGCGCGGGGGCGAGCTTCGCGCGCCCGCCCCCGCAAGCGAGGTTACCTTCAGCCGGCGTGAGCTTGACCGCATTCTCAGTCTTTACGGCCGCAAGGTCGCTGCCGGCGAATGGCGTGATTACGCCATCGATTTTCTCAAGGATCGCGCGGTGTTCTCCGTTTTCCGCCGCGCTTGCGAATTCCCCATTTACCGGATCGAGAAGAATCTGCGGCTCGGCCGTCGGCAAGGCGCTTACAGTGTCATCTCGGCGACGGGTCACATCCTGCGCCGCGGTCAGGAGCTCGACCGCGTGCTCGGGGCGCTCGACCACTCGCTTCGCGTGGTTGCGGGCTAGGATTTTAAAGGCGGCGTCTAGTCCCCGCTGCCCAGCGGACGTCCCGTCAGGGTGGGCGCGGCAAGCGGCCGTGTATGAAAACGACGAGTCGGCTTGGCTGAAGAGCACGAGAACGCAGAGTTCACCCGATCGCGCCGCGTCGTTGTCGCGACACTCGGGATCTCGCAAACGCTGGCGTGGGCGTCGAGCTATTATTTGCCGGCGATTCTGGCCGATCCGATCGCGGCCAACATCGACGTTCCGCGCTCGTGGATTTTCGCCGCTTTCTCGGGCGCCTTGTTGATAGCGGCATTCGCCGGCCCAGCAGTGGGGCGCGTCATCGATCGCCGCGGCGGGCGAGGCGTGTTGGTGCTCTCGAATATTATATTGGCTGCCGGCCTGATAGCGCTCGCCGCGGCAAACGGCGCCGTTGTGCTCTTCGCGGCTTGGGCGGTTCTCGGTATCGGGATGGCGCTTGGGCTTTACGACGCCGGATTTGCGGCGCTCGCCGCGCTTTACGGCCACAACGCGCGCGGCCCCATTACCGGTATCACGCTCTTTGCCGGCTTCGCCTCGACGGTGAGCTGGCCGTTGTCGACGTTTCTGAACGATGCACTGGGCTGGCGTGAGACGTTGCTGGTTTGGGCGGCGCTCAACCTCGCCATCGGCCTGCCGCTCAATTTGCTGTTGCCGGTCCCGACGCGGCTTGCGCATCTTTCCCGCACCGCCGAGCGTTCGATCGGCTGGAAACCCTACAAGGAGATGTTGCTTCTCGCCTTCGTTTTCGCCGCCACCTGGTTCGTCACCGGTTCGATGGCGGCGCATCTGCCGCGATTGCTCGAGCGCGCCGGCGCCACACCGTTGCAGGCGATTGCCGCTGCTGCCCTGGTCGGACCGGCGCAGGTGGCGGCCCGCCTGGTCGAATTCTTTATCCTGCGCCGGATCCATCCGCTCATTTCCGCCCGCGTCGCCGCGTTGTTGCATCCCATCGGGGCGGTCGTCTTCGCCGTCATTGGACCCTCGGCGGCGGCGGCATTCGCCGTCTTCTACGGCGCCGGCAACGGCCTGCTGACGATCGCGCGCGGCACCGTGCCGCTCGCCGTATTCGGCCCGCACGGCTACGGGGAACGCACCGGCTTGCTCGGCGCGCCGGCGCGCGCGGCGCAAGCTCTCGCCCCGCTGCTATTCGGACTCTTGCTCGACGTCATGGGAGCGTCGGTTATTTTCGTCTCCGCGGCGCTTTGCCTTGCCGCCTTTGCGGCGCTGCTCTGGCTGCGCGCATCGCACTCGGAATAGCTCGCGGCGCGGCCAAGCCTGCGAACCCAAAAGAAAACGCCCCGGGGATGGGCCCCGGGGCGTTGCCATGTCCTTTGCCTGCCAGCTCAGCGTCGGTCGCCCATGAGACGCAGCAGCATCAGGAACAGGTTGATGAAGTCGAGATAGAGCCGCAACGCGCCCATGACCGCCTTGCGGCCGGCGACGGTGCCGTCATCCTGTACGTCGTACATCTCCTTGATCTGCTGGGTGTCCCAGGCGGTGAGGCCGGCAAAGATCAGGACGCCAATCACGGAGATGGCGAAGTTGAGACCGGGGCTCTGCAGCCACATCTGCACCAGCATCGCCAGGATGAGGCCGAACAGGCCCATGATCAGGAACGAGCCGATCGGCGAGAGATTGCGTTGCGTGGTGTAGCCGTAAAGGCTCAGCGCCCCGAACGACGCCGCCGAGATGAAGAACACGCGCGTGATCGAGGCGCCGGTATAGCTGAGAAATATCGATGACAGCATCAGCCCGAGCAGGCCGGCATAGAGCATGAACAGCCCAAGCGCGGTGCCCGGCTGCAGCCGGTTGATGCGGAAGCTCAGGAAGAACACCAGGCCCAGCGTGCCGAGGAACAGCACGATCGTCAGCGGACCGCCGAAGATCGCCTGTCCGAAAGGAGTGAGTCCGGTGATGTGTTTGCCGACGATTTGAATGGAATCGCCGCCGGCCGCTTGAAAGGTCAGCCAAGCCACGACGCCGGTCAGCGCCACGCCGACAGCCATATAGTTGTAGACGCGGATCATATAGGCGCGCAGACCCGCATCGATCGCTACCTGGTCCGTGCGATAACCGGTCCGGGCGGTCGCGATATTCCGGTCGAAGTCCGACATGCAAAATACCCCTGCGCTATCCCGGCTGCTTGCCGGGTTTTGCGTCCGGAAACCGAACGCAGAACAACTCTGAGGCCGAATCTAATGCGAAACGCCCGCCTGCGCCAGATGGCGGGGTGCGATATTTGCGACAGGTTACCGTCCGTTCATCTTAAGCTCCTGCGGCCGCTCCCGGCGGCGACCTGCCACGCACAATTTTCCAGCGGGCTACAGATTCCTCAGCACCTCCGCGGGCTTATGGCCGAGCGCGGTGAACGTGCCGGCAAGGCCGAGTACCACAGTGACCAGGAGCGCGATCAGCGCCGTGCCGGCCGCCTGTGCCGCCACCCAGACGAAGGGAAATTCCATGACGCGGGTGACGACGAGATCGGCGGCAAGCGAGCCGGCCGCTACGCCGAACAGCACGGCGGCAAGACCAATGAGAAGGTATTCCAGTGCGTAGGCGGCGAGGAGGCGGATACGCGTCGCCCCCAAGGTCCTTAAGACCACCGCGTCATAGATCCGGAAGCGCTGGCCCGCGGCGAGCGCGCCGCCCAGTACCAAGGCTGCGGCGATGAGAGTCACCGAGCTTGCGCCGCGCAGCGCCAGCACCAGGTTGCTGACGATATGGTCGATCGCATCGAGGGCGTCCTTGACGCGCACGGCGGAGACCGTCGGGAAAGCGTCGGCCAGCGCCTTGATGAGCGCCGTTTCCTGCGCCGGCGTGCCGCCGTCGGCAAAAGTCAGCGTCGCGATATCGGTATGCGGCGCGCCGCCGAATGTGCCGGGCGAGAACAAGAGCACGAAATTGATGCCAAGGCTTTGCCAATCGACGGCGCGTAGACTGGCGATGCGGGCCGTCACGTTGCGGCCGAGGACATTGACGGTGATGGCATCGCCGAGCTTGAGGTTCAGGTCCTCTGCCGTCCTGTTTTCAAGCGAGACGAGCGGCGCCCCGGAATAGTCGGCGGCCCACCATCGGCCGGCGACGAGGCGTGAACCTTCCGGAAGCGCGGTCGCGTAGGTGATGCCGCGGTCGCCTCGCAGCACCCAGGCCGATCCCTCCGCGGGCCTGAGATCCTCCGCTTTGATTCCGTTGGCGGCGACGATGCGGCCGCGCAGCATCGGCACGCGCTCGAGGATGGAGTGCGGAGCCTGCTCGCGCACGAAAGTATCGAAGCGGTCGGCATCGGTCGACGGAATGTCCAGGAAGAAGAATGTAGGCGCCCTTTCCGGCAGCGCCGCCGCGAACTGGCGATGCAGATTGCCGTCGATCTCGATCACGGTCACGAGCAAGGAGAGACCGAGCCCAAGCGAGAGCACGACGCTCGGCGTCAAGGCGCTCGGCCGGCAGATATTGGCGATGGCGAGCCGCACGAGGGTCGAGCGCGGGCGCGGCAAGCGGCGGGCAAGCGCCATCGTAAGCGTCGCGACCAGCCGCAGTGCCACAAAAATGACGGCGGCGGAGGCGACGAAAATCGCGGCGAGGCGGTGGTCATAGGCGAACAGGATCGCCAGCGCCGCGAGCGCGGCGACGATCGATGCCGTCGCGACCACGTAGCGGCGTCGCGGCCACCTGCGTTCGGCGGCGACCTGGTCGCGGAACAACATGGACACCGAAATGTCGTGCACACGTCCAAGCGGCCACAGTGCAAAGGCCAGCGCCGTCAGCAGTCCATACGCGATCGACAGCGTCAGCACCGCCGGATGGAGCGAGGGCGCCACAGGAAGCGGAATGATGGCGCCGAATATCGACGCGATCGCGAACGGCAGTGCCGCGCCGAGCCCGGCGCCGATGCATGTGGCGAACAGCGCGACGAACATAATCTGCGAGCAATAGACGGCGAACACGCCGCCGCCCGTCGCACCGAGCGCCTTCATGGTGGCGATCGTGTCGCGCTTGCGCGCGAGATGGCTGGCGACCGCGTTCGCCACGCCGACGCCGCCGACGAGAAGCGCGGTCAAGGCGATGAGCGTCAGGAATTGGCTGAAGCGCTCGACATTGCGTTCGAGTTGCGGCGAAGCCTTGCGGCGCGTGCGGATGTCCCAGCCGGCGTTCGGGAAAGAAGCCCGGGCCTCTCCTTCGACCGCCGCCACGGCGCTATCGCTCGATCCGGCGGCGGGCAGGCGCAGCCGATATTGCCAGCGCACCAGGCTGCCGGGCTGGAGGAGTCCGCTCGCACGCAGTGCCGCCTCGCTCATCAGGACCCGCGGTCCGAAGCCGATCCCGCCGGCGAGTTTGTCCGGCTCGCTGGTCAGCGCCGCGCGCAGCTCGACCACTGCATTGCCGATGCTGATCCGGTCGCCGGGCTTGAGATCAAGCCGCGTGAGCAGCGCGGGATCGGCGGCAGCGCCGAACGTGTCGCCCTGCCGCGCGAACAGGGCCGGGAGCGGCATGTCGGGATCGGTCGCGACCGTCCCCGACAGCGGATAGGTGCTGTCGACGGCCTTGACCTCGACCAGCGTCGTTCGCCCGTCGCTGGTGCGTGCCATCGTCGGCAGCGTGGCGGCGACGGACACCGTGCCATGCGCGCCGAGGAAGGCGCGCTCACTGTCGTTGCCCTCACGCTGGGCCAGCGAAAAGGCGAGGTCGCCGCCGAGGATCACGCCGCCGGCGCGGGAGAGGCCGTCGGCAAGGCTTTGCGCAACCGAGCCGACCCCGGCAATCGCCATGACGCCGAGCGCGATGCAGGCGATAAAGACGCCGAAGCCGCGCAGTCCGCCGCGCAGCTCGCGCCAGGCGAAACGCAGCGGGAGACCCAGTCCAGCAAGTGAAGAAGTGCGAAAGCTCATGCCTTTACAATACCCATGCGGATTTGTTGCTCTTGACGCTCCGGCGTCCTAGAATTGGCTGCGAGAGCGTTGTTCGTGACAACACGAAGGGTTTCGTGTGCAATGGTGCAGCGAGAGCTTCAAATTGGCGGTGGGCGATCTGAGGCACAATCGGCGCTGGCGGGTGCCCTGAGTGCCGCCAAGAGCCATTACGCGTCTGTGCAGCAGCAATTGGAAAGCCGCTACTACGGTTCGTACATTATGTTCAATATCGATACGCTGGACTTTGTGGTTGCTCCAACGGCGTCGCTGACTCACGCTAAATTCATTGAAAAATTCGGAGAAGACGGACGCGGATGGTGTACGCGCATCGGAGTATCTGCTTTTGCCACAGCCTAATTTTATCCGCGGCTCGGTCGACGATTGGAACCGTCCGCTTGTTAGGATCGATGTTGCTGGCATCTCCGACCCTCTCGTTGCCTTTATCGACACTGGGTTCAACGGGGCCATCATTGTCGACGCAGGGCAGGCTGCTAGAATGGGGTTTGACCTCGCCAAAAGATGGTATGCGGATGTGAGACTTGCGAGTCTTCGCGAGGAAACCTTCCAGCTGTGCCGCGGGATGTTTCCTTGGTTTGGACGGCTGGTGCCGATCACCGCTTTCGTCCTTGAAGAGACGAACGAGCAGTGGAGGTCGCGCATTTCACGCAAAACGGAAGCCGAAATTCTCATTGGAACCGAATTGCTTTCCGACTGTCGGCTGGACATCGATTTTCCGCGCAGGAGCGTCTTGATTACGCAACAAAGCTGACATTCTTTTCAATCCGCACGCTTCGATGATTTTGCAGTCATCACGTCGGTACCGCCGGCGCGGTCGTTTCGATCCGTCCCGAGTGCAAGTGCAGCACCCGATCGCAACGCACGGCCAGCGCCTTGTCGTGGGTGACGAGCACGAGCGTCGTGCCGTGCTCGCGATGGCCGCGGAACAGAAGCTCGATGATTTCCCGGCCTGTCGCCTCATCGAGATTGCCGGTCGGTTCGTCGGCGACGACGATTGCGGGATGAGGCGCGAGCGCGCGGGCGAGCGCGACGCGCTGCTGCTCGCCGCCGGACAGCTCGGCCGGGTAGTGACTCAGGCGGTCGCTCAGTCCGACCGCCGTCAGCTCGCGCCCGGCACGCGAAAATGCATCGCGCTCGCCGGCAAGTTCCAGCGGCACGGCGACGTTTTCCAGCGCCGTCATGGTCGGGATCAGGTGGAAGGCCTGGAATACGATGCCGATATTTCTGCCGCGGAAGCGCGCGAGCTGGTCCTCATCGAGCTTGCGCAGGTTCTTGCCGGCAACGATGACCGAACCGCTGTCGGGCCGCTCCAGCCCGGTCATCACCATGAGCAGCGTCGACTTGCCGGAACCCGACGGTCCAAGGAGGCCCACGGCCTCGCCGCGTCCTATATTCAGGCCGATGTCTCTGAGGATATGAACGCGGGCGGCGCCGCCGCCGAGCGACAGGTTGACCCCGCTCAGCGCGATGCCGTCGCCAGCGAAAGGATGCCCCGAAATGTCATTCATGTTTCCGGCTGACCTGTGCCGCTCACTATCGTTTCGTGCCCGATCATATGGGGGCGGGAGAAGGCTCCGCCAAATCCTGCGTGCGGCGGTTTGTAGCGTGGCGTTTGTGGCCGGGACAGCCGTTCCCTCCGCGAACGCCGATGTGCCGGTGAAGGTCGTGGCACTCGGCGACTCGTTGACGGCAGGTCTCGGCCTGCCCGAGAAGGATGGCTTCGTGCCACGCCTGCAAGCAGCGCTTGCCGCCAAAGGGATCACCGCGGAAATCGAGAATGCCGGCGTTTCCGGCAACACCGCCGCCGACGGGCTTGCCCGCCTCGACTGGTCGGTGCCGCAGGGAACCGATGCCGTCATCCTTGAGCTCGGCGCCAATGACATGCTGCGCGGGATCAAACCGCAGGTGACGCGCGACGCGCTGGAGACGATCCTGCGGCGCCTGACGGATCGCCACATCGCCGTGCTCTTGTGCGGCATGCGCGCGGCGCCCAATCTCGGGGCCGATTACGGTCGGCCCTTCGAGCGCATCTATCCCGAGCTTGCCGCCAAATACGGCGTGCTGCTCTATCCTTTCTTCCTCGACGGCGTCGCCGCCGACCTCAGCCTCACGCAGCACGATGGCCTGCACCCAAGCGCGGCGGGCGTCGACATGATCGTCGCGCGCATCTTGCCGAAGGTCGAACAACTCATCGCCCGCACCCAGCATCCGTCGTGAGGGTTGCGCGCTGCGTGCGATCCCCGCATGCTGCCGGAGCTGCGATTCGCCGACTATGGACCGCAGGTGTCATGCCTCGTCTGTTCATCGCTCTTGAAATACCGCGTCACGTCGCCCAGTCGCTCGCCATGATGCGCGGCGGTTTGCCGGGTGCGCGCTGGATCGATCCGGAGAACTATCACCTGACGCTGCGCTTCATCGGCGATATCGACGACGCGCTCGCGCGCGACATTGCCGGCTTGCTCGGGGGCGTGCAGCGCCCGCCATTTGAACTACGCCTGGACGGGCTCGCTTCATTCGGTGGCCGCAAGCCGCGTGCCTTGGTTGCAGCCGCCACGCCAATCGCGCCGCTGATCGAATTGCAGGCGGAACACGAACGGCTGCTGCAACGGCTTGGGCTCGAGCCCGAAGGGCGCAAATACCGGCCGCATGTCACGCTGGCGCGGCTGCGCGAATCGTCGAGCCGACAGGTCGCCGATTACCTGACCGCGCGCGCGCATTATCGCTCCTCGTCGTTCGACGTCTTCCGCTTCGTGCTGTTTTCGTCTCGCTCGTCGGTCGGCGGCGCGCCTTATGTCGTCGAAGCGGCCTATCCGCTCGCTGCGACGGCGCTGAGGTGGGCGCAGGGCTCCTGACACGTCATTCCGGATTGCCAGGAATGACGATTGAGAATCATGCTCTCAGCATGCGCGATTGCAGATCGAGCATCGCGGTCGCGAAGCCGTGGCCGTCGGCCATCATTTCGCGCATCACCGACAGCGGTGTCGCCTGTGAAGACTCGACTTCGCCGACGACGCTGCCGAAATCGAAGGACAATTCGGCGTCAAATTTGCGCGCGAGCTGCTGCATGCGCCGGTTCTCGGCCAGGCAGGCCATATGCAGCATGCGGTATCCGCGATTGCGGGCGGTGAGCAAGGTGCGGCGAAGCAACGCCGAGCCGACGCCGTGACTCTGCCACGGCTTCTCGACGCTGATCGCGGCCTCCGCCTGGCCCGGAAAACGAACGCCCAGCTGCCGCAGCTCAGCGGCCCCGCGCATCACTCCGTCGAGAAAAAAGCCGTGCACGACGGTGTCGAGCGAAATGGACAGATCCGCGTAGCTGCGAACGAAATCGTCGGACACGCCGCCGGCAAACCGGCTGTGGCGGCTCTCGGGGTCGAGCCGCAGCACATGGTCGCGGTATTTGGCCGTCTCTCCGACCCATAATTTGCGGATCACGCCGCCATCGGGAAGAATGTCCTGCATTTCACTGATCTCCTGACATGGTCGTCAAAAAGACCCTCCCGATCGCGTCCTCCGCTCAAGTAGCAACCGTGACGAACGTCTTTACGCGTGCGTCCCGAATCACAGCATCATGTTGTGTGCCGCCGAAGTTTGACAAGCCGAAGCATTGAGCAACATGCCCCCATTGCGTATACGCATGGCTAATAATTAGGTTCGTGACTTTTTAGCGACGGCCGTCTTGGCATGCGCGAAGTGCAACGCAGCCAAGTGTTTGCAGCCAAGTGTTTGATGTTCCCGCCACGTTTCGCCCACAACGGTTAACAGGATATGGCGAGCTCCATCACAGCGCGATACGCCGCCGGCGTTGCCGCGGAAGAGTCGAGCATGAAGTCGCGCAACTCGCCGTGGTCGATATGCTGGCGCGGCTTGCAGCGCGGGTTGTGGAGTATCGACCGGCGCGGAAATCGTCGTCGCTCGGTTAGCTGTTTGGCAGCCGCGAAAGCAGGCAGCCGCGGATCAAGGGCGCTGGCGGCTTGAATGCGCCAGCCGAAAAGGCTAATGACCGCGGCAGCCGGGCTTCTTTGGCTAATCAAGGATTTTCTCGAATGGCACGAAACAAGATTGCGTTGATCGGCGCGGGTCAAATCGGTGGCACGCTGGCGCACCTGGTCGGTCTCAAAGAGCTTGGTGACGTCGTCCTCTTCGACATCATGGAAGGCGTGCCGCAGGGCAAGGCGCTCGATCTCGCTCAGGCATCGCCGGTCGAAGGTTTTGACGCCCGCTTCACCGGCACCAATTCCTACGAGGCAATCGAGGGCGCCGCGGTGTGCGTCGTCACCGCCGGCGTGCCGCGCAAGCCCGGCATGAGCCGCGACGATCTTCTCGGCATCAATCTCAAGGTGATGGAGCAGGTCGGCGCCGGCATCAAGAAATACGCTCCCGGCGCCTTCGTCATCTGCATCACCAATCCGCTCGACGCCATGGTTTGGGCGCTGCAGAAATGCTGCGGGCTGCCGAAGCAGATGGTCGTCGGCATGGCCGGCGTGCTTGATTCGGCGCGCTTTCGCTATTTTCTTGCCGACGAATTCAATGTGTCGGTCGAGGACGTCACCGCCTTCGTGCTCGGCGGTCATGGCGACAGCATGGTGCCGCTGGTGCGCTATTCGGCCGTCGCCGGCATTCCGCTGCCTGATCTCGTCAAGATGGGCTGGACCACGGCGGCACGCCTCGACGGGATCGTCGAGCGCACGCGCAACGGCGGCAGCGAGATCGTCGCCCTGCTCAAGACCGGCTCCGCCTTCTATGCGCCCGCGACTGCGGCGATCGCCATGGCGGAAAGCTATTTGCGCGATAAGAAACGGGTGGTGCCCGCCGCCGCTTGGCTCAACGGCGAATACGGTGTCCGCGACCTCTATGTCGGGGTGCCTGTCGTCATCGGCAGCAAGGGGGTCGAGCGCATCGTCGAGATCGAGCTCAATAGCGCCGAGCGCGGCATGTTCGAGAAATCTGCCAAGGCCGTGGAGAGCCTGGTCGAGGCCTGCAAGAAGATTGCTCCCGATCTCGGCAAGTAGTGACAAGTAGTGATCCGTCACCCTGAGGTGGCCGCGCGCAGCACGGCCCTCGAAGGGCGACGGCATCCAAGTCGGCTGTTGCCGACTTGGGCACTCAACATTCCGAAATCGGTTAAACTCGATTTCGGTTGGCCGTGCCTCCTTCGAGGCTCGCTTCGCTCGCGCCTCAGGATGACGGATCGTAAGTTCAGTTGAACCCTAGGCATTCTTCATGAACATTCACGAATACCAGGCGAAAGCCGTGCTGCGCGAATTCGACGTGCCGGTGCCGCGCGGTATTGCGGCGTTCAGCGTCGAAGAGGCCGTCAAGGCCGCCAACGATCTCGGCGGGCCGGTCTGGGTGGTGAAGGCGCAGATCCACGCCGGCGGACGCGGCAAAGCGGGCGGCGTGAAGGTGGTGAAATCGGTCGCCGACGTCAAGCGCGAGGCCGAGCGGCTCCTCGGTTCGACGCTCATAACGCACCAGACCGGGCCGCACGGCAAAGAGGTGCGCCGCCTCTACATCGAGGAAGGCTCGACCATCGACCGTGAATATTACCTTTCCGCGCTCGTCGACCGGGCGACCTCGCGCGTCGCCTTCGTCGCCTCGACCGAAGGCGGCATGGATATCGAAGAAGTCGCACGCACGCGGCCGGAGAAAATCCTCTCATTCTCGGTCGATCCGGCGACCGGCTTCATGGCCCATCACGCTCGCCATGTCGCGAGCGCGCTGGGATTTGGCCGCGAAGTCGGCAAACAGGCCGCGGCCGTGCTGCCGAAGCTTTATCAGGCGTTTCTCGCCAAGGATATGAATCTCCTCGAGATCAATCCGCTCGTCGTCACCAAGGGGGGCGAACTGATTTGCCTCGATGCCAAGATCGGCTTCGACGACAGCGCGCTCTATCGGCACCCCGATATCGCGGCGCTGCGCGATCTGACCGAAGAGGATGCCAAGGAGATCGAGGCCTCGCGCCACGATCTGAACTACATCGCGCTCGACGGCACCATCGGCTGCATGGTCAACGGCGCCGGCCTCGCGATGGCGACGATGGACATCATCAAGCTCTACGGCGAGACGCCGGCGAATTTTCTCGATGTCGGCGGCGGTGCGAGCAAGGACCAAGTGACCGCGGCATTCAAGATCATCACCTCCGATCCGAAAGTGAAGGGAATTTTGATCAATATCTTCGGCGGCATCATGCGCTGCGATGTCCTCGCCGAGGGCGTGGTCGCGGCGGTGAAGGAGGTAGGCTTGCGGGTGCCCCTCGTGGTGCGGCTCGAAGGCACTAATGTCGCGCTCGGCAGGGAGATCATCAGCAAATCGGGCCTCAACGTCATTACCGCCGACGACCTCGACGACGCCGCACAGAAGATCGTCAGCGCGGTGAGGGGGACAGTGTGATGCCCATCCTCATCGACAAGAACACCAAGGTCATCTGCCAGGGATTCACCGGCAGGAACGGCAGCTTTCATTCCGAGCAGGCGATCGCCTATGGCACCAAGATGGTCGGCGGCACCTCGCCCGGCAAAGGCGGCTCCACCCATCTCGGCCTTCCGGTTTTCGAGACCGTCGCCGAGGCGCATGAAAAAACCGGTTGCGACGCGAGTGTGATCTATGTGCCGCCGGCCGGCGCGGCGGATGCGATCTGCGAAGCGATCGACGCCGAAATCCCGCTCATCGTCTGCATCACCGAGGGCATTCCCGTGCTCGACATGGTGAAAGTCAAGCGCGCGCTTTCTGGCTCGAAGTCGCGGCTGATCGGGCCGAATTGCCCGGGCGTCATGACCGCCGGCGAATGCAAGATCGGCATCATGCCCGGCAACATTTTTCAACGGGGCAAGGTCGGCATCGTCTCGCGCTCCGGAACGCTCACCTATGAGGCGGTGTTCCAAACGACGCAAGAGGGGCTCGGCCAGACCAGTGCCGTTGGCATCGGCGGCGATCCCGTCAAGGGCACCGATTTCATCGAAATCCTGGAAATGTTTCTCGCCGACAAGGCAACCGAGGCGATGGTCATGATCGGCGAGATCGGCGGTTCGTCGGAGGAAGACGCCGCCCAGTTCCTCAAGGACGAGGCCAAGCGCGGCCGCAACAAGCCGACGGTCGGGTTCATCGCCGGGCGCACCGCGCCGCCCGGGCGGCGCATGGGCCATGCCGGCGCCATCATTGCCGGCGGCAAGGGCGACGCCGAATCAAAGATCGCCGCCATGACGGCGGCGGGGATCAAGGTTTC
Source organism: Xanthobacteraceae bacterium (assembly GCA_049522435.1). Lineage (GTDB taxonomy): Bacteria > Pseudomonadota > Alphaproteobacteria > Rhizobiales > Xanthobacteraceae > BOG-931. Next base: position 14,013 of record JBEKNW010000047.1, read on the forward strand.
GCCGTCGCCCGCAAGGCTCGGCAAGACGCTTGCTGAAGTATTGAACTCCTGATTCACTGCTTGTACTTTTCTCTGCCGCATCCTAGCATTACATAGGTAGAAGAGAGGTCGCCTGCGCCGGGCCGGGTTCGACCTTTTCGGTGTCTTTTCGCCGCTTTCGTCATATTCCCAAAGTTCGGGAACTCGCCCGGAGCCGCCCAGGAACCGCCAAATGTCTCGCCAGGACGCGAACGCCGCCTTCGCCCTTACTTCGTTCCTCTACGGCGGCAATGCGCCGTACATCGAGGACCTGTACGCGCGCTACGAAGCCGATCCCAAGGCCGTCGATGCCGAATGGCAATCGTTCTTCCGGAGCCTGAAGGATGACGCAAGCGACGTGACCGCGAGCGCACGCGGCCCCTCGTGGCGACGGCCCGATTGGCCGCGGCCGGAGCGCACTGAACTCGTTGCCGCGCTCGATAGCGACTGGACCGAAATCGGCAAAGCTCTCGGCGCGAAAGTGCAGGCGCAGGCGCAGACCAGAGGCGTCGAGTTTTCCGCCGCCGATGTCGAGCGCGCGACCCGCGACTCGGTGCGCGCGCTCATGCTCATTCGCGCCTATCGCGCCCGCGGACATTTCCACGCCACGCTCGATCCGCTCGGCCTGCAGCCGCTGAAAAACGAGGAGGAGCTCGATCCGCGCACCTACGGCTTCGGCGAAGCCGATCTCGACCGCCCGATTTTTCTCGACAAGGTGCTCGGCCTCGAGTTCGGCACCATACGTCAGATCATTGTCATCCTGCGGCGCACTTATTGTCAGACGCTCGGCGTCGAATTCCTGCACATCTCCAATGGCGAGCAGAAGGGCTGGATTCAGGAACGCATCGAGGGGCCCGACAAGGAGATCACCTTCACGCGCGAGGGCAAGCGCGCCATCCTCAACAAGCTGGTGGAGGCCGAAGGGTTCGAAAAATTCTGCGACGTGAAATTCACCGGCACCAAGCGCTTCGGCCTCGATGGCGGCGAGTCGATGATCCCGGCGCTGGAGCAGATCATCAAGCGCGGTGGCGCGCTCGGCGTGCGCGATATCGTGATCGGCATGCCGCATCGCGGGCGGCTCAACGTGCTGGCGCAGGTTATGGGCAAGCCGCACCGCGCTATCTTCCACGAGTTCAAGGGCGGCTCATCGACGCCTAACGAGATCGAGGGCTCCGGCGACGTGAAATACCACCTCGGCGCCTCGTCGGATCGGGAATTCGATCACAACACCGTACATCTGTCGCTCACGGCCAATCCTTCGCATCTCGAAATCGTCGTTCCCGTCGTGCTCGGCAAGGTGCGCGCCAAGCAGGATCAACTCGGCGCCACTCGCGAAGATCGCACCATGGTGATGCCGCTGCTCATCCACGGCGATGCTTCGTTCGCCGGCCAGGGCGTGATCGCGGAATCTTTCGGCCTTTCCGGGCTGCGCGGGCATCGCACCGGAGGTTCGGTCCACTTCATCATCAACAATCAGATCGGCTTCACTACCAGCCCGCGTTATTCGCGGTCCTCGCCCTATCCCTCCGACGTCGCCAAGATGATCGAGGCGCCGATTTTCCACGTCAATGGCGACGATCCGGAAGCGGTCGTGTTCGCCGCCAAGGTCGCGACCGAATTCCGGCAAAAATTCCAGAAGCCGGTCGTCATCGACATGTTCTGCTACCGCCGTCACGGCCACAATGAGGGCGACGAGCCGTCATTCACCCAGCCGCTGATGTACAAGGCGATCGCGAAGCACCCGACTACGCTCGAAATCTACGGCAACAAACTCGTCGGCGAGGACGTCGTCGCCGCCGGCGAAGTCGAGAAGATGAAGGCGGATTGGCGCGGCCGGCTCGACGCCGAGTTTGAAGCGGCGCAAAGCTACCGCGCCAACAAGGCCGATTGGTTCGACGGCCGCTGGGCCGGTTTCAGGACTGCGGGCGATACGGATGATCCGCGCCGCGGCCAGACCGGCGTTGAGATCGCGACGCTCAAGGAGATCGGTCGGAAGATCACCACTCTGGCTGCGGACTTCCATCTCCATCGCACGCTCAATCGTTTTTTGGAAAACCGGCGCAAAACGATCGAGGCTGGCGCCAACATCGACTGGTCGACGGGCGAGGCGCTCGCCGTCTGCTCGCTGCTGCTCGACGGTCACCGGGTGCGGCTTTCCGGGCAAGACAGCGAGCGCGGCACCTTCTCCCAGCGCCATTCCGTGCTGATCGACCAGGAAACCGAGCAACGCTACACGCCGTTCAATCATCTGCGCGACGGCCAGCCGCGCTTCGAGGTCATCAACTCGATGCTGTCGGAAGAGGCCGTGCTCGGCTTCGAGTACGGTTACTCGCTGGCCGAGCCTAATGCGCTCACCATGTGGGAAGCCCAGTTCGGCGATTTCGCCAACGGCGCGCAGGTGGTGCTCGACCAGTTCATCTCGTCCGGCGAGCGCAAATGGCTGCGCATGTCGGGACTGGTCTGCCTGTTGCCGCACGGCTACGAAGGCCAGGGGCCCGAACATTCCTCCGCGCGCCTCGAACGCTTCCTGCAGATGTGCGCCGAGGACAACATGCAGGTCGCCAACTGCACGACGCCGGCAAACTACTTCCACATCCTGCGCCGGCAGCTCAAACGCGACTTCCGCAAGCCGCTGATCCTGATGACGCCGAAGTCGCTGCTGCGCCACAAGCGCGCAGTGTCGCGGCTCGACGAGATGGGGCCGAATACCTCGTTCCATCGGCTCCTTTGGGACGATGCGCAGAACATGCCGGCCGAGAAGATCAAGCTTGTCCCCGACACCGAGATTCGCCGCGTCGTCCTGTGCTCCGGCAAGGTCTATTACGATCTGTACGAGGAACGCGAGAAGCGCGGGATCGACGACATTTACCTGTTGCGCATCGAGCAGCTTTATCCGTTCCCCACCAAGGCGCTGATAACGGAGCTCACGCGCTTCAAGCAGGCGGAGATGGTCTGGTGCCAGGAGGAGCCGCGCAACATGGGGGCGTGGGTGTTCGCCGATATCTTCCTGGAATGGGTGCTCAATCAGATCGGCGCCAAGCATCGTCGCGCGCGCTATGTCGGCCGGCCGGCTTCCGCGTCGACGGCGGTCGGGCAGATGTCGCTGCATCTTGCCCAGCTCAAGCATTTTCTGGAAGAGGCGCTGGGGTGATAGAGGACGGATGGCGGATGACAGAGGTCAGATAGAACTCTTATTTTCCGACCTCTGACCTCTGACCTCTGTCATCCGACATCCCTGCGCAATCGGCGCCGCCAACAGGGAATTGAAATCATGGCTGAGATTCGTGTGCCCGTCCTCGGCGAGTCGGTGACCGAAGCGACGATCGGCAAGTGGTTCAAGAAGGCGGGCGACGTGGTCGCCGTCGACGAGCCGCTGGTTGAGCTTGAGACCGACAAGGTCACGATCGAGATGCCGGCGCCGGCCGCCGGCGTGCTCACCGACGTCGCCGTCAAGGATGGGGACACGGTTGCCGTGGGCGCTCTGCTCGGTGCGATTAAGGAGGGCCCCGGCGCAGCCCCGACGAAGACACCGGCCAAGCCGACCGAGGCGGCAGCACAACCTGCGCCTCCGCCGGCGCCGCCAAAGCCGGCGCCTGCCAAGGCGCCGGGCACCGAGATGCCGCTGGCGCCGTCGGTGCGCAAGCTCGCGGCCGAGACCGGCATGGATGCTGCGGCCGTTCCCGGCACCGGCAAGGACGGCCGCGTCACCAAGGGCGACATGCTCGCGGCCATCGAACGCGCCGCCGCGCAGCCGACGCCGGTTGCCGCGCCGGTCGCTTCCATCCAGGCCCGCGCGCCGTCGCCGCCCGATGATGCCGCGCGCGAGGAGCGCGTGCGCATGACGCGGCTCCGGCAGACCATCGCGCGGCGCCTGAAGGATGCGCAAAACACCGCCGCCATGCTCACGACCTTCAATGAGGTCGACATGGGCCAGGTCATGGCGCTGCGCACTCAGTACCGCGATCTGTTCGAGAAAAAGCACGGCGTCAAGCTCGGCTTCATGGGCTTCTTCGTGCGCGCCTGCGTGCAGGCGCTCAAGGAAATCCCCGCCGTCAACGCCGAGATCGACGGCACCGACATCATCTACAAGAACTACTACCATATCGGCATCGCGGTCGGCAGCGAGCGCGGCCTGGTGGTGCCGGTGGTGCGCGACTGCGACGGCAAATCGATCGCCGAGATCGAGAAGACGATCGCCGATTTCGGCCGCCGCGCCCGCGACGGCGCGCTCAAGATCGAGGAGCTGCAGGGCGGCACCTTCACCATCACCAACGGCGGCATCTACGGCTCGCTGATGTCGACGCCGATCCTCAATGCGCCGCAATCCGGCATTCTCGGCATGCACAAGATCCAGGAGCGGCCGATGGTGGTTAACGGCAAGGTCGAGGCGCGGCCGATGATGTATCTGGCGCTGTCCTACGATCACCGCATCGTCGACGGCCGCGAGGCGGTGACGTTTTTGGTGCGGGTGAAGGAGTGTTTGGAGGATCCGGCGCGGCTGGTGCTGGATTTGTGATGTGAAGGCTATGTATGCTTCCGATTCCTCCCTTTGATAGGTTGAAGATGCCGACGATTGCCTTTGTCTCCGGCGTTCGGATCATCATCTATCCCAAGGACCATCTGCCGCCGCATTTGCACGCGAAATTTGCCGAGCATGAGGCTATGATCTCGATCGTGACCAGTGATGTTCTGGAGGGGTCGCTTCCGCGGGCGAAGCTCAGGGCGGTTCAGGAGTGGCTGGCAGCGCGCCGTGAGCAGGTGGCCTATGTCTGGCGGGAGATTCACGAGATGCGTTATCAGGGAGGCATGATCGACAAATGAAATATCGGATCAAAAGCGTCGAGGCCGTGCGTTACCCGGTCTTGTGCGTCACCTTCGATGACGGCCTTTCCGGCGAATACGACCTGACGGACCTGATCGCAAATGGGCCGGCCTTCGCGCGACTGAAGGATGAAGCCTATTTCAGGACGGTCTCGGTCGGCGAGCATGGCCACACTTTCGGATGGAACCTCGACGATCTTGGGAATGAGATCGACTTCTGTCCCGACGCGACGCGCATTCTGATCGAAACGCAAAAGGTCGAGGAGTTGGCGGAGCGTTATCGGCTGAACCGTTCCGCCGCAGAGTAAGCGGCGGCGGCGTGCGCTCCAAGAGCACCGCATCGTCGGCGGCCGCGAGGCGGTGACGTTCCTGGTGCGGGTGAAAGAGTCCTTGGAGGAGCCGGCGCGGTTGGTGCTGGATTTGTGAGAAAATTCAGAGGAGGGTTTTATGCTCGCAATCCGAAACTTCGGTCATTTTTGGAGCAGAGATCTGGTGGATTGGGGACGGCAAAGGGTATCCGGTCAACTTCTTGGGTACAGGTTGGAGGATCGCAAGCCAGTTGTTGTCGACTTCAGAGAGCAGATCGGAATCTATGTTCTTTTTACTGCGCAAAGAGAAGTTGTTTATATTGGCCAAGCCGGGGCGGGAGACCGTCGGCTCTTTCTCAGGCTTCGCGATCACACTACCAACAATTTACGCGACAGATGGACCAATTTTTCTTGGTTCGGATTACGTGAAGTAAATACTTCCAATCTTCAGCTATCCGAGCATCAACGGCCAGAAAGTAGATGTGCGGGAATAAATTCCAGCGCGTTAGATGAGATTGAAGCGATTCTCCTTCAGCTATTTGAGCCTCGCTTGAACAAACAAGGACCTCGTTGGGGCGACGATACACTTGAGATGTATCAATACGTCAAATCTGAGTGGGAAGACACTGAGCCAATTATGGACGCTTCGATCGCTGAGCTATCGAAGAAAATCGATCGTGTTGAAGGAGCCGTCAACCGGCTAAAAGGGAAGTAATGCCCACATACGACCTCATCGTCATCGGCACCGGCCCCGGCGGCTATGTCTGCGCCATTCGCGCGGCGCAGCTTGGGCTGAAAACCGCCGTCGTCGAGAAGCGCGCCACCTACGGCGGCACTTGCCTCAATATCGGTTGCATCCCGTCGAAGGCGATGCTGCACGCCTCGGAGCTTTATGAGGAGGCCGGGCAAAGTTTTGCACAGATGGGGATCAAGGTCGGCAAGCCGAGCGTCGATCTTGCCGCGCTGCTCAAATACAAGGAGCAAAACGTCGAAAGCAACGTCAAGGGCGTGGACTTTTTGTTCAAGAAGAACAAGATCGACGCGGTTCACGGTTGCGGGCGCGTCGTCGCGCCGGGCAAGGTCGAGGTGAAAGACGCCGACGGCAAGACGCAGACGCTGGAGACCAAGAACATCGTCATCGCTACCGGATCGGATGTCGCGCGCCTTCCCGGCATCGACATCGACGAGAAGCGCATCGTGTCCTCGACCGGCGCGCTCGAGCTTCCCAAGGTGCCGCAAAAGCTCATTGTCGTTGGCGCCGGCATCATCGGGCTCGAGCTGGGCTCGGTGTGGCGGCGGCTCGGCGCGCAGGTGACGATCGTCGAGTTCCTCGATCACATCCTGCCCGGCATCGACAGCGAGGTTGCGCGGCAGTTCTACCGCTTGCAGCAGAAGCAGGGCATCGTGTTCAAATTGTCCTCGAAAGTCACCGCAATCGACGGCTCCGGCAAGGTGCTCAAGGTGAAGGTCGAACCCGCCGCAGCCGGTGCGGAAGCCGGTGCAGCGGAGACGATGGAGGCGGATATCGTGCTGGTGGCGATCGGCCGCGTGCCCTACACCGAAGGCCTCGGCCTCGATGCGGTCGGCGTCAAGCTGGATAATCGCGGCCGCGTCATCGTCGATCCGCATTTCCGCACCAATGTCGCCGGCATCTACGCTATCGGCGATGTCATCGCCGGCCCGATGCTCGCCCACAAGGCGGAGGACGAAGGCGTCGCGGCCGCAGAAATCATCGCCGGGCAGGCCGGTCATGTGAACTACGAGGTGATCCCGAACGTCGTCTATACGTACCCGGAAATCGCCTCGGTCGGGAAAACCGAGGAGGAGCTCAAGGAAGCCGGCATCGCCTACCAGGTCGGCAAATTTCCCTTCACCGCCAACAGCCGCGCCAGGGTCAACCTGATGACCGACGGCTTCGTCAAGATCCTTGCCGATACCAAGACCGATCGCGTGCTCGGCGTGCACATTCTCGGGCCCGACGCCGAAACCCTGATCGCGGAGGTTGCAATGGCCATGGAGCTCGGCGCCTCGTCGGAAGATATCGCCCGCACCTGCCATGCCCATCCGACGCTGAGCGAAGCGGTGAAGGAAGCGGCAATGGCGGTCGCCAAACGCGCGATCAATGTTTGAAACGCGCGAGGCGCCGTCATTGCGAGCCAACGGGTCCGGCCCGAAGTGGCCGGCCCGATGACAGGCTCCGCGAAGCAATCCATTCTGCTGACGCGATTTCTGGATTGCTTCGTCGCTTCGCTCCTCGCAATGACGCCCGGCCGCACGCGCCGCGCCGTCATTCGACGACGATCTTGACCTCGCTGCCCGACTTCAGTCGGTCCCCGGCTTCGAGCCCGTTGAGCACGCGGAAGCGCTCCACCTGACGGTCGGCGACGGCCATGCGGCCCGCCACCTTGTCGACGGTATCGCCGGGGCCGACCGTCACCACCTGCAGCCGCAACGGCTTCGCGTCTTCGATCTCGGCGAGGCTCATGCGGCGGAACGTACCGATCGACTCGCGGAAGATACGGTCGTTCTCGGGCGTACGGTGCTTGGTCGCATAGATGAAGCGGTAGACGTCGCTGCCGAAGCGAATGGCGTAGAGGCGGAAGTCCCATTGCTCGCCCTTGGCGGCGGCAGTCGCGCCCGGGAAACCGTTGACGGTGACATTCTCCACCGTGCTCGGGTCGATGTTCTCGATCCAGCCGGAGGTCAGGTATTCGGCGAGGGTCTGCTCCGAGGGCACGCGCACCACATCGAGCCGCAGCGCCTGGCCGCCGCCATGCTTGACGCCGAGCACGGCCTGCGCCGTGTTGTCGAGAGCGAAGCCTTCGGGGGCGGTGAAGGTAAAGCCCAGTCGCGGATGCAGGAAGCGGCGGCCGCGGACAAAACCTTCGCTCGGATCCTCGCCGAACACGATGCCGTCGATGCCGGCGAGATAGGCGTCCTTGTCCCGCTCGCCGGCGGCGGACCGGCCGCTATATTGGCGGGCATTGCTGAGCGCATTGCTGATCCGCTCGGGCGTTGCCGGATGCGAAGACAGGAAATCCGGCGCGCGCGGATCGATGGCGCCGCTCTGCAGCGGCTTGAGTTCGGAATTGTGTTCCATCGAGGTGAGGAAGCGCACCGCGCCATTGGGATCGTAGCCGGCGCGCGAGGCGATGCCGATGCCGATGGCGTCCGCCTCGAATTCCTGCGCGCGCGAAAAGCTGGCGAGCGCGAGCTTCGACTTGGCGAGCGCCAGCGCCCCCACTTCCGGATCGCTGATGACGTCGCTGACGACGCGGCCCACCAGCGCCGCCTGCTTGGCCTGCTCCTCGCGGATCGCGGCATGGCGGGCGATCACGTGTCCCATCTCGTGAGCCAGCACGGATGCGAGCTCGGACTCGTCGTTGGCGAGCGCAACGAGGCCGCGGGTCACGTAAAGCTGACTAGAGGGAAGGGCGAACGCATTGATCGACTGCGAATTGAGCATGGTGACCTTGTAATGCAGGTCGGGCCGCTCGGACGCCGCGACCAGCCGCTCGACGGTCTGCTCGATCATGCCTTGCAGCTTGGGATCGTTGTAGACGCCGCCATAGGCCGCAAGGATGCGCTGATGCTCGCGCAGCGTCGCCGGCGACATATCCGTCGTCTCCGCGGGCTTTGCCGGCGCCGGCAGCGAAGCCTGCGGCTCGACGGCGGGAGGCGAAGCGGTGCAGGCGGCCAGCAAAAGTGCCACCACGGCGATGCCCGCATGGGCAAGCCGCAGCCTTGCCGTCCCCATGGCCCCCGAATTGGTCACCTTAGCCATCCATCACTTGCGGTCAGTGATCTCGATCTGCTCCGGACGCGCCGCCTCGATCCAAGGCCCGCCGCGCTCCTCGATCCATCCGCGCACCCGGACGCGCCGGCCGGCGAGCTTCTTTAACTCGAGACCCGCCGCCGTGAAATTACGCGCATTTCGCTTCAGGATCGTAACAGTGAAGTCCTCGGTCCACCGCCGCCCGAAATTCACGTAAATCGTAGCCCCGCTTTCGCGCACCAAAACCACCTTGCCCTCGACCAGCGCAAAGCGGCCTCGCTCGGCCAGTACATTGGCGGGGTTTTCGGCGTCGAGCGAGTCATAATACGAACTGGCCCAAAGGCCAAGCTTGGCGCCGCGCGCTGCGTCTTCCCGGCCGAGGAGTTCGGCGGCGCAGTCGCGGTTGCCGACCCGGGCGGCAACGCGGGCAAGCCCCGCCGCGATCAGATCCGCCTGCACGGAGCGTTCGACGCCATCGCGCGCAGTGAAGGCGTAGGCCACGATCCGCCCATAGCGATCGGATTTTTGCGGCTCCGCCTGCCTGAGCACGACCTCGGCGCCGGCAAGCAGCGCGGCGAGCGCGTCCCTCGCCGCCGCACCGCCCGGAGCCGCGCCGGATTCCTGCGGCGGCGGCAGCGGCGGCACTTCGATCGCGGCCAGGCGGACCTCGCGGCCGTCGTCGAGCACGAAGCCGCGGCCGTCGACGAGCCGGCTGACAGTGCCGCGCGCGATGGTCTCGCCGCCGCACGCGAACGCCGCCGGCGGCCGTTCCTGCGCCGCGGCGCCGGCACATGCGCACATGGCGGCAAAGGCGGCCGCAAAAGCCGCGAAAAAGACCCCGTCCCACCACCCAGGCATCGGGTTCCAAGCCAAGGGCGCGAATGCGGCGGTACTGCGGCGGTTTCCGCTCCGTAAAAAGGGCTGATAAGTCATAGCGCTACACCAAGGTGCCGGGAAGAAACTCGCGCGCCATGCGTTCCGCCGGCCCGGCGCTCGCCGGCGTCGATTCCAGGATTTGCTGCCGCGCCTGCCACTGGATGTGGCGCGGTATCTCTTTCTCTCGGCGCTTGAGACACACGTCCGCATCGCCGCCGCAAGTTCTCGCCTTCCGGCACCTTTTGAACGGGCACGTCCGCCAGAACTTAAAGGCATTGCAATAGTGGCGCTGCAACCTCGCCTTCTCGGCGTTGAACCGCGCCACATATTGTTCGGGCGTGAACTTCGCGGGTGTTTGTTTGCTCATGGCTTCTTCATCCTTCCCCGCTGCGCTTCGCTCCGCGGGGCGGACAAGCAAACGCATTCTCGCGGCGCGTTTTTGTTGCGCCCGAGTTTTGCAACTGTGCCGTAGCCCGGATCAGCGTCAGCGACATCCGGGACCGGCGTTTCAGCTTCCCTATCCTCCCCGGATTTCGCGGAGCCTGTCATCGGGCCGGCCACTTCGGGCCGGACCCGTTGGCTTATCCGGGCTACAACAACAACAAAAGGGAGGCAGAACGCCGGCAGGCGCATTTGTCTCAATGTTCCGCATCAGCGGATGCGGCGCGCGTCCAGCGGGACGCGCTCGCCTGTCGGCGTTCCACCGCGGCTCTTGCCGTCGGGGCTTTCGCCCCTCGGGCGCAACTCCAGGCCAGGCTTCCTGGGACGTGACAAGAGCGCCCGATCCGGTAAGCCCGCCCCAACCGGGGGGCGGAGACCTTGCGCCGCTTACACGGGCGTTACCCGCGCTCGCCTGTCCCAGTCCAGGGAATGCACCTCCCGGACCGGTCGTAGTGCCGGTCAGCATGATGCCCGAAGCTGCCCGGGAGCGGAGTGTATCGTTCCGCCCGCGGGCACCGCACTCGCTCCGCATTCGGGAGTACCCTCGGCCGAAGGCGTCCGTCGATGAGCGAGATTCGATGGAGTTTGTAGCTGAAATGGGGACGGATGTCAAGGGTGTCGCGTAAGCCGTGACCCTTGCAAAAGTCGTCATGCGCGGGCTTGACCCGCGTATCCATGCCGACGTGCCTGTTCGCATTCGGTAATTGAATGCACTGTCCCCGTAATCCCCGGCATCGGCGAGACGCTCGCCACCGTCATTCTTCTGGAGACCGGCCCGATCGATCGGTTTGCCGCGGTCGGACACTTTGCTTCCTACGCCCGCTGCGTCGACAGCGTGCGCACCAGCAATCGCAAGAAGAAAGGCGAAGGCAACGTCAAGAACGGCAACAAATATCTGGCCTGGGCCTTCGTCGAAGCGGCGAATTTCGCCCGCCGCTATTGCCCCGAGGCCAACCGCTTCCACGCCCGCA
>JBEKNW010000048.1:0-25009 GCA_049522435.1 Xanthobacteraceae bacterium
CTCGCGCTGCTGGCGTTCTCGACCTTCGGCCATCCGCCGGGCGAACGGTCCGAGCGCGTGCAGGAAGCGGTGCGGTTGCTTGATCGGCAGCGCGTCGACTTCGAATATGACGGCGAGATGGCAGCCGATGTGGCGCTGAACATGGAGCTGCGCGAGGCCTATCCGTTCTGCCGCCTTTCCGGCCCCGCCAATGTGCTGATCATGCCGGCGTTCCATTCGGCCTCGATCTCGACCAAGATGCTGATGGAACTTGGCGGCGCCACCGTGATCGGCCCCATCCTGGTCGGCCTCGACCGCTCGGTGCAGATCGTGGCGCTCTCCGCCAACGACGCCCAGCTCGTCAACATGGCCGCGCTCGCCGCCTATAACGTGAGCGGATGAAGCATTGCCGCGAAATCGCGGCGGCCGATTCACGAGCGCGAAACCTTCCCCGATTAGCGTGCGCGGAACAAAACGCACCCGCGCAGTCGGTTATTCATGCTTCGATCCATGCCGCCTGAAATTCCAGCAGCGCAGTTCGCGCTCGAAATCCGCGGCCTCGTCAAGCGCTTCGAGCGTCCCGCCGTCGACGGTCTCGACCTCGCCGTGCGCGGCGGGGAGTTTTACGCGTTGCTCGGCCCCAACGGCGCCGGCAAGACGACGACGTTGCGCATGATCGCCGGTCTCATTCGGCCGGATGCCGGCTCGATCCAGGTGGCCGGCATCGACGCGCTTGCCGACCCGGTGGCGGCGAAGCGGGTGATCGCGTGGATTTCCGACGAGCCGATGATCTACGACAAGCTCACGCCGCGCGAATATCTCGAATTCGTCGCCGGGCTGTGGGCGGTCGAGCCGGCGCTCGCCGAAACCCGCGCGCAGGAGCTTCTGGCCTGGCTCGGCCTGGCGGCGCATGCCGACGAACGCTGCGAGAGTTTCTCCAAGGGCATGCGCCAGAAGGTGGCGCTCGCCGGCGCGCTGGTGCACGAGCCGCGCGTGATCATTCTCGACGAGCCGCTCACCGGCCTCGACGCCGGCTCCGCGCGCCAGGTCAAAAGCGTGCTGCGCGAGCGGGCGCGCGCCGGCGGCACCGTCATCATGACCACGCACATTCTCGAAGTCGCCGAGCGCATGGCCGACCGCATCGGCGTCATCGCGCACGGCAAGCTCGTTGCCGAGGGCACGCTCGAGGAACTGCGCCGCCAAGCCGGCAATACCGGCAACAGCGGCCACGACGCGAGCGGCGCTTTAAGCGGCGGCGGCGCGAGCCTCGAAGACACGTTCCTCGCGCTGGTCGCCGAGCCGGCGGAAGCGGCGTGAAGCTTCAAGCACGATGATCCAGCCCGGCACCGCGGTCTGGTTTGCCCGGCACGAATCGCGGCTGGCCTGGCGCGATTGGCTCGCCATGATGACCGCCGGCAGGCGCGAGCGCCGGCGCCGGGTCGCCATCGGCATCGTCGCCTTCGTGGTCTTCATGCACGCGGTCGCCTATTCCGTGGTCGGCGGTTTCGCCGCCGCCACGCTCGACAAGCACATGCTGGTCGCGATCACCGCGACGCTCATGCTGGCGTGGCTGTTGATGGTCTCGCAGGCGATGGAGTCGATGACGCGCGCCTTCTATTCGCGCTCCGACCTCGATCTCATCCTCGCTTCGCCGGTTGCGGCGCATAAGGTCTTCGCGGTGCGCATCTCGACTGTCGCGCTTTCCGTCGCGACGATGGCGTTGCCGCTCGCCGCGCCGTTCATTGACATGCTGGTGGTGCGCGGCGGAGCGCGCTGGCTCGGCGCTTACGGCGTGGTCGTCGCCATGGGCGCTGCGGCGACTGCGCTCGCCGTCGCGCTGACGGTCGCGCTGTTTCGCGCCATCGGTCCGAAACGCACGCGCCTGGTGGCGCAAATTGTCGCCGCGGTGATCGGCGCCGCCTTCGTGATTGGGCTGCAAGTGGCGGCGATCCTGTCCTACGGGACATTGTCGCGGACCGATGTGCTGCAGTCGGACGCCCTGCTGGCGCTCGCGCCGGACATCGGCAGCATTTTCTGGTGGCCGGCGCGCGCCGTACTCGGCGACGGCACCGCGCTTGTCGGCGTGCTCGCCGCAAGCTTCGTGCTCCTCGCCGGCGCCGTCGCGATCGTCTCGCCACGCTTCGGCGAATATGCCGTCGCGGCGGCGAGCGCCGACAGTTCCCCGGCAAGCCGCGGGCGGCGGCGGGCGGCCTTTCGCGCCACTTCGCCGCGCCGGGTGCTCCGCCGCAAGGAATGGCTCCTGCTGCGGCGCGATCCCTGGCTCGTTTCGCAGACGCTCATGCAGATGCTCTATCTGGTTCCGCCGGCCGTTCTGTTGTGGCGCAGCTTCGCGGCGGGCGGCGGCGGCGGCGCGTTCAACCTGCTCGTCCCGGTGCTGGTCATGGCGGCGGGCCAGCTTGCCGGCGGTCTGGCTTGGCTCACGATCTCGGGCGAGGATGCGCCCGATCTCGTCGCCACGGCGCCGATCACCGGGCGCTTGATCCTGCGCGCGAAAATCGCGGCGGTGCTCGGCATCATCGCCGTCGTCTTTGCGCCGCTGGTCGCGGTTCTCGCGGTCGCCTCGCTTTGGCATGCGCTGATTACCAGCTGCGGCATTGTCATCGCCGCGGCGTCGGCGACCGCCATCCAGCTGTGGTTTCGCACCCAGGCCAAGCGCAGCCAGTTTCGCCGGCGCCAGGTCTCGTCGCGCGTCGCCACCTTCGCCGAGGCCTTTTCCTCGATCGGCTGGGCCGCCACGGCCGCGGTCGCCGCCGTCAGCTTGTGGCTCGCCATCGCCCCGGCGCTGATGGCGCTCCTCGTGCTCGGCGGTGCCCGGTACCTGAGTCCGCGTCAGCGCGTCGCGTGAATGATGACGGCGTGCATCAGCGCAGCGCGACCAGCAGAATGACGATCTCGCTCACTTGTTCGAGCGCACCCAAAACATCGCCGGTCTGACCCCCGATTTGCTTAAAGCTTAATCGCGTCATGAGCGCGATGACGATCAGGAGCAAAATCACCGCTTCGATCCCGCGCATGAAACCGAGGCCGCCAATGAGGATGAGAATTCCCAGGACCGCGGCGACGGCGACACGTATTTCCGGCGGCCGGCCGACAGCGAAAGCGAGTCCATCGCTGCGCGCCGGCGGCACGAAAAACATGAACAGCGGCAGGGTGGCGCGCGCGGCGCCGTGGGCCGCAATCAAGGCCGCAGCCACCAGCGCCGGATCGGCGAGGCTTGCCAAGGCGCTTGCCCGCAGCAGGATCGACAGCGCCAGCGCGCAGACGCCGTAAGTGCCGATGCGGCTGTCGCGCATGATCTCGAGTTTTTGCTCGCGCGTCTTGCCGCCGCCGAAGCCGTCCGCGGTATCGGCGAGTCCATCCTCATGCAGGCAACCCGTCGCCGCCAAGGTCGCGGCGATGGTGAGCGCGGCGGCCGGCCAGGCCGGCAATCCCGCCCGGTGCGCGAGCGCATAGACCGCCGCCCCGATGGCGCCGACGACAATGCCCGCGATCGGAAACGCCCAGGCCGCGTGCGCCAAGAGTCCTTGTGGCGAGTCGGCGCCGCTGATCGGCGCGGCGCGCGGCAGCGGCAGCCGCGTCGAAAAAACAATGGCGGTCTTGAGTTCGCCGGCGCGCTCGGCGAGCCACGGAGTCCAATCGTCCCATGCGCCCCGGATCGTCATTTTTCGTCCCTGGGTTCAGGCGCGCTGACCATGGCCGTATCGCCGCAAATTTGCTAGAGCATGATCGAGTTGATACGGATTTCCGCTCATTCCCGCGAAAGCGGGAATCCAGGTGGATAATGTCGAGTTGCGGTGGATCCACTGGGTCCCCGCTTTCGCGGGGACGAGCGGATGATCACAGCCGTTCGGCCTCATCAGATTGCCAGGGATGAATGACAATGACGACCTTTACCTCCTTCGCCGACCTGCGCGCCGTCTGCCTCGACCTGCCGAGCGGCCATCCGGCCGCGAGCGCGGCCGTCGTCCAGCGCGAAGACACCCTGACCAAGCCGCCGCGCAGCCTCGGCCGTCTCGAGGATCTCGTCGCCTGGCTGGCGCACTGGCAGGGCCATGCCCCGCCCCGATTGGAGCGCGTCGACGTGCTCGTCTTCGCCGGCAATCACGGCGTCACCCAGCTTGGCGTTTCGGCCTATCCCGCCACGGTGACGGCGCAGATGGTGGCGAATTTTTCCGCCGGCGGCGCCGCGATCAACCAGCTCGCGCGCACCGCCGGCGCCGACCTGCGCGTCATTCCGCTCTCGCTCGATGAGCCGACCGCCGATTTCACGCAAACTGCCGCGCTCACCGAGCAGGAATTCCTCGCCGCGGTGACGACCGGCTACCAGGCGGTGTCGCCGCAATGCGATCTCGTCTGCCTGGGCGAGATGGGCATCGGCAACACGACGGCGGCTGCCGCCATCGCGGCGGCGCTGTTGGGCGGCGGCGGCGCCCGTTGGGCCGGCCGCGGCACCGGCGTCGACGAAGAGGGACTTACGCGCAAGCGCGCCGTTATCGACCGCGGGCTCGAACGTCATGCGGCCGTCCTCCACGATCCGCTCCGCGTCGCCGCGGCGCTCGGCGGCCGCGAGCTGGCCGCCATTCTCGGCGCCGCCTTGGCGGCGCGGCGCCAAAGCATTCCGGTCCTGCTCGACGGCTTCGTCTGCACCGCCGCCGTGGCGCCGCTTTGGAAGCTCCGCTCCGACACGCTCGCCCACGCGCTCGCCGGCCACGTCTCCGCCGAGGCCGGCCACCGCATGCTCCTCGACGAGCTTGGACTTGCCCCGCTCATCGACCTCAACATGCGGCTCGGCGAAGCCTCCGGCGCCGCGGTGGCGCTGCTCATCCTGCGCGCCGCGCTCGCCTGCCACACCGGGATGGCGACCTTCGCCGAGGCGGGCGTCTCCGACAAGCCGCCGGACGAAGCGGCGGAGCCGAAGGCGGCGGGGTAAGACCCGAACAAGCGGCGAGCGAGCGGCGAGGCATGCGACAGCGCTCCGTACGATGGCGCCGCCTCGTGCTCGCCGACGAGGCGGAAAGTCTGCGCGCCCCGTCGTCGCGTTGGACCTTCACGGCCGCGACAGGGTAATTCACGAAAAAGCGGAAAGCCTCGGTTCAAAATCAAGCGCAGGCCAGTTCGAAGCATCGAGAGCTGAACGCGTGAATAAGACGGAATCAGGTGACCACTCGAATCGAGTGGTGATTCCGCGGTCGGCGAGCAATGGGGCGCCAAAAACAAAACGCTCTTCATATCGCTGATACAATGTGGAAAAGAACCGGCTTAGGTGAAGAGAACTCTCAACGGGCGGGAAGTTCGGAAATATTGAACCGGGCTGATCGCCCTTTGGTTCGATGAGCGTGAGAGCCATAGCCTCGTATCGGCTAATCTCATTCCGAACCCCACGTCGACCAGTCATTTCGGAAAGGGCCGCATGAAAGCGAATTAGTCCATCTGAGATTGAACCGTCTTCGAGAATCGCGATATCGTTTGCTTTAATTCTGTCAGCAATCGTAGACGGCCGATCTTCGATTGGGGCGCTCGTTGATATTGCACTGGAATCCGGGCCAATTTCGGAGTCTGCTTCTTCCGCATCGTTCGCCGGAGCTTCGATCGCATCTTTCAATGTCCGATTGGCTCGGACGACTGAAAAATATCCTAGAACTAATGCAGGGTAGGTTATGTGAAGGTTTGTACATTCGCCGATAGTCTCTTCCATTCTGTTTGTCAGGTTACGAAATGCTTTCGTAACGCCCTTGCAGGAAACGGCTAGTACTGGACCAAGCTCGGGGTTGGTCACGACAACATCGACATTCTTTGTTTTTAGTCCTCCAAGGATAATCTGCTCACCGCCCCTTGCAGCTGTCGGTTCATACGAAATCGTGCGCTCAATTCCACGCTTTGTACGAAGTTCCGCAAAAACGAAAGGAGGTCTAGGCGTGATGTGATGTGGATTGAACCCGCCCTCGAGAACGAGGCGACAAGCAATGTACCAATGAATCGGTTTGATATGTTTTGCACTTTGTGTGCCGCCACTGTGAGTGGCGAAGCGTTTGAACGCTGCCAATTCATCGATCCATTCGCATGGAGCAGAGTCTGATCTCGCGCTACGCTTTGCCATGTTGGCTGGCCAAGAAGGTTCACACTCTAAGGTTAATCCAGAGAGCCGACTGCTTTTACAGATTTGGTACGGCTCATTCGACGCCCGAGCAAGTCTTTACGTGCCTTCTGAATTATCTTTATTGCGTCTTCCGTCAGTCCGGAGACAGCGTTTAACAGTATCCGGTCCATTCTCTCACAGGAATCCGCATACTCCGACTGCTGCAACGTCCCCTGCGCCGGAAATATTTCGTCTAATTCATCGAATAAATCGGCGGCTATAGACAGCGATGGGAGGAAAATTCTGTCAGCCTCTCGTGGCTCTATTTTCAAAAGGCCGCCACCGTACGATCGTCCTTCGATTTCGCTACTCAAGGCCGAAACAGAATTAAAGAATAGCCTGGGGAGTACCTTCCGTCCGATCAATTTTCTGTTTCGATGCAATTTCACGCCGTATACCGAATTTGAAGCTTGGATTTTAGCATCATTGCTTACGATGCGAGGCATTTGATGGTTCATATAGGTGAAAATCAAATCTGGTTCTTGCGGAATAGGAACTCGCCACCACGGTTTTCTGTTCGCGCACTTGTAGCCAGTGTGAATTTTTCGATTTACGCCGACATCAATGTAGTTCTTTGAATTGGTGTCGAGAGCTGTAGAGCGCGGGTAAAATAGGTAAACGGCTGCGCCTTCGTCACGCATCGAATGCCAAGCTGCTTCAGTGAACGCAAACCAATTTATTTTTCGAGTGCCGGGCGGAAATATTCTAATTATATCCTTGTCGGTAAGTCTGTGTCTGATCCGTTCAGCTTCGCTCAAGGTGAAGAAGGCATTGCTGCCAGTGACGAATCCCAGATAGGTGTTGCCCCAATTTGAAAGCGTTTCGAAGCTTTTTGAATGTGAAAGGGTGGACAGGACATGCTGAGCCTCTTGCTGTAGCAGCCCGGTAGTCCACTTATGATTAGGATGTGGCGGGTGATAGCCGTTGCCGCGCAGAATTGCGTGATTGAGGCTGTCGATGTTCTTAACTTGTATCACTTCAAAGGAGTTGCATCCGCCGCTTCCTTCGGCGAGCAGCAAAATAACTTCTTCCATCACCCCTGGGAAAATTAGCTGTTCAAACAAAATGATCTTAAGGGATCCGAATCTTCTGAGCAGAAATGATCGAACTTCTGCGGCGTATCGCGTCGCTAAAAGTTCCGCGGGAAGCACAAATCCAAGTCGGCCGTTAGGCTTCAGGAACGCCGACGCGTGGACGAGAAATGCTGCCCAAGCACTAGCCAACCTTCTCAGCGGGACACCCTGACGGAGGGCGGCCGTCAGAGCTTTTGCTCTCGAATCTCCAGTGAACGATTGGTATCGAATAAAAGGTGGATTTCCGAGGACGGCGTCGTATTCACCTAGAGGTGGGATATCGAAGAAGTCACTACACTCGATGGCTGCTCCATAGCCGAGCTCTGCTAGCCGTGCCCTGGCCCGCACCGCCGACGGCGAGTGTATCTCAATACCCCGCAGTCTTTGGCCAATCCGATCATTGGCGTGAGAAATGATGTCTATTCGACGCCCAGCCGCTTCCAAAAAGACCGCTTCACCGCATGAGGGCTCAAGCACCGTGTCTGCCGCGGCGCGAATTGCCCAATCAGACAAAAATTGCGCGATCGGCTGAGGGGTAAAAAACGCGCCGCGCTGCTTTTTGTGTGCAGATTCAGGCATTTAATCCCCCTAGTGGCAGACCGTCGCCAAGGTCCCAACCGAATCATAGCCTGTGTACACGATTTGTTCCAGAGAGTTCTTAACGAGCCTGTTGATGAGCCATGCGGCCTGTCGTCAGAGGCCGCCATAAGCCTTCTCGTCGGCCTCATTCGACCATTCGGAGAAGGTTGCGAACGGGTCGTCGGCCTCGTTCGCCGGCGCCTTGTCGAGCAGAACGCCTTCTTCCGTCATGCGATAGCGGAGCGTATCCCCAGGCTGTTTTTGTGGAGCATGATCTTTGCGGAAAACCGGTTTCCACTTTTCCGGATCATGCTGCTTGGTGGAGCATGATCTTTGCGGAAAACCGGTTTCCACTTTTCCGGATCATGCTGTATAATCCGGCGCTTCCTTCGCGCAGGAGATTGTTTTGGCGCCGCCGGGAGCGAAATCCGTAGCCATTATCATGGGCAGCCAGTCCGACTGGCAGACCATGAAGCATGCCGCCGAGACGCTCGACGATCTGGGCGTGGCCTACGACGCGCGCATCGTCTCCGCCCACCGCACCCCGGAGCGCCTCTACGCCTTCGCCAAAGGGGCGAAAGCCGCCGGCTTCAAAGTGATCATCGCCGGCGCCGGCGGCGCGGCGCATTTGCCCGGCATGACCGCCGCGCTCACCAGCTTGCCGGTCTTTGGCGTACCGATCGAATCGAAGGCGCTGTCGGGTCTCGACTCGCTCTATTCCATCGTGCAGATGCCGCCGGGCGTTCCGGTCGGCACCTTGGCGATCGGGCAAGCCGGCGCCATCAACGCCGCGCTGCTCGCGGCGAGTGTTTTGGCGCTGAGCGATCCGACGCTCGGCAACCGCCTCGAAGCCTGGCGGCAGCGCCAGACTGCCGCCGTCGCCGACGAGCCCAAGGAAACTACAAAGGAACCCGGCGCGTGAGCGTCGCCGCTGCCGTTCTCGAGCCTGGGGCCACGATCGGCATCCTCGGCGGCGGCCAACTCGGCCGCATGCTGGCGCTCGCCGCCGCGCGCCTCGGCTTCAAGTGCCACATCTTCGCCCCCGATCCCGACTCGCCCGCCTTCGATGTCGTGCACCGGGTCACCTGCGCCGATTATACCGACACCCAGGCGCTCGACCGCTTCGCGGCCAGCGTCGACGTCGTCACTTACGAGTTCGAGAACGTGCCGGCGGACACCGCGACATTTCTTGCCGCGCGGGTCGCGGTGTTGCCCGATCCGCAGATTCTGGCGACGACCCAGGATCGCCTCGCGGAAAAGATTTTCGTCGCCGGCCTCGGCATTTGCACGGCTCCCTACGCCGCCGTCGCCGCGCCGGCCGAACTTGCTGCGGCGCTCGATCGGATCGGCCGGCCCGCCGTGCTGAAGACGCGCCGGTTCGGTTACGATGGCAAGGGCCAGGCGACGATCGACAACGGCACCGATCCCGAAGCCGCCTGGCGCCAGCTCGGCGGCCAGCCTTGCATCCTCGAAGCCTTCGTGCCGTTCGCGCGCGAAGTTTCCGTCGTTGCCGCGCGCGGGCGCGACGGCACCGTCGAATGTTTCGATGTCACCGAGAACGAGCACCGCGAACATATTTTAAAGGTTTCGCGGGTGCCCGCCGTCCTCTCTGCCGCCGCCGCGCAGGAGGCGCGGCGGATTGCCGAGATGATCGCCAATCAATTCAGCTATGTCGGCGTGCTGGCAGTTGAAATGTTCGTGCTGCGCGAGGGCGGCCTCCTGGTCAACGAGATCGCGCCGCGGGTGCATAATTCCGGCCATTGGACGCTCGACGGCGCCTCGGTGTCGCAATTCGAGCAGCACATCCGGGCGGTGGCCGGTTGGCCGCTCGCCAAGCCGATCCGCCGCGGCCGCGTGGAAATGACGAACCTCATCGGCAGCGAGGTCGAGGATTTCCGCGCCTGGCTCACGGTTCCCGGAGCCGCCGTGCATCTTTACGGCAAGGCGGCGGTGCGCCCCGGCCGCAAGATGGGACACATCACGCGGGTTTTTACGGATTGATGCGGCGCAAGACGCGTCGCTCGCGCCGAATCAGTTCGACTTGTGGACTTGATCCGGCATTTCTGCTACATGCCGCCGCAAGGCGGCGTGGGCTTACGCCGGTGCCGCCGCGCAATCTCATAACCCAACTGCGAGAGGAGCATGCGTGCAGGTTCTCGTCCGTGACAATAATGTCGACCAGGCCCTCAAGGCGCTGAAGAAGAAGATGCAGCGCGAGGGCATCTTCCGCGAGATGAAGCTTCGCGGCCACTACGAAAAACCCTCGGAAAGAAAGGCTCGAGAGAGAGCGGAGGCGATCCGCCGCGCCCGTAAGCTCGCGCGCAAGCGATTGCAGCGCGAGGGCCTGTTGCCGATGAAGCCGAAGCCCACCACCGGCCCCGGTGCCGGCAGGTCTGGACCGCCGCGCCCGCCCCGCTTTGGCTGAGGAACGAAGCACGCTTTGCTGATGGCGTGGGCTTTTTGGCTCGCGCCTTTGCTTTGCCGGCCGGGGGGCCGCGGGGCCGGGGGCCGGGACTATCGTCTTGCTTCTCCGTGATCTGCCGTTGGGCGCAAAGGGGCCGCGGTGCCACGAGGCATCGGATGACAGGACCGGCAGTCGCGCGAAGCAAGCGGCGACGGCGGCGGCGCATGGCCTCGCCAAGCCTGGCGGTCGCCGTGACTGTGCTTGCGACCTTGGCGCTCGCCGGCTGCGCGCTCGGCAATCTGTCGTCAGCCGAGAAGGAGGACGCGCTCTACGCGCCCTCGCAATCCAACCTGATGTCGCTCACTGAGGTCGTTGCAAAACATCCCGACGATCCGCAAGCCTACAACATGCGTGGCTCGGTCTTTGGTGAGACCGGGCGCCCGGAGCAGGCGCTTGCCGATTTCAACAAGGCCATCAGCCTCGATCCCAATTACGGGCAAGCCTACGCGAATCGCGCGCTCATCTATCGCCAGGCCAACAAATTCGACCTCGCGCTTGCCGACTACAACAAAGCGCTGTCAATCGACGCCTCCTACGCGCCAGCCTATCTCGGTCGCGGCATCGTCTACCGCCAGCAAGGCCGCAGCATGCAGGCGCTCGGCGACTTCAACAAGGCGATCGCGCTCAAGCCCGACAATGCGCAGGCCTATTACAATCGCGGCCTGCTCTATCAGAGCCAGCATCAGCACCAATTCGCCATCGACGACTTCTCCACTTCCATTGGGCTCGCCACGCAGAAGGCCGAGCCGCACGTCGCGCGCGCGCTCAGCTACCTCGCAATTGGCGATGCCAAGTCGGCGGCGGGCGATCTCGACGAGGCCGTGCAGATCGAGCCGACGAGCCTGCAGGCCTGGACCAGCCGCGGGCTCGCCTATGAGCGCCTCGGGCAAAAGGACAAGGCGGCCGGCTCCTACGCCAAGGCGCTCAATATCAACGAAAAGTATGAGCCGGCGCGTGCCGGCTTTACCCGCGTCGGCGGCAAGATCGGGCAGTCTTACCAGACGTTTTGACAGCACTGCCGAGCAGGAGGCGCCCATGACCATCACGCTCAACCACACCATCGTTCCGGCGCGCGACAAAGCAGCGGCGGCCAAGTTTTTCGCCCATATCTTCGGCCGCAAACGCGGGCGCACCAACTATTTTGCGCCAGTGCGGGTCAACAAGGCGTTGACGCTGCTGTTCGACGACGAAAACAAGTTCGAGAGTCATCACTACGCCTTCCACGTCAGCAACCGCGAATTCGACGCTATCCTCCGCCGCATCAAGACGGCCAAAATCGCTTTCGGCAGCGCCCCTTGGAGCCTCGACGACGGCAAGCTCAACGATTGGGGCGGCGGCCGCGGCGTATATTTTCAGGACCCGAACGGGCACGTGCTCGAGCTTATGACAGTGCCACAATGACTTCGCCGCGGAGCCCGGATTGAACAAAGGTTCGTCAGTCCAAATCGCCGGCGAGGAAACGGCCGACGGCGTGCAGCGCGCCGTGCGCATCGAGGTCTTCATGGTCGCCGTCGAGGAAACGCACGATGTGCTTCGGCGCTTTCGTCAGATCGAACATCCGCTCGCCCATCGCGAAGGGAATGATCTGGTCGTGCACGCCGTGCAGGATGAGGACGGGCGCCGTGATTTTTCCGATGCGCTCGTCGGAGCGGAATTGATCCTTCATCAGGAGCTTGACCGGCAAATACCAATAGTGCGCGGCGCCGACCGCGGCCGCGGATGTGAACGGCGCTTCCAGGATCACGCGGCCGACCGGTTTTTCCGCCGCCAACGCAACCGCGACGCCGGAGCCGAGCGACTCGCCCCACGGCACAAGCTGATGCACCGGGTAACGCGCGGCGGCAAAGGCGTAGGCGGCCTCACCATCGGCGATGAGGCCCGCCTCGGTCGGGGTTCCGCTCGAACCGCCGTAGCCGCGATATTCGACCGCGACGAGACCGATTCCGTCGCTGATGAGCTTGCGAAAGCGCTCGACGCGATGTCGCAATGCGCCGCCATTACCTTGGAAATAGAGGATGACCGGCTTGCCGTTGCGCGGAGGAACATGCCAAGCGATGATGCGCTCCCCGTCGGAGGCCGTGAGCGTTACCTCTTCGGCCTCGGGCAAGCCCGCATGCGCCGGCGCCGTGCGGATCGCCTCCGGAAAATACATCAGCGAACGCTGCGCGAGGTAGAGGATCGCGGCGAAGCCGAGGTAGAGGCAGAGCACGAGGACGGCGATCCATTTGAGCGTCGTCATTGCGCATTGTCGCATGGGACCCTTGCCATGACCGTACCGGCGAACCGGCGAGGCACAAAGCAAACCGGCCGGCTTATGCGAGCCGGCCGGCCGAATTCAACACCATGCCGCGCGATCAGGGACCGACGCGATCAGGGACAGACCTGGACAGTCCGCCACCGGTAACCGACGCCTTCGACCCAGACCTGGCGCTTTCCCCAATAGCAGCCGGGTGCCAGCTGAGCATAGGCGGGAGGCGGATAAGCGCCGGGCGGCGGCGGATAGTAAGCGCCGGGAGGGGGCGGCGGCGGGTAATAACCCGGCGGTGGCGGCGGCTGGCTGTTGGCGATGGCGCTGCCTACGACCGCGCCCGCGAAGAGGCCGCCGAGCACCCCTGCGGCCACGGCGCAGCCGAAACATTGTGCGTTTGCAGTGCTCGGGGCAGCCAATGCGGCAAAGCCGATGCCCGCGGCGCCAACAAGCGCGATGAGCGATTTGTGCATGTGTTCTCCTCAGGCGATCGGTCGGGTGCCGATCCCGAACGTGAATGAGCGGAAGTCCCCATAAACCCCCGTATTCCTCGCCGCCTCCGTCACCATTGAAGAGGCACTATTTGGCGGAAGTTTGGTACGGGAATCGGTATTCCCTATACTGTGATCGAAATTAAGGCGTCCCCGCAAAGGGGAACGCCCGTCGTTTTCCCGGGGAATACCGCAGCCTGCATTCTCAGTAGCAACCGCGTACCCAAGCGGGCCGGCAACCGGGTCCGTAATAGGGATACGGAGCGTAACCGTAGTAACGGTACGGAGCGTAACCGTAGTAACGGTACGGATAATAATAGGGCGCCGCCAGCGCACCGCCGACAATGGCCCCGGCGGCTAGCCCACCGAAAAAGGGACCAGGGCCCCAGCCCCAACCCCCGCGGCCATACCACCTTGCGTCGGCCGTACTCGACGTCGCGACCACCGCCGCGCCAATGGCCGCCACCGCGACGAAAGCAGTCAGAATCTTTCTCATGACATCACCTCGACCAGCTTGTGTTTACTGCAAACCGCCCCCCTCCTCCCTAAGTTCCCATTTATGGGTGAGCGCTGACTGAACAATCGTGCCTGAATATGGCCATCATTTGAAGCGCGGACCCAATCAGGCAACGACCCCCATGTCGCTCACCTACGCCATCGGCGATATCCATGGCTCGCTGCGCAAGCTGCACAGGTTGATTGCGCATTGCCAACACCATGCGCAAGGACGGCCGATGACGTTCGTCTTTCTCGGCGATTACATCGACCGGGGGCCCGAAAGCTCCGGCGTCGTCCGCTCTTTGATCGACCTTCAGTCGCGGTTGCCGGACCGCGTCATCGCGCTCAAGGGCAACCACGAGGCGATAGCGCTTGGCGTCATCGACGGCACGACGCCGGCGGACTATTGGCTCACGCAAGGTGGAGCGGCGACGCTGCGCAGTTATGGCGTCGACAGCGCCCAGGCGCTGCCGGGCGCGCACATCGATTGGCTGCGTTCACTGCGACCGAGCTACGACGACGGCCGCCGCTTTTTCGTCCATGCCGGCATCGATCCGGAAAAGCCGCTCGATGCGCAGGACGAGCATGACCTGGTCTGGATCAGGGAACCGTTTCTCTCCGACGAGCGCGACTACGGACGCCTGATCGTGCACGGTCACACGCCGACGGCGACCGGCGCGCCCGATCTGCACAGCAATCGGCTGAACCTCGATACCGGAGCCGTATACGGCGGCCCCTTGACGGCGGCGGTCTTTACCGACGCGCAGACGAAGCCGATGGGATTTCTCCAGGCCGACTGAGCGCGCTCGCGCCCTGCGTCAATCCGTCGCATGGGCCGCCCCTGCCGGACGCGAGCGGCGCTAACGCGCTGAATTCGGGCGGCCCAGCAGGCTAGTCTTCCCATGCGATTCGGACGGGGGCCCCGTGAAGCACAAATCGGCAAGATCGCAGCGAAAGACGGTTGCATTCCGGCCGCCGCAGCCAGAGCGGCTCAGCCGGCACAGCCAAAAACACGCCGGCACCGACGCGCCGAAAGCGTCGAAGTCGCATGCGCGCGCGGTCGCCGCGCGGCTTGCCGCCGAGGTCGAGCGGCTTGCGGCCGAACTTCAAGCCTCGCGTGCCCACATCACCGAACTCGAGGCGCGGGTCGACGTCGATCCACTGACCGAGACGCTCAACCGCCGCGGCTTCGAGCGCGAGCTCAAGCGCTCGCTCGCTTATGTGAAGCGCTATGGGGTGAGCGCGGCGCTCATCTATCTCGATCTCGATGAATTCAAGCCGGTCAACGATCGCCACGGCCACGCCGCGGGCGACGCCGTCCTCAAGGCGATCGCGTCCGCGCTCACACGCCACGTGCGCGCTTCCGACGTCGTCGCGCGCATCGGCGGTGACGAATTCGTCGTGCTGTTGTGGAACGTCAGTGGCGCCGCCGCCGCGGCCAAAGCCGCTGCGTTCGAGGCGGCGGTCTACGCGACGCCGGTGCGCTGGGGCGCCTCGACGCTGGTCGTCGGGGCATCGGCGGGAGTGGCGTTCATGGGCCCGCTCGATACGCCCGCCGAGGTGCTCGCGCGCGCCGACGCGGCGATGTACGCCCGCAAGGCCGAGCGGCGGGATTGTCATTCCGGGGCGGCGCGAAGCGACGAGCCCGGAATCCATAGCCACGATCGTCGCAAGTCTGCGCGAACGGGGGTTATGGACTCCGGATAGCCGCGGGGCCTGTCATCGGGCCGGCCACTTCGGGCCGGACCCGTTGGCGGCTTCCGGAATGACGGCCCTACGCGATGATATCCGGCGTGAGCTGGTCTTCGATGAAGGTGATGCGGTCACGCAATTGCAGCTTGCGCTTCTTCAGGCGCTGAACCTGGATGATGTCGGCGCCCGGTGAAGCCTGCAGCGCCGCAATCGCGGCGTCGAGGTCGCGATGCTCCTGCTGCAGGCGCGCAAGTTGCGCCCGAAGCTCGCGTTCTTCCTCTTTTGTCATCGCCGCCTTGGTCGCGCCTTGGTCGTACCTTGGCCCGCTCTTTGGGACGGTCGCCGGCCGGTAAGCTCCTATGGATTATCGCTTTTTGGTTGATATCCGACAAGCCCGCAGGGCCCGGTGCACAGCGGGGATTTTCGCGGCGCGGCAAAAAGACTATCTTTCCCGACGGTCACACTGGTGTAGCATTCGCGTACAGGGGATATCAGACGCAAGGAGACATGCCACATGGCGATCGAATCGCATCTTGCGGAACTCGAAAGACGGCACCAAGCCCTGGAGCAGGAGATCAGCGAAGCGCTTACCCATCCGTCAACGGACGCTTTGAAGATCGTGGAACTCAAACGACGCAAGTTGCACGTCAAGGACGAGATCGCGCGGCTCAGGCAGGAAGCGATCGTACATTAGACAATTAGTTGATAGTTCATCCTTCGCCACCTGACCCCGGCGAAACCGGGGTGCCGGTGGGTTTTCCCTTTCATTCGTCATTGCCGGGCTTGACCCGGCAATCCATAGTGACGCGCAACATACACGCACTCACCGCAAAGCCTTGATCGCTTCAGATCAGCATGGATGCGCGGGTCAAGCCCGCGCATGACAAGCAGAGGGGCAACGCGCGACACGGGCATGACGAGAATTGGGATGCAGGCCTACGCCTATCGGGCGCTGTTCGAGCCAGGTGATCGGCGCGGCAACATTGTCGTCACCTTTCCCGATGTGCCTGAGGTGGTCACGCAGGGACGCGGCGATGCCGACGCCCGCACCATGGCCGAGGAAGCGCTTGGCCTCGTGCTGCTAACCTATCTGGCACGCGGCAAGACGCTGCCCAAGCCGCGCGCCAGAGGCCGCGATCTTGTTGACATCGCCGTCATGCCGGACGTGGCAGCCAAGCTCGCCGTGCTGGAATCTTTTGCTGCCGCCGGGATTACCAAGACCGAACTGGCGCGCCGCATCGGCAAGGACGAAAAAGAAGTACGCCGCATTCTCGACCCCAAACATCCGACCAAACTGCCGGCGCTGACCGCCGCCTTGCGCGCGCTCGGCAAGCGGCTGGTGGTGGGAGTGACGGAGGCGGAAGCGGCTTGACAGGGCGGCTAAGTATCGTTTGGCAAGCAAAGGCGACGCTGTGCTACTGTGCAGCCATGCCGATTAGCCCTCAGTCGCTATATGTCCAAATGGGACGTATGGCTGAAAGTATGCCCGATTTGGCCAATCCGCCTAGCACGGCGATCGTGCGATGGCTTGGCCGTGCTGAAGCACTAGTTGCGGAGCTTGATAGCGACGAAGGCCTTCGATTCAGGTCCCAAATTGAATCCCTATTGGGTGCTGATTTTGACCGACACGAGCAAGCAGCCATGGCAGGATTTATCTTTTTTTGGGCTCTGTCGAGGGCGGAATTACAAGCACCGGCGGCCTCCCAGGGAGCATTTATTCCTGCAGGGAACGTTTTCGATGCACAGGTTGAGATAGGCAAGTTGCTCGCTGGTGCAAAGCAGGACGTATTAATTGTTGATCCGTACATGGACGAAAAGGCGCTTACGCATTTCGCAACTTTGGGCCCAGAAAACGTGATGGTTCGTCTCCTCGCCGACGCGGCTAGCTATAAGTCTACGCTGCGTAGTGCGTCACAGCGCTGGGTTCAGCAATACGCTGCAGCCCGGCCATTGGAGAGCCGGTTGTCGCCGCCTCGAAAGCTGCATGATCGATTGATCGCTATCGACAACAGCGAAATTTGGATTCTCACTCAATCATTGAACGCATTTGCCGAAAGGTCGCC
The DNA here is from genome assembly GCA_049522435.1 of Xanthobacteraceae bacterium. GTDB lineage: Bacteria > Pseudomonadota > Alphaproteobacteria > Rhizobiales > Xanthobacteraceae > BOG-931. The sequence continues at coordinate 17,245 of JBEKNW010000048.1, forward strand.
AGCTTCAATCGTGCGAGTAGATCCAGAAACGGCGGCGCTAAAGCTTTCCGCTTATCAAGATATTTGGGATGTATCAGCACCATTGTAATCACTTATCTTCATTTCCCTTTCGCCGCGTCGCGCAGCTTGAACTTCTGCATCTTGCCGGTGCTCGTTTTCGGAATCTCTGTGAACACCACGAAGCGCGGGCATTTGTAGGCGGCGAGGTGGGAACGGCACCAGGCGATGAGTTCGTCGGCGGTCGCCGTCGTGCCGGGCTTTAGTTCCACGAACGCGCACGGCGTCTCGCCCCATTTCTCGTCAGGCTTGGCGACCACGGCGACGGCGGCCACCGCCGGGTGCTTGTAGAGCGCGTCCTCGACCTCGATCGAGGAAATATTTTCGCCGCCGGAGATGATGATGTCCTTGGAGCGGTCCTTCAATTGAATGTAGCCATCCGGGTAGATGACGCCGAGATCGCCGGAATGGAACCAGCCGCCGGCGAACGCATTCTCGGTCGCCGTTTTGTTCTTCAGGTAGCCCTTCATCACCACGTTGCCGCGGAACATCACCTCGCCCAGTGTCTCGCCGTCGCGCGGCACCTTCTGCATCGATTCCGGGTCGAGCACGTCGAGCGCTTCGAGCACCGGATAGCGCACACCCTGGCGGGCTTTCTTCGCTGCCTGCTCGGCGGCGGGGAGCGCGTCCCATTCGCGGTGCCAGTCGTTGATGCAAGCGGGACCGTAGACCTCGGTCAGACCGTAGACGTGGGTGACGTTGAAGCCGGCGGCCTTCATCGCCGCCAGCACAGCCTCGGGCGGCGACGCGGCGGCGGTGATAAACTCGACCATGTGCGGCAGCGGCTTGCGCTCCTGGGCCGACGCGTTGAGCAGCGTCGACATCACGATGGGCGCTCCGCACAGATGGGTGACCTTGTGAGTGGCGATGGCGTCGAAGACCGGCGCCGCGCGCACTGCACGCAGGCAGACATGGGTGCCGGCGACGACCGAGAGCGTCCACGGAAAGCACCAGCCGTTGCAATGAAACATCGGCAGCGTCCACAGATAGACCGGATGCTTGCCCATGCCGCAGGTGATCACATTGGCGAGCGCGAGCAGATAGGCGCCGCGGTGGTGATAGACGACGCCCTTGGGATCGCCGGTGGTGCCCGACGTGTAGTTGAGCGAGATCGCGTCCCACTCGTCGCCCGGCATTTGCCAGGCGAAGTCCGCATCGCCCTCGCGGAGAAAATCCTCGTAGTCGAGGCTGCCCAGGCGCTCGCCGGCGCCGCTGAATTCCGGGTCGTCGTAATCGACGACCAGCGGCTCGGCTTTGGCGCGCGCCAGCGCCTCCTTCATGACCTTGGAATATTCCCGATCGGTGATCAGCACCTTGGTCTCGGCGTGGTCGAGCGTAAACGCGATGAGGGCGGCGTCGAGCCGCGTGTTCAGCGCGTTGAGCACGGCGCCCGCCATCGGCACTCCGTAATGCGCTTCGATGAGCGCCGGCGTATTGGCGACCATGACCGAGACGGTGTCGCCACGCTTGATGCCGCGCCGCGCCAGCGCCGACGCGAACTGCTTCGCGCGCGAATAGAACTGCCGATAAGTCCAGGATCGCGCACCATGGATGATCGCGGTCACGTCCGGATAAACCTCGCCGGCGCGCGCCAGGAAGGATAGCGGCGTCAGCGGCTGGAAATTCGCCGGATTGCGGCCGAGGTCAATATCGTAGGGCGTCGGCATGGTCTTCCCCTCGCTGCCGGAAGTCGAGCCTAGCGAAAGGGAGCGGCTTAGATCAATGGCAGGAGCGAATGGCGAAGTGGCGAATAGCGGATGGAGATGACCCATCATCCCTTCCCACTCGCCATTCGCTATTCGCTACTCCGCTTCTCAGCGAATGAAACCTCTCGCGCCTTGCCAGAGCAGACCGAGCGCGATCAGAAACATCAGCAGATAGGCGATCCGGTAGAATTGGTCGGTCGGCGTCTTGCGCACCAGCCAGATGCCGAGAAAATTCGTGGCGACGGCGAGCGGCAGCAAAACGACCGAGGTCGCGAGATTGCGCGGCGAGAACTGGCCGAGGGCGAAATAGGGCACGATCTTCATCAGGTTCAGGAGCGCGAAGAACATGACCGCGGTGCCGACGAGGGTGAGCTTGTCGAGACGTTGCGGCAGGATGTGGATCTGAAAGGGCGGCCCGCCGACCTGGAGGAGCGTCGAGGTGAAGCCGGAGAGCGCGCCCCAGAGAATTCCCAGCGCCGGATGCGGGCGCTGCGCTTTCGCCGGCGGCCGCCCGAGGTAAGCGCGAAGCCCGGCGCCAAGCCAGGTGTAGAGCACGAAGCTGAGCGCGATCGCTCCCACGGTCAGCTCGATCGCGGCGTTGGAGAAATAACTTGCGAACAACCAGGCCGCGCCAATGCCGATGACCGAGCCGGGCAACAGCACCTGCAAATTCCAGCCACTCCAATTGCGCCGATAGGTCCACACCGAGATGGCATCCTGGCAGATGAGGATCGGCAGCAGGATGGCCGCGCCTTCGAGCGGCGGCACGGCCAGCGCGACGAGCGGTGTCGCGATCATGCCCAAGCCGATGAAGCCGCCCTTGCCGAGGCCGAGGAACGTCACGGCGGGAATGGCCACGAGGTAGAACAGCGGATCGGTGATCACTGCAAGTCCGCGATATGGGGCAAGAGAACAGGTGACATAGATCAAAGCCCAGGGCTTGTTGCTAGCGCCATGATGCATGGCGGGCCTGCCGGCACGGCTTGCAATGCTGCGGCGGCGCTTCAGAATATAGCGAGAAGTAACAGAACTACCTCTCCCCGTGCGCGGCCGCGCGCGGGGACACTAGGGAGAACAGGAGAAAGCGCCATGGACGCCCGTTCGAGCCGCTACCACGAGGTCTACGCGCGCTGGCAGCGCGATCCGCAGGGCTTTTGGGCCGAAGCGGCCGCGGATCTCGACTGGTTCGAAAAGCCGAAGGCGGCATTCGACCCGAACGCCGGGATTTACGGGCGCTGGTTCCCCGGCGGGGTCTGCAATACCTGCTTCAATGCCGTCGACCGCCACGTCAATGCCGGGCGCGGCAATCAGGCGGCACTCATCTATGATTCGCCGCTCGCGGACGCCAAACGCACCATCACCTACCACCGCCTGATGACCGAGACGCAGGTGCTCGCCGGGATGTTGCGCGATCTCGGCGTCGGCACCGGCGATCGGGTGGTCCTGTATATGCCGATGGTGCCGGAGGCAGTGATCGCCATGCTTGCCTGCGCGCGCATCGGGGCGATTCATTCGGTGGTGTTCGGCGGTTTCGCCGCGCGCGAGCTGGCGACGCGCATCGACGACGCCAAGCCGAAGGTGATCCTCTCTGCCAGCTGCGGCCTCGAGCCCGGCCGCATCGTCCATTACAAGCCGCTGCTCGACGAGGCGATCTCGCTGTCGCAGCACAAGCCCGATGCCTGCCTCATCCTGCAGCGCCCGCAGGCGGAAGCATCCATGATCGGGAGCCGCGACCACGACTGGGCGACGATGCGCGACCACGCGCTCATTCACGCCCGCTCGGTCTATGAATGCGTACCGGTCGCGGCGACCGATCCGCTGTACATTCTCTACACCTCGGGCACGACCGGCCGCCCGAAGGGCGTGGTGCGCGACAATGGCGGCCACATGGTCGCGCTCAAATGGTCGATGAAAAACCTCTACGGCGTCGAGCCGGGCGAAGTGTACTGGGCCGCCTCCGACGTCGGCTGGGTGGTCGGCCACAGCTACATCGTCTACGCGCCGCTGTTCCACGGCTGCACCTCGATCCTGTACGAGGGCAAGCCGGTCGGCACGCCTGATGCCGGCGCATTCTGGCGCGTGATCGCCGAGCACGGCTGCGCCGTCATGTTCACGGCGCCGACGGCGTTCCGCGCCATCAAGAAAGAGGACCCGCAGGGCAAGTTTTTCGCGCAATACGACTTATCAAAATTCCGCACGCTGTTTCTCGCCGGCGAGCGCGCCGACCCCGACACCCTCATGTGGGCGGAAAAACTGCTTAAAATCCCGGTGATCGATCATTGGTGGCAGACCGAGACCGGCTGGGCCATCGCCGGCAATCCGGTGGGTCTCGGCATGCTGCCGGTCAAATACGGCTCGCCGACCGTGGCGATGCCCGGCTACGACGTGCGCATCGTCGACGATGCGTGCCGGGAGGTCGCGGCCGGCAAGATGGGCTCGATCGTGGTCAAGCTGCCGCTGCCGCCCGCATGCCTGCCGACGCTGTGGCAGGCCGACGAGCAAATGCGCGAAAGCTACCTCACGGAATTCCCCGGCCACTACAAGACCGCCGATGCCGGCTTCAAGGACGAGGACGGCTACATTTTCGTCATGGGCCGCACCGACGACATCATCAACGTCGCCGGCCACCGGCTCTCGACCGGCGGCATGGAGGAGGTGCTCGCCGCGCATCCCGACGTCGCCGAATGCGCCGTGCTCGGCATCAAGGACGAGCTCAAGGGCGAAGTGCCGTGCGGCTTCATCGTGCTCAAATCCGGCGTCAACCGGCCGCCGACGGAAATCGAGACGGAATGCGTCGCGCTCATTCGCGAAAAGATCGGTCCGGTCGCCGCCTTTAAGCTCGCCATCACGGTGGGGCGGCTGCCGAAGACGCGCTCGGGAAAGATCTTGCGCGGCACCATCAAGAAAATCGCCGACGGCGAGACTTGGACCATGCCGGCGACGATCGACGATCCGGCCGTGCTCGATGAGATTGGGACGGCGCTGAAAGGGAAGGGGGTGGGGAGTCAGTAGCCCGGCTTGAGCGAAGCGAAAGCCGGGATTCTGCGGCGAGGCCGCCCCGGATTTCGCTGCCGCTCAATCCGGGCTACGCTTGCTTCGAGGAACTCAAGCACGACCGCGAATTCCTCGCCGACGCCGCCGGCGCGATCGTGACGGTGGTGCAGCCGCAGCGCATGCCGGCCGAGGCGTAGCCGATCAGGAATCGCGATCCGTGGTGGCAGTTATTCTTCCGCTTCCGGCGCAGGCCTTGCAGATGATGCGATTGCCGCGCTCGCGGACGCGGCCGGTGCCGCAACAGCGCACGCAGGTCTGTTGGATGACCGGGGCCGGGCGGTCGTTGTGAACCGAAAATCGTTTGCCGAAATCCATTTGAATAGCCTTTGGTGTGCGCGATTGTGAAAGCGGTCGCGACATTATCGATGCCGCGTTAAGGCCGCGGCGTGAGATTGCATAAAGTTCGATATAAGCAAGTAGCCCGAATAAGCGCCGCGAAATCCGCGGCAGGCTGTGCCGCCGGATCGCTTGGTGGTCTAGCGTTTGCGTCGCGACCGGCGGGCTTTTGCCTTCGCCGCGCACGCCGCGCAGCGGCAACCCGACGCTCTGATGAAGAGATCGAAATATTCCCGCCCATAGTCGAGCGTGATCTCTTCCCCCGGCGCGATGCCGCGAAGCGCGACGAACACCATTTGGCCCTTGCGCAACACCGCCTCCGCATTGGCCCGGCAGGAATGATTGATGTAGCGGCCCAAATTCCGCCGCGAGGAGCCGTCGATGGTCCATTGCCGGTTGATTTCGAACATGTACTTGGCGCCGGTGCGCCGCTCGCGTTCGTGCGCCTCGACCGTCGGAATACGCCGGCCGCGGTAGGTCACGATGGCGGCGGCTCTCGCGATCGGCTTGGTCGCGAACAGGCCAAGCCCGGCCGACGCGCGGCCGACGCGGAAGGAGCGTAAGGGCATTCCTCGCTATTAATCGCCGATTCGGCGGATAACCAGTTTTTTCAATGCCGGAGAGCTTTGTCGGAAAGAGCGCAGCGAAATCCGGGCTACGCTGACTCTCGTCCGTCACCCTGAGATGCGAGCGCAGCGAGCCTCGAAGGGCGACGGCCCGGGCCGTGCATCCTTCGAGGGCCGCTCCGCGGCCACCTCAGGATGACGGTCATAGTCAAGTGCCGCTGGTATAAGGTGGCGAAATTGGCATCGACAAGGCAGAACTGAAATGCGCAAGACAAAAGTGCGGGCGACAAAAGGCAGCGGCAACGTGTTTGCCGATCTTGGTTTGCCGAACCCGGAGCAGGAACTGCTCAAGGCCCGCCTGACGCTGCAAATCTACAAGCTCGTGAAGGAGCGCGGCTTGACGCAGGCGCAAGCGGGCGAAATCCTCGGCATCAAGCAGCCGCACGTTTCGGCGCTGATGCGCAACCGTGCGGGAAATTTCTCGGTCGGCCGGCTGATGGAATTTCTCACCGCGCTCGGGCAGGACGTGCGGATCACGGTGAAGCCGACCCGCAAAGCGCAGGGGGAAGTGTCGGTGGTGATGCGTTGAGTTTGTGGCCTGGATGGAGCCAACGGGTCCGGCCCGAAGTGGCCGGCCCGATGACAGGCTCCGCGACATCCGGGATGGACAAGTGAGGCCCGATGACGAATCCCCGGATTTCGCTTCCGCTCAATCCAGGCTACGTTTGCTCGCTGACCGCCTCCGATTCAACTCATAATTCCGATCGCGCGAGCGAGGCTGGCGTGAACTTTCTCTGCGAACGGCCATGACCCGGCATTTGACGCCCGCCACCGCGACTTTCATCGGCGCCGCCGGCAACAGGCTGGTGGCCGACGTGTTCGGCGACAGCGGTTCTCCGGTCCTGTTGCTGCATGGCGGCGGCCAGACGCGCCACGCCTGGCGCGCCACCGCCGAAGCGATCGCGCGCCAGGGTCATACGGCCTATGCGCTTGATCAGCGGGGCCATGGCGACTCCGAATGGGTCGCCAATGGCGCCTACGAGTTCTCGGATTTTGCCGCGGACGTGAAGGCTGTGGTGGCCGAACTCACGCGCCGCTCCGGCGTAAAACCCATTGTCGTCGGCGCTTCGCTCGGCGGCATCGCTTCGCTCTTGGCCGAAGGCCAATGCCAAGGCGGCAATGGCGCCAGCATTTTCTCCGCGCTGGTGCTTGTCGACATCACTCCGCGCGTGGACATGACTGGCGTCGACAAAATTCTCGCCTTCATGCGGGCCCATGCCGGGGAAGGATTTGCCTCAATCGCCGACGCCGCGCAGGCGGTTGCGGAATATCTTCCGCACCGGCCGCGGCCGAAGAGCAATGAGGGATTGAAGAAGAATCTACGCCTATCGCCCGATGGGCGCTGGCGTTGGCACTGGGATCCGCGCTTCCTCGACGGCCCGCGCGCGGTCGGTGCGAACCGCCCGAAGCTGGAAGCGGCGTTGATCGAGGCCGCGCGCAGGATTGCGATCCCGGCGCTGCTGGTGCGCGGCGCCTCCTCCGAGGTCGTGAAGGACGCGCATGTCCAAGAATTTCTCAAGCTGGTGCCGCACGCCGATTACATCGATGTCGGCGGTGCGCGCCATATGGTGGCGGGTGATCGTAACGATCACTTCTCTGCCGCCGTCCTCTCCTTCATCGGACGGCTGGCGACGGCGGAGTGATACCAGGCTACGGGCGCTGAAAGAGTTTCTAACCGTGTCCGGGGAGGACGATGAGATCGCGGTGAAGCCGACGCGGAAGGCGCCGGGGAGTCGGTGGTGATGCTGTGAGTCTGTAGCCAGGATCGACTGTAGCGAAATCCCGGGATCGTGATGAATCCCGGGTTGTGGTTCGGGCAGTTCGGGCTACGCTTGCTGCGCTTGGTTCGAGCCGGGCTACGCGCTAATATATTCAGGTCGACTATGGATCGTGGTGTGACGCAAAAACGAACTTTCGCCGTGGTGCTCGAACCCGAGGAAGAGGGCGGGTTCACCGTGCGCGTTCCCGCGATTCCTGAGATCGTCA
>JBEKNW010000049.1:0-24780 GCA_049522435.1 Xanthobacteraceae bacterium
CCGCGAGCTTCTGTCCCACCAGCGGCAGCAACGGCGCGTTGGCGAAATGGAACAGCATGACGCACAGACCGAAGATGACCAGCGGCCGCGACTTGAACAGGATGCCGTAGCCGGCGACCCCGCTGGGACTTTCGGCCGCGCCTGGCTCGGGCTCCAGGTCTCGCGCCCGGTTGTGATCGATGGCCTTGGCGGGAATGGACAGCACCGCGATCGCCGTCAGCACGGCGAAAACCGGCACCAGCAGGAAGACGGCGCGCTGCGAGAACGCATAGCCGACCGCGCCCGCCACCAACGCGATCGCGACATTGCCGGCATGATCGAAGGCCGAGTTCCGTCCCATTCGCCGTGCCAGTAGCGGCCGTGCGAACAGGCCCAAGGTCAGGGCCGCGACCGCGGGACCGAAGACGTCGCCAGCGACAGCCATCAGGCTGTTGGCGATCGCCACCGGCCAGAAAGTCGGGAAGGCGAAAATAACGACGGCTGTAACGGCCAATATCGCCAGCGCCAGGACGATGAAGCCGCGCTTGGCGCGGGTCTCGTCGATCGCGGCGCCGATCGGCGTCTGCACCGCGATGCCAAGCAGGCCGCTGATCGTGGTCACCAATCCGACTTCGGACTGGCTCCAATGCTGCTGGGTGACCAGGAAGACATTGAGAAAAGGCCCGACTGCGCCGCGCACGTCGGCCGAGAGGAAATTGACCGCGTCGAGCGAAAACGGGGAGAAACCCTTGCGTTTGGTTTTCGATTTCACAGCCACAGCCACAGTGTCCCGATCGCAAGGGTGATGATGGTCAGTGGCGCGCCGACCCTGAAATAGTCCCAGAAGCCGATCACCACGCCGGATGCGCCCGCCCGCTGCACGACGATCAGATTGGCGATCGAGCCCAGCACGGTGAAGTTACCGGCGAGCGTCGAAGCCATCGCGATCGTGAGCCACGCCGTGTCGTGGTCTTTCAGCGCATCGACAAACGGCTTCAGCATCAACACGGCCGGCACGTTGCTGACGAAGTTGGACAGCACTGCCGTCACGGCGCTGAGCACGGCAACTTGATCGAGATGAAAGCGGCCCACGGCGGCGATGATGTCGGGGCTCAGGAGCGCGCGCTCCGCGCCGGCAACGATGATGAACAGACCGGCGAACATCAGCAGCAGCGACCAGTCGATCTCCTCGTAGACCCGCCAGCTTTTCATCCGTCGAGTCAGCAGCAGGAGGCCGCCGATGATGATGGCCGCCTTGGCCGGCACGACTCCGGCGAAAAACAATGCAATCATAATCAAGGTCGCCAGCAATGCGCGGATCATCAGCACGCGATTAGCGTCGACCTTCGGTTGCGGCGCTTCCAGTCGCGGGGCGCCGGCGAACTCGGCGCGATGGAAGAGCGCGATGAGCACCACGGTGACGATCAGCCCGACCAGTGCGACCGGCCCCAACGCCAAGGCGAATTTGGTGTAGGGGATATGAGAGAAGCTGCCGATCATAATGTTCTGCGGGTTGCCGGTGATCGTGGCAGTCGATCCAACGTTCGACGCCATCGCCACGGCCAAGAGGTAGGGTACCGGTCGGCGTCCCAGCGCGACCGTCAACTCCAGAACAAGCGGGGCCAGCACCAGGCAGATCGCGTCGTTCACCAGAAACGCGGAAAAAAAGCCGGAGGTCGCGACGACCGCGCCGAGCAGGATCAAAGGTCGCCTTGCATGCGCCATGACCCAGCCATTGGCGACAGCAAAGAAGCCCGAAAGCCGCAGACTGGCGACGACGATCATCATACCGAGCAACAGCGTGATGGTATCGAGGTCCACCGCCTTGTAGGCATCCTCAAGCGGCAGCGCGCCCGATGCGACCATGAGGCCGGCGCCGACCAGCGCGATGCCGGCCCGGTCGATGCTCAGGCCGGGAATCCTGCCGATCGCGAGCGCGAGATAGCTTCCGACAAAGATGACGCCGGCCGCAACGCTCCGGCCATCCACGCCAATTCGATCACCGGCCGGAAGCAAACTTGGCGCCAGCGCGGCGGCGATGGCTATCACGACCACCAGCCCTACCAGCAGAACGCTCGAGCCGACCAGCCAGCGGCTTCGATTGGAGGCCCCGTCACCCATATGAGCGATGCTACCGGCTAAAACACGCGGAGTCCCTCATCTAGAGGATCCGAAGGCCGTGTCCACGGCCAGCGCCAAATACAAATTTGCTCCCCACTCGTCATCCGCTTGGGGTCAAAGGGCGAAAAACTCGCAATAAGCATGTCGCTTCCGGCTTAATGCCGATAGCGGCCCTTAACCGCGGAGGCGCAAATCGGGCGCACCGTAATGCGACCTATCCGGATCACCGAGCTTTTTATTTGCGAATGTGGATTTAGTTTAGCCGGCCGCAAGGTGGGCCCACCGGGAGGACAACATGGAAACGATCAGGGTCGCAAGACGTTTTAGCATTCGACGCGGCGCGGTCCGGGTTGATCGCACTGCAACTCGAATAAGACGTCGGCGTTCATGCAGAAACGCGGCGCAAAGTTCACCGCCGCCGGCGCGCGATCGAGCCACTCCCGGCAGGCTTGCCTGGATGGGCAAGCCTCACAGCGCTGAAACGCGGTTGCATACCGCAAACTCAATCGCCCTCCGCCCGGCTCGATGCCAAGGCGCGCCATCATTGCGTAGACAGGCACCGAATGCTCGTGGGTCAGCGCTGCCATGATTTCCCTCCTTCATTCCCCCCCAGGAAAATGATGCCAGAGACTTACCAGCTTGCTCCCCCATAATATAAGCCAAGTTCCCCATGATGTAAGCCAAAAGCGACCTATTTTTCGTTATCGCCGAGTAGCTTGCCGGTTTTCCGTGTGGACATTCCTTCCTTGGCGCAGACGCAATTGCAAATCTCATTCGGCGGCAGCGGCATTACCGGGAAATAGCTTCCCTTGCGCAGCCTGGGGATGCGAAGCTTCACCGTTTGCCGGCCGGGGCGCCGGAAAAGGGGAAAGCGGAATGAGAGTGGGATTGTTCATTCCCTGCTATGTCGATGCCTTTTTTCCCGACGTCGGCATCGCCACGCTGCAACTATTGGAACGGCTGGGAATCGACGTGATCTATCCGCTCGACCAAACATGCTGCGGTCAGCCGATGGCGAACGCCGGATGTCAAAAGGATGCGGCCGGCGCCGAGGCATTGTTTGTCGCGAACTTTCAGGAGTTCGAAACCATCGTCACACCATCGGGGAGTTGCGCCGACCACGTGCGCGAGCATCTCGACGCAATCCCGCAAACCCCGGAGGTTGACAGGGTCCGCCGCGGCACCTACGAGCTCGTCGAGTTTCTGCACGATGTGATCAAGGTCGACGAGTTCCCGTGGGCGGAATTTCCGCACCAGGTCGGGCTGCACAACGCCTGCACGACGTTGCGCAAGCTGCGCACCGCCAGTGCTTCGGAGATCGACGAGCCTTTGTTCTCCAAGCCGCTGGATCTCTTGCGCAAGGTGCGCGGGATCGAGTTCGTAACGCCGAGCCGGCCGGACGAATGCTGCGGCTTCGGCGGCACGTTTTCGGTGTTCGAGGAGCCGGTCTCGGCTAAAATGGGTTACGACAAGGTCGCGGACCATCACCGCGCCGGGGCCGAGTACATCGTTTCCGCCGACATGTCCTGCCTCATGCACCAGAAAGGCTGCGCCGAACGCCTCGGCCTCGACATTCGCTTCATCCACATTGCCCAGGTCTTAAATGGGAGTCGCGGATGAAGCCGATCGATCACGCCGAGGCGTCGTCGCACTTCATCGAAGCCAAGGCGCATCTGGAATTCCACGATCGGCGGCTCTGGGACCTCCGAGTCAAGCGCGATCGGGAGGCGCACGGCATCCCCGAATGGGAGGAATTGCGCAACCTCGCCTCGGCGATCAAGGAGCACACGCTGTCGCACCTGGCGGATTATCTCGAGGAGTTCGAAGCCCAGGCCAAGAGCAATGGCGCGCAAGTGCATTGGGCGCGCGATGCCAGCGAGCACAACCAGATCGTCTACGACATCCTCTCGGCGCATCGGGCCAAGACCTTGGTCAAGAGCAAATCGATGCTGACAGAGGAATGCGACATGCGCCCGTTCCTCGAGACGCGTGGCGTCAAGGTGATCGAGACCGATCTTGGCGAACGCATCCAGCAGCTGGACGACGAGCCGCCGAGTCACATCGTCGTCCCCGCGGTCCACAAGCTGCGCGGCGATGTCGCCGAGGTGTTCGCAAGGACGATCGGCACAGAGCCGGGCAATAACGACGCGCACTACCTCGCCGAAGCGATGCGCCGCAACACCCGACCGTATTTCCTGGGTGCCGAGGCCGGAATGACCGGCGCGAATTTCGCGATCGCGGAGACCGGCAGCTTCGTCGTCTGCACCAACGAAGGCAACGCCGACCTCGGCGCGAATGTGCCCAAGCTGCACATTGCCTGCATCGGCATTGAAAAGATCATTCCGAAAATCGAGCACCTCGCGGTGTTCATCCGCATGCTGTCGCGAAGCGCGCTGGGCTCGCCCATCACGCAATACACGTCGCATTTCCGGGCGCCGCGGCCGGGGACCGAGCTGCATATCGTGCTCGTCGACAACGGACGTTCGCAACGCCTGGGCATGAAGGATTTCTGGCATTCGCTCAAATGCATCCGCTGCGGCGCGTGCATGAACACCTGCCCGGTCTATCGCCGCAGCGGCGGCTTGAGCTACGGCGCGACCTATTCGGGTCCGATCGGGATCATCATCGATCCCGCTTTCGATATCCGCAAATACAGCAATCTCCCCTACGCCTCGACGCTCAACGGCAGCTGCACCAATGTCTGCCCGGTCAAGATCAACATCCACGAGCAGATTTATAAATGGCGGCAGGTCATGGCCGAGCGCAATCAGCTGCCGCTCGTCAAGAAGGAGGCGATCCGCATCATCGGCAAGGTAATGAGCGAGCCCCGCCTCTATCGCGCGGCGATATCGGCGACGGGGCTTGCAATCGAGCACCTTCCGCGCTTCGCCGTCTACAACTGGCTCAATCCATGGGGACGGCAGCGCGAGGTGCCAGAGCCGCCGAAACAGAGCTTCCGCACCTGGTATATCGAGAACAGGAGGCGCCAGTGACGAGCCGGGACGCCATCCTCGCCACGGTGCGGGCGAATCAGCCCGCGCCGGTGCCGGTCCCAGGGATCCCCCTGTTCGAGCGGACTTCGCGGCCCTTACTCGAGGAGTTCGAGGAAACCCTGACGCGCATGGGCGGAAAATTCGCCCCGGCGCTCGCCGGGGGAGGTCTCGACGGATTGGTGCGATCGCTGTTCCCTGATGCCGCGGTGATCTGTTCGGCCACCCCTGAAGTGCGCGGGACACGGGCGCTCGACATTGGCGCGGACCCGGCCGAGTTGGCCGATGTCGATGTCGGCGTCGTCCGCGCAGCCTTTGGCGTCGCCGAGACGGGCTCCGTCTGGCTCAGCGAGGAGGAGCTGAAGGTGAACGCGCTGGCCTACCTCGCCCAGCACCTCGTCGTCCTGCTCGATCCGACGCGCATCGTCGGCAACCTGCATCAGGCTTACCGCGACGCCCGGTTCAAGACCGCACGTTATGCGGTGCTGGTAACGGGTCCATCCGCAACCGCCGATATCGAAGGCGTTCTCATCCACGGCGCACAGGGCGTCCGCAGCCTTACCGTGGCTCTGGTTCCGCTTTGATGTGGGCGGCCACTCGAAGCGAATTGACCTTGCCCTTGACCTACGTCAATGCTCGGATGGCTGCGTATAACTTAAGGAATGCCACCCGCCCTGAGGGGCTGCAGACCGTTATCATCGATCGTTCCGAGGGACATTCATGCGACCGAAATGGATGCTTGCAAACGACGTGCTGCCCATCGCTGCCGAATTCCCGGGCGAGGCCAGCGAGGCCATCGCGCCCCATCCGACCGCATTGGTGCCCGAGTATCTCAGCACCCATTATTGGTGGGCCTATATTCATCCCAACGCGGTGAAGCTCTTCGAGCGCGAATGGCTCGTCAATCTCATCCTCTTGGGCAATTATGCACGGCTGCGCGATGCTGCGCTGGCGGAAATGGGCGAATCGTTGCCCGGGACGAGCTTGCAAGTGGCCTGCGTCTACGGCAATCTCACGAATTGCTTGAGCCAACGGGCTACGAAAGGCGGCGGATCGATCGACATTGTCGACGTGCTGCCGATACAGCTGAAAAATCTGCGCCGCAAATTGCCTGCGGGGGCGCCGGCAAGACTGCTGGCAATGGATGCCAAGGACCTCAAGCTGCCCGATGCCAGCTACGACCGGGCAATCGTGTTCTTTCTGCTGCACGAGCAGCCGCGCGAGTGGCGCGAGCGAACGCTGAGCGAGGTGTTCCGTGTCGTCAAGCCGGGGGGCAAGATCATCATCGTCGACTATGCGCGGCCGCGCTGGTGGCATCCGCTGCGCTACCTGTTGCCGATCGCGCTGGCGACGCTCGAGCCGTTTGCCCTCGATTTGTGGCGGGAAGAAATCGCCAGCTGGCTGCCGGGTGCAAGCAGCGTGCATAAGCGCCCGTTCTTCGGCGGACTTTATCAACTGGTGGTAAGCCGGCGCTGACCGGCGAAACGCGCACTCAGCGCCTGGGCGCGCCGCCCGCGGCGGACCTGTCGGTAAATAGATGGGCCGCTCGCCGCTCGAAGGCGTTCAGAATCTCGCCGAACATCGCGGCAAAGACGCGCGACGCGACGGCCGCCAGCACCGGATTGCTGAATCCGTAGTCCACCGAAAAACGCAGCAGGGTGTGATCCTCATCCCGCGGCTCGAAGCTCCAGACCGCACTTAGATAGCGCAGCGGTCCATCGAGAGCCTCGACGGTGATCTTACGGCCGATCGCGTCTCCCGTGGTCCGGTTGGCGTAGCTGACCGCAAACGCCGAATACCCAACCGTCATTCGCGACACGATGATGGTGATGCCCGGCTCTTCCGTCCTGCGCGACAACAGCCTCACCTCACGGCAATGCGGCACGAACTCCGGATAGCTCTTCAGATCCAGAACGAGATTGAAAAGATCTGACCACGGATAGCCAACAAGCTTGCTGGTCTGAACGCTTGTCATGGCAGGGGGTGACCAGGCCACCCGGCGCTTGGTCCGCAGCACGGGACTTCGCGCCGGTCTCGGGCGATCATAAACCGGCACGCGTCGGCTTGCCACATCTGCCTCCGGCGCATCCCGTGCCTTGCGGGGCAACAGCGTTACAAAGCCTTCCCACACGTTCGCACAGCATGGCGCGGGCAAGTTTGACGCCCAGCTGGTGCGGTTTTTGGATTTGAAGTTCCTACAATTCAGCCGCAAACTAGTGGAGTTGACGCGCCGCACATGAGCCGGTCGGACATTGATCTTCGCGCGCGACGGAGCTTGTCTGGAGCCGGGAGAACCTGAAATGTCGCAACATCCTGCATTGCCGTATCTGCGGAGCTCCGAGAAGGGAAAGGTCGTTACGGCCGCCGAAGCCGTACGCCTCATCCGCGACGGCGACACGGTCGCGACCGGAGGCTTCGTCGGCATCGGGTTTGCCGAGGAAATCGCCCTCGCGCTCGAGGAGCTGTATTTGTCGGCCGAGGTCGAGCCGCCGCACAGCACCGGCAAGCCGCGCAATCTCACCCTCGTCTATGCGGCCGGCCAGGGCGACGGCAAGGATCGCGGGCTCAACCATTTCGCTCATGAGGGCCTGATCAAGCGCGTGATCGGCGGTCACTGGGGCTTGGTGCCGAAGCTCCAGCAACTCGCTATCTCCAACCGGATCGAAGCCTACAACTTGCCGCAGGGCGTCATCACCCATCTGTTCCGCGATATTGCAGCCCACCGTCCCGGCCATATCACCAAAGTCGGGATCGGCACGTTCGTCGATCCGCGCAACGGCGGCGGCAAGCTCAACCCGCGAACCACCGAGGATATGGTCGAATTGGTGACGCTCGGCGGCAGCGAATGCCTGTTCTACAAGCCCTTCCCGATCGACATCGGAATCATCCGCGCGACCAGCGGCGACGCGGACGGCAACCTGACCATGGAGCGCGAGGCGCTTACGCTCGAGGCCCTGGCCATCGCCATGGCTGTCCGCAATTCCGGCGGCATCGTCATCGCGCAAGTCGAGCGCGTGGTCGAAAGCGGCAGCCTCAATCCGCGTCAGGTGAAGGTGCCGGGCATCATGGTCGACTGCGTGGTGGTCGCCAAACCGGAGAACCACTGGCAGACATTCGCGACCAGCTACAACCCGGCCTTTTCCAGCGAGATCAGGGTGCGCGTGAGTTCGCTCCCTCCCATGGAGATGAGCGAGCGCAAGATCATCGCCCGGCGCGCGGCCTTCGAGCTGAAGCCCAACAGCGTCGTCAATCTCGGCATCGGCATGCCCGAAGGCATCGCCGCGGTCGCCAACGAGGAGAAGATCATCGACCTCATCACGCTGACGGCGGAGCCGGGAGTCATCGGCGGCATACCGGCAAGCGGCCTCAACTTCGGCGCCGGAACGAACACGCAGGCCGTCATCGATCAGCCCTATCAGTTCGACTTCTACGACGGCGGCGGACTCGACATAGCCTTCCTCGGCCTCGCTCAGGTCGATGCGCGGGGTAACCTAAACGTCAGCAAGTTCGGGCCCAAGCTCGCTGGCGCCGGCGGCTTCATCAACATCAGCCAGAACGCCAAGAAGGTGATATTCGTCGGCACCTTCAACGCCGGCGGGCTGCGCGTGGCGATCGAAAACGACAAGCTCGTTATCCTCAACGAGGGCACGGCGAGAAAATTCGTCCGGGAGGTCGAGCACGTGACCTTCAGCGGCCCCTACGCCGCCTCGGGCGCGCAACAGGTGCTGTACGTCACCGAGCGCTGCGTGTTCGCTCTGTCCGCCGACGGGCTTGAGCTGAGCGAGGTCGCGCCTGGGGTCGACGTCGAGCGCGATATTCTCGCGCACATGGATTTCAAGCCGAACGTTCGCGGCGCGCTCGCGGTGATGGATGCGCGCATCTTTCGCACCGAGCCCATGGGTCTGCGCGACGACATGCTGAGCATACCGCTCGATCAGCGCTTCACCTACGATCCGCAACAGAACCTGTTCTTCGTCAATTTCGAGCGCTTCTCCGTGCGCAGCCGCGGCGAAATTCAAGCCATCGTCAAGGCGGTGGAGAACAAGCTCGCGCCGCTCGGACGCCGGGTCTACGCCATCGTCAACTACGACAATTTCTCCATCGTGCCCGAGTTGCTCGACGAATACTCGGCCGCGGTACGCGGCCTGGTGGACCGGTTCTATTCCGGCGTCTCGCGCTATACGACCAGCGGCTTCCTGCGCATCAAGCTCGGCGAGGCGCTGGAAAAGCGCGGGGTCGCCCCGCATATCTTCGAGAGCGCCGCCGAGGCGCAATCCGACTTGCACACTTTGGAGAAGGGCGCGGGGGAGTGATATCTGCGGCGGCTGACTGTGACTGCGGTTGTCATTGTTGCCCGTTCCGCCAGATAGACGATTACGTGTGACCCTCAGGGCAACGCGATGTTATGCGAGAAACGCAGGGCATGACCGCGCGAAGGGAATGTCGCTTTGTTGAACTTGGCGAGGCGAGCGTTGCCGGTCGATGAAGCTATGCGACTTGTGAGCCCTGCTGCTTCTTTGGCTCCTCTTCAGCCGCATCGGGCATTTTCGGCAACTGGCGCGATACCCTTGTGGCAATCGATGCAGATCAATCCGGCTTGCAGTCCCGGAGCCATGACTTTTTGCGCCGCTTCGGACTGCGCATAAAAGCTCGTCGCCGGCCGGGATTTTTCGCCGGCTCCGATTCGATTGAAACGCGCGCACTGCAGCCATTACACCCCATTGCACCCGCCGATCGTGAAGCGGGCGCAAGTGGGGCGTCGTCTGGGCTACAGTTTGTGACCGTTCGCCTGGAATTTCATTCCAAACGTCGTGAGCTTGCCACCTCCAGCCGGATTGACGTGACATTGCCCGCAAGCCAGTTTGGTCTGCTCTCCGTATGCTGGCGTTGCCGCGGCCTCTCGGGGCGCGACAACGAGTATCGTGGCAGCGAAAAGCAATGTGGCGGCCGCGCAGCCGGCTATCCCAGCGAGAACCGCGGTCGGTTTCAACCTATTCGCGACATGGTGCATTAGCTACCTCCTCATTGGCTATGGTGATAGTTTGACGCCACATCCCAGCATCAAAATCATCTTCGCGCAATCCGATATTCCGACGGCAAACCGCTGATTAGGTGAGGGATGGGCGGATAGGCGGATACGCGGTTTCGAAAGCCGGTCGGCGGCCAGTCGCTTCATCGGCATCCGGGCGACGACCCGGCGATGGTCCCCGCTTGGCTGGGGGCGGCGAACGCGCCATGCGCGTCAAGGCCAATACCGCTCCTGGCCCCCCATCAGCCTGAATTCCAGGCCGTAAAGTGTCGTAAAGTATGGTTGAAAGTGCAGCGTTGATAACGTATACGACGCACGCACCTTGCCGGTTTCTGGACCGGAATTCCCTCGCGAGTCAGCGCCTTGGCCCTTCACTGCATCGTCGCACGAATCCTGGCGATTGCCGTTTGTGCAGCGGCGCTCGGCATCGGGGGTGCGAACGCGCAGCAACCGGCGGAGCAACCGGCGGCGCCGCCATCCGACCAACCGGCGGTGCAACCGCCCGAGCAACCGGCATTCAGGATACCAAGCGAAGTCTGCCTCGGCTGTCACGGCGTCGAAGGCTTTCAGGTACCGGGTGCCAACGGGCAGATGCGCTCGTTGTCCATCGACGCGCGCAAATTTCTAAATAGCGTGCACGGAAAGCGGCTCTGTGTCGACTGTCACCAGCAGATCACCGAGGTCCCGCACCAGAAATTGGACCGCATCAAGGTCGGGTGCGTCACCTGCCACCGGGATCTGTACGAGGACGCCCAGTTCGCGAACAAGCCCGAGGAGATTGCCGAACTGGGCAAGGTGGTTCAGCGCATCGACAGCTTCATGAAAACGATTCATGCGCAACCGAACAAGGAAGACCAATCCACCACCAATGCAACCTGCTACAACTGCCACGACGCTCATTACACTTATCCGAAAGGCAGCTCGATCTGGTCGGAGTGGCGGCTCAGCCTCCCGCACCGGTGTGGCAATTGCCACACCCAGGAGTTCGCTGAATATGCCACCTCGATTCACGGCAGGCAGGCCTTGCTCGATTACAATCCGAAGTCGGCGATCTGCGCGGATTGCCACACCAGTCATGACATCGCTTCCACGGCCCTGCCGTCGACCCTGCTCGTCATCACCCAGAACTGCGGCAATTGCCACGAAGAGAATTTGAAAAGCTATTTGGAAACCTATCACGGCCAGGTCAACAAGCTGGGCTACGCCTACACGGCCAAGTGCTTCGACTGTCACGGCAACCACAACATCCAACGGGTCAACGACCCAGGCTCGAAGGTCAGTCCGGCCAATCGCCTGCAGACATGCCGGCAATGTCATGCCGACGCGACGGTCGGGTTCGCAACTTTCGAGCCCCACGCCACGACCCACGACTTTGCCCGCTATCCCTATACCTGGGTCGCATCGAAATTCATGCTCTTACTGCTCGGCGGCACCCTGTCGTTCTTCTGGCTGCATTCGGCGCTGTGGTGGCTGCGCGAATACCGCGATCACAAGGCGCAGAGGATGACGACGCATGTCCGCACCGATGAACTGATCGACGGCGGCAAGGTGCAATATTACGAGCGCTGGCCGGTGATGTGGCGGATCGCTCACCTGGTTTTTGCGCTGACCGTCATGACGCTGGTGTTCACCGGGATGACGCTGTTCTATGCCGACAGCTCCTGGGCGCCCGCGGTTCAGGGGGTGTTTGGCGGGCCGCGGATCACCGGCACCGTGCATCGCATCTTCGCCGTCGCGTTCGTGGCGATCTTCGTCGCCCACCTCGCCTATGTGGCGGCGCGGATCGCCCGGAAATGGCGGACGTTCAACTGGTTCGGACCGACTTCCATGATTCCCAACCTCGAGGACATCGTCGACATCTACTTGATGTTCCAGTGGTTCTTCGGCCTCGGCCAGAAACCCGAGTTCGACAAATGGGCCTATTGGGAGAAGTTCGACTACTGGGCGCCGTTCTGGGGCGTCACCATCATCGGCGTGAGCGGCGCCATGCTCTGGTTTAAGACCTTGACGGCGTCGATCCTGCCCGGGTGGGTTTTCAACGTCGCCACCATCTTCCACGGCGAAGAGGCGGTCCTCGCCGCCGGCTTCCTGTTCACGGTGCACTTCTTTAACAACCACTGGCGGCCGGAGAATTTCCCGCTCGACATCCTGATGTTCACCGGCTCGATGCCGCTGGAGAAGTTCAAGCGCGAGCATACGATAGAATACGATCGGCTGGTCGAGACCGGCCAGCTCGAGAAATACCTGGTGCAGGCGCCGTCGCGGCGGATGAGGCTGGGCTCCGAGATCCTCGGCTTCGCCCTGATGGCCGCCGGCTTGATCCTGCTGATCTTGATCTTGTCCGGATTCGTGCGCAACATGATAGGATGACTGACCAACCACCGAGGTTTCGGTGTATCGTCCCCGGTCATAATTGTGCTGGCGATAGGTCTGCTTGGCCGCTCGAAGAACGACGCCGCAACGGGCCAACCGGCGAAGCAGCTCTTCTCCCCGTATGAGACCGGCGACAAGCTGGCGGCCGCCTGCGGCCGATGTCACGGCCCGGACGGCGACGGCAAGATGCCTGGGACGCCGAGCCTGGCCGGCCGGCGGCCCCGCTATTTCGCCACCGCCGCCCTTCGGCACTGTTGAAAGGTTGCGGCCCGTTCCGGCGCTGAAAGAGCTGAAAGAGAAGTGACGGCACGCATGCAGCCGCAAGCCCTGAAGTTTAAGCTCGTGCTTTACCTTACGATAGCGCTGACGGTGGCGATGCTGTTGTTCACCGGGGTGGTCGCCTGGTTTTTGTACAATCAAATCCTCGGCAGGGTGTCCGATCACGTCATGCAGCTCTCCCAAGTGATCACCAAGAGCACCCGTTTTGCCATGCTGCAGAACGAACCCGCCTATGTCGACCAGATCATCCACGATATGGCCGACGAGGAAAAAATCGACCGGGTTCGAATTCTGAGCCAGGACGGACGAATCACCCATTCAACATATGCGCCCGAGATCGGCCGGACGGTGGACCGCAACGCCGAGGCCTGCTCGCGCTGCCATGCGAGCGAGCAGCCGCTCGAACAGGTCCCCCGGAACGAACGAACCTGGACGTTCCGAGATGCCAACGGCAAGCCGCTGCTCGGCAGCATGGAAGTCATCCGTAACGACCCGTCTTGCTATAATGCCGCCTGCCATCAGCACAAGAAAGAGACCTCCGTTCTCGGCGTTCTCGACATCAACTATTCGCTCGACGAGATCGAGACCAGGCTTCGCACCAGCACGATCGAGGTCGCCGGATTTTCCTTGGGGTTCATCGCGCTGGCTTCGTTGGCTATCGGGTTCTTTGTGCACCGTCTGGTCTACCTGCCGCTGCGCGACCTCGAAGGCGGGGCGGAACGGCTCTCTGCCGGGAATCTGGACCAGCCGATTCCGGTGCGCAGCGGCGACGAATTCGGCAAGCTTGCCGGCTCGTTCAACAGCATGACCGACGCACTGCGCAATTCGCGGGCGGAGCTGCGCGATTGGGCTCATACACTCGAACAAAAGGTGAAAATACGGACGCAGGAACTGCAGCGCGCCCAGGCCGAAACCATGCGCGGGGAGAAGCTCGCCTCGGTCGGGCTGCTGGCCTCGGGTGTCGCCCATGAATTGAACAATCCGCTCACCGGGATCCTGACTTTCTCGCATCTCTTACGCCAGAAAATGCCCGACAACAGCCCCGATGCGGAGGACATGGACCTGGTGATCCGTGAAACCAAGCGTTGCGCGGCGATCATCAAGCGGCTGCTCGATTTCGCCCGTGAAAAGCAGCCGGAGAAAAAATTCAACGACATCAACCAGATCATCGAGAATACCGTGCGCATCGTCGAACGGCCCGCACACCTGCGCAATATCGAGATTACCATGGACCTCGACCGTGCGCTGCCACTGATCTGGATCGACGCCGATCAGATCACGCAGGTGATCATGAACATGATCGTCAACGCCCAACACGCGGTTGAGGAAAAGGGAAGTATCGCGATCAGCACACGTCGTGCTGCCGAACCGCGGCCGTCCACGCAGTCCGTAGAGCCCATGCCGATGGTGGAAATATCGATCGTCGATACCGGTTGCGGCATTCCGGAGAAGAATTTACGTCGGATATTCGATCCGTTTTTCACATCCAAGGATGTCGGCAAGGGAACTGGATTGGGACTTTCCGTCAGTCACGGGATTGTCGAGGCCCATGGCGGCGTTATCGAAGTGCAAAGCAAAGTCGGCGAGGGATCGACGTTCAGCGTCTTTCTGCCGCTGACGCCGCCGGCCGCCGGGCCCAAGAGCAAACCGAGCGGGAGCGTTTCATGAGCGTGCGAATTCTGATCGTCGACGACGAGGAAATCGTCATCAGGAGCTGTGTGCGTATCCTTGACGGCAACGACTTCCAGATCGAGACGGCGCACGATGGCCACGAGGCGCTGCGCAAAGTCGAGGACAATCCCTACGATGTCATGATCCTCGACATCATGATGCCGAACCTGGGCGGCCTGGAAGTACTGCGCCGAGTCAAGGAGGCGCATCCCGATATGGACGTCATCATGATCACCGGCCTATCGCAGATCGATACTGCAGTGCAGGCGATGAAGCTCGGTGCCTTCGATTATATCCCCAAGCCATTCGAGCCGGACGAGCTCAGGCTGGTGCTGCAGCGCGCGCTGGAAAGGCGGCGGCTGCTGCAGGAGAATCTCAATCTCAAGAGCGAGGTCAGCTCGAAATATCGCTTCGAGAATATCATCGGCTCGAGCCCGCCAATGCAGGCGGTCTATCGGCTCGTCGCGCAATGCGCGCCGACCAATTCGACGGTCTTGCTCACCGGCGAAAGCGGAACCGGCAAGGAGCTGATCGCCCGCGCCATCCACTACAATAGTTTGCGCAGGGATAAGCCGTTCATTCCGGTGGACTGCACTTCGCTCAGCGAAAACCTGCTGGAAAGCGAGTTGTTCGGTCACGTCAAGGGTGCCTTTACCGGCGCAATCGGCAACAAGAAAGGCATGTTTGAGGTCGCCGGCAGCGGCAGCCTGTTTCTCGACGAAATCGGCAATTTTTCCATTTCGATCCAGGCCAAGCTGCTGCGCGTCCTGCAGGAACGGGAATTCAGAGCCGTCGGCGACACCCGCACGCAAACCGCCAATTTCCGACTGATCACCGCCACCAACCGCGACCTCAATGCGATGGTCGTCGCCGGCACGTTCCGCGACGACCTTTATTATCGGATCAATATTTTCCCGCTCCACGTCCCGCCGCTGCGGGAACGAAGGGAGGACATACCGGCACTGGCCTATCATTTCCTCAAGGCATTCAGCGCCGAACTGGGGAAAAAGGTCACCGACATTTCCGAAGGAGCGATGAGCGCGCTGATGAATTACACATGGCCGGGCAATGTGCGCGAACTCGAAAACGTCATACAACGAGCGGCAATCTTGACCACCGACAACGTCATCCGTCACGCCCACCTGGTCAATATTATCGATCCGTCCCGCCGGCCGGATGATTTCGCGGTGCCAAAGACCGTCGACCAACTCAAGCGGATCAAAAAAGCCGCGCGCGAGAAGTCGGTGGAAGAAATCGAGAAGCAGTTCGTGCTCGAGGCGCTCAAGCGCAATGAATGGAACGTCACCAAAAGCGCCGAGGACACCGGGATGCAGCGTCCGAACTTCCAAGCACTGATGAAGAAATACACGATCCGGGTACGCGATACCGAACATAAGGTCGACGACAATTAGAGCGCAATTCGATCGGATTGCGCGGGAATGAGCGGAAACTGCGTCAACTCGATCGGATCATGTTCGAGCCGTGGAGTCCGGACAGATTGCCCTTAAGTGGACCGAATCCGGCGTAGGCGCGCGGGCGCGGACTGAGCAGGCGTGACCGGCGTTGTCTGCCGGCGCGGGTTCAGGGCTCCGTCCCTGCGGCGACTTCCTCCACGTCCTCGTAGCCGGTCAGCATGGCCTTATAATGCGCCATCCGGGTGTGGCCCAAGGTGCCGAGATAGACGTGGACCAGCACGTAAAAGACCAGGAAGATGAAGATCAGGACATGCACGGTGTCGATGACGCGCACGCCGCCGAAGAAATCGACCTGGGCGGAGAAGCGCTTCACGTCCCACAACAAAATGCCGGTATAGAATTGGATAGGAAGAAGCAGCATCATGATGATCTGGTAGAGCATGCTCTGCAGCGGATTGAACTTGCGATAGATGCTGACGTGAAACGGATTGGGATCGCCCTTGAAGATGCCGTAGCCGTAGTAATAAGCCTGCTGGAAACTGCCGAGGAAATGTTTCCGCGGACTTAGTTCCGGGTGATAAACCTTGATGCGGTCGGAAGAGAGATAATACAGCAGCCACAGGAAAAAATTGGCGATGAGGATGAAGCCAACCGTATTGTGCATATTGACCGCAGTCCGAAACGACACCACATCGATGAGCCCGAGATAGCGGATCTGCATCCCGGTAAGAATCATCAGGACGATGCCAACGGCGTTGGTCCAGTGCCAGCACCTGACCGGCAACGGGTGGATGTAGAGCCTTTGCATGTCGCTGTTCCTTTCGGCGCTCCCGCGCAGTCATGTCGCCTTCGGACCGCCGCCGGCGGGCCGATCGCCGGGCGCGCCGGTCTGCGACTGGGCCAAGAAGTAGCGATTGAAAATCCATCCCAGAGTCAAGTGCCCAACGGGCACGGCAAGACCACCGAGGATGGCCAAGATCAATAGGATATCCAAGAGCTTGATCCGGGTGCCACCGATTGCATAAAAGCCGCCGACCGACTGAAGCGAAATCACCGAGTTCAGTACATCGGCACTGGCGCCATAGTCCACGCGTTGGCCTTCCGGCTCGAGCAGCGAGATGGTCACGCTCTGGAAAGCCTGCGAGCCCGCGCTATGACAGGTGCGGCAGTCGCTGATCGCCTTGCTCTTGTCGGTGAGCTGGTGCGCCTGCGGACCGGTGCTGGCTTCCAGGCGGCCGCGCAAGACGGTCTTGCCAGTCATGCCGCTGCGATTGAGCGTCTGCAGCAGTTTCCACAGCGTCAGCGCATCGATGCCTTTGCCGCCTGATTGGGAGCTGGCTTCAAACACCGGCACCCCGACTTGCTCGGTCCCGAGCGGCCGCGCGTCTTTGCTGTCGATCAGCATGAGATCGACTTTGCGTTGCGCCGCGGGGGCATGGCAGGCGGGACAGGACACCGCCTCGAAATGCAAGGCAGCATCAGGAAGCCATTTCTGATGGGCTTCCAGCACGCCGGCGTGACAGCCGAAACACGCCGCCTCCGGGCCCTCGCCGAGGGAAGTGGGCTTCACGGCATGGGCGCTGTGGCAGTCGGAGCAAATCGGCGCATAGCTTTGTTCGGACTTGAGCCGGGCTTTCGCGTGCATGCTGCCGAGATAGGCGGCGTAAATCTCCGTGTGGCATTTCTTGCAGGGGATTTGGTCGATTGCTGTCGCCGCACCTTTGATGACGGCGTGCGGGTTATGGCAGTCGGTGCAGATCGGGGCCGCCGGATTATTCGCGCGGACCAGCGCGGCATGAATGCTGCTCTCCCATTGATCGAACTTGTCGGCGTGACACCCGCGGCAAATCTGCGTCATCGCCACGGAAAAGCTGCGCGCGCTCGCGATGTCGTTTTTGGCCGGCGGATGCGCAGCGGGATCGATGTCGGAATGACAGCCGGTGCAACCAATAGAGCGATGGATGGACTTGGCGAACATATCAGCCGGCACCTGCAGCGGCAGGGTGCCCCCGTCCTCCAGCTTCTTCTCCATGCCGGGGCTGCCATGACAGCCGAGACAGTTCTGGTCGGACGCCGATGGCGCGTCGTCGGCGGCAAACGCCGGCGGGATTGCGATGGGTGGGAGGGCAAGCGCTGCGGCAACTACCGCGATCGCGAGGCCGTTGCACAAGGTCGCTCGTGGAATTTTGCGCAGGGTGCTGCAGCCATCCATAATTGTCCCCATGGCACCGTCGGTTTCAACAATATCCCAGGGATCGTGACCCTGGGATGCCTATAACATCTGCGGGGTGTTACCTGCGACAGATCGATCGGCGTTTCATTGATCTAGCGCATGGTGTTCTCTGGAATTCCCAGCACCGCCCGACCGCCGATCAAGATGAACGGAAAGAGGGGGTGTGGGCCAGTCCGAGCATCGGGGCCCGGCCTTGGAGACCAACAGACGGCGCGCGCCGCCGGTGCCCGAATAAAAAAGGCCGGGAGAACCGCCCCCGGCCTTGGCCATCGCACGTACTCACTGCTAGGCCCAGTCGGCCGCATTTAATCTTTGGCCACCGCTGCTCTACCCGCCATCCACAGCAACAGCGCCAAGCCGATGAACGGGAAGAACACGACGTAGATCAACCCGACTACCGGCGCCGCAATCGCCATGGCAACATGCTTGAGCATTACGGCGGCGGCTTTCACCGTTCCGTTTTTGGCGGCGACGCGTGCCGCCAACAGGGCAATCATGCCGAGGCCGACGACGGGAAGGGCGACGATGTAAGCCAAGCCGATAAAGGGCGCGGCAAAGAACAGAGCGATGTTCTTCAACACGCTTCCGACGGAGGCTGCTTCTGCCACGGGCGCCTCGGCAGTCGCCACCGCAGTGACCGGTTCAGCCGAGATTGCCGGCGCCGCCAGGACATCGCGGACGCTGCCTTCGATCATTTCGGGAGACAGCGGTTTATGCAGGAAGCTCGTGACACCCGCGGCCTTGGCACGCTCTTCGGCGATATCGGTACCGTAGCCGGTGATGATCACTACCGGCGTCCACGGCCGTCGCGCCTTGATGTTTTCGGCGACCTCAAGTCCGCTCATGCCACCGGGCATGCGGATGTCGCTATAAACGACGTCGTATTTCTCTTCGTTTAGCTTGCGCAACGCCTCTTCCCCGCTTTCGGCGGTGATGACGGCGTAGCCCTTGCCCGAGAGAACACGATCAAAGCTCTTGCGGACGACGGGATCGTCGTCGACAACGAGCACTTTGCGTAATGCGGTCATGGCCAACTCCTGTTTTTTTCAGGCCTCAGCGAGGCCTATTTGCTTGGGTTTTTTTACCCGCGCTCTACTCGGCAAGACTCGTGCCAAGCATCGAACATTTCTTAATACTCACTATGTTTCAATGGCTTAGGTCATGACGCGGCGCCGGCGACGAGGCGTCGAACCGGATCAAAGTATAATTTTCCTATGCGGATCGATCCGCGATCGCCATGAATATCTAATGTCTTCAATTTGTTAGTGGATTACACCGACGCATATCTTTGTTATACAGACGCCGCTCGCCGAGAGCCGTAATGGATTCATCGCGGCCGTCCTCGGCGTGGAGGGCCTTCGCAGCTTGGGCTTGGCGCGAGTCTGGCGGAGCCGGACTGCGCCGTGCCACGGCCGATGAAGCTGGGCTCTCAGATCCTCGGCTTCGCCCTGATGATCTCCGAGCTTGATCTTCCTGTCGTGATCTTGTGCGGTTCGCGTGCGACATGATAGTGATAAAATGACTGACCAACCATCGAGGCTTCGATGTCTCGTGCCGGCAATATTCGATATCTCGTGCCGGCAATAATGGTGCTGGCGATCGCTCTGTTCGGCTGCTCGAAGAACGACGCCGGAACGGGCCAACCGCAGAAGCAACCCGCCGTGGACATCGCGGCGGGCAAGACGGTCGCCGAGCGGCAATGCAGGCCCTGTCACGGTCCCGACGGCAGGGGGATGGGTCCGGCGATCCCGACACTAGCCGGCCAACCCGAAAGTTATCTGCTCGCCGCGATGGCGGAGTACAAGGACGGACGACGGAACCATGCGGCACTTCGCGCGATCATCGAAGGCTTGAGCGACGCCGATACCCGCAACGTGGCCGCTTATTTCGCCAGCCTGCCGCCCATCGATGCGGCTTCTCGACAGAATGTCCAGCTCTTCTCCCCCTATGAGACCGGCAAGAAGCTGGCGGTCGTCTGCGGCCAATGTCACGGCCCGGACGGCAACAGCAAGATGCCGGGGACGCCGAGCCTGGCCGGCCAGCAGCCCCGCTATTTCGCCACCGCCATCCACGAATATCTGGACGGGTCGCGCAGCACGCCGTCCCCGATGCACATGCTGGTGCGCGACATGCGTGCAGTGGACGCGGACAGCGTCGCGCTGTACTTCGCTTCGCAGACCCCGGCGCAGCGCCCGCGCGCGGATTTCGGCGACGCGGCGGCCGGCGAGCGGCACACGGTGCTGTGCACGGGCTGCCACGGCCTGCTCGGAGTCAGCAGCGACCCCGCGACGCCGAGTCTGGCAGGCCAGGACCCCCAGTACCTCGTGAGCGCAATCAAGGCCTATCGCAACCTGCGCAAGTACGAACCGATGATACGGGTCGTGGCCGGCCTGACCGACGCCGACGTCGACAATATCGCCGCATTCTACACCATCCAGAAGTCCAAGCCGGCCGAGAACGGCCCGGCCCTGGTCCAGGAGCTGACGGCGAGATGCAATCGATGTCACGGCGCGGGAGTCCGCAGTTCGGATATGGCGATCCCGAGATTGAACGGGCAGGACATGGACTATCTGGTCATGGCGCTGCGGTCGTATCGCGACAACAGGCGCCAGACCTCGGTGATGCACAGTATGGTCCTGCCGTACGGCGACGCCGTCATAGAGAGCCTGGCGTCCTACTATGCGAGCCAACCGTCGAAATAGATCTGCCCAGGATCACCCCGGCTGCCAGAGAGACTTCGATTCCGACCGACCCACCGGCCCACCGACCCACACAGGCGAACGTCGATGAAGCGTAGCGCGCGGACCATCATGATACTTATGTTGGGAGCGGTGGTATCGGCCTCGACGCATCAGCGCGATGCCGCCGCTCAATCGGCGTCGATCAAACCGGGCGACGAGCTGCGGCCGATCTACGCCAAGCCCACGGATATCGCCGACGGCAAGCGGCTCGCGGATTCCGCTTGCGCGGGCTGCCATGGCGTCAATGGCATCAGCACCACAACGGGGATTCCCAACCTGGCAGGCCAGCGGCCCGCGTACCTCTACGTGGAGCTCAAGGCCTACCAATCCGGCGGCCGCACCAACGCCGCCATGAATACCTCCGTGAGGTTCATCAGCGACGAGGCGCTGGTCAAGGTCGCGGCGTATTACGCGAGCCTCGATCCGGCGCAGCCGGCGCCCGGCGCGGCCCCGGCCTATCTCGATCCGGTCCTGGCCGGCAAGACCGCGGCGGCCGCATGTGCTGGATGTCATGGCGAGGTGGGCGTCAGCAAGACGCCCGGGATCCCGAGCCTGGTCGCTCTGGCTCCGCAATATCTGACAACGGCCATGAAGGCCTACCGGAGCGGTCAACGCCAGAACGACACGATGAAGTCGATGCTCGCCGCCATTGGCGACGCGGACATCAATCACGTCGCACTGTTCTATGCGCTGCAGAAGCCAACCCGCGCGCAAACTCCGGCCCCGGGCGACCAGCAGGCGGGCAAGGCCAGTACTGTCGGCTGTGCCGGATGCCACGGCGATCAGGGCGTCAGCAGCAATCCCGCCACACCGAGCCTCGCCGGCCAAGATTCCGAGTATCTCGTGGCCGCGCTTCGCGCCTACAAGAATGGAGCCCGCGCTGACGAGACGATGAAAGCTCTCGCTGCCCCGCTCGACGACAACACATGGAAGAACATAGCGGCGTATTACGCCGCCCAGGAGCCGCAGGCGCTGAACGTCCGCCCGCCCTCGACCACGCAGGAATGGACGCAGAAGTGCGACCGCTGCCACGGACTGAGCGGCAACAGCGCCGATCCGCGAATTCCCGCCCTGGCCGCACAGCGCCTCGAGTATCTCGAGACGGCTCTGCCCGATTATCAGACCCACGCACGCACGAGCCCTGAGATGGCTGCCATGTCCGACGTCCTCAGCGAGGATGATATCAAGAATCTCGCGACTTACTATTCGCACCAGAAGGCGCGGGCCGTTGTATTCATGGCCGTGCCGGAAAAATAATGAGATGGGCTGCGGCCATTTCGGCCGCAGCCAGGTGCGCGCTCGAATGATACGGTTCCCAAAATCGATCGAGGACTCCAAGCATGACTGACCAGCCGCCGCTGCACCGTCTCTATTATCACTATTCCGAGCTGCCCTACAGCCTGCGCGTACTGTATACGGCTACGCTCCTTACTCTCGGGTTGGGATATCTTTTCGCCTTGCTCAACGTCTACTTCACCTACGCCGGAAAGGCGGGCGGCAATCCATATATGCTGACCGAACAGGATATCGTCGTCGCCTATTCCGGCAGCGGCACCCTTTCGCGCCTCGAAGGTGCCCTGAAAGGGCCGATGTCGACCATGTTGCCGCCTGAGGAGATGAACATCGTCATCGCCTGGGTCCACGCAGGCGCCGACCGCACGGGGTACGATCGCGACGTGAGGCCCATTATCGATAAGCGCTGCATGATCTGCCACGACGGCAGCAACCCTCACATTCCGAACCTATTCGGATACGACAACATCAAGAAGGTCACCGAAAGCGATACCGGCGCGAAAATCTCGACGCTGGTTCGCGTGTCGCACATTCATATGTTCGGCGTACCTTTCATCTTCTTCATCGTGGGGCTGATATTCTCTCATGCCTATGTCCGGCCGGTATGGTTCAAGTGTGCAGTCATTGCCCTGCCGTTCCTGAGCGTCATGGTGGACGTGAGCTCATGGTACATCATCAAGATTGAACATCCCTTTGGCTGGGTCGAGATATTCGCGGGCATGCTGTTGGCCGCGTGCTTCGCCTTCATGTGGCTGGTAGCGCTGTACCAGATGTGGTTCTCCAAAATGCCGAGGCTCGTGCTCCAGCGAGCCGGCGGCGACGTTGATGCCGCTTGAAAAATTCAAGCAGCCAAGTACGTCAACCGGATAATTCGCCATCCGATATCACTCGTGATTCTTCGCTTCCCTTTGGTCTTGCCGGCCGAATACCCGAGCACAGCCCACGCCGTATTACCAACGTTGCGGCATTAATCACCCGCTACTTTTCATGTGTGCCGAAGACCCAAGACCTAGAGCATGTTCAGTTTCGGTGGAAACTGATCATGCTCTAGATTCTCTGTTTGATCGCATTTTCTACGGAAAACCGGTATCCACTTTTCCTGAAAATGCTCTAAGCTTCATTTGAGTGACGCATAGTACGCCGCCACATTTTCGATATCCTGGTCGTTGAGCGAACTTGCCATCCCCTTCATGATTGCATTGTCGCGCTTGCCGGATTTGAAGTCCTTCAGAGCTTGAACAAGCTGACCCTCGTTCTTGCCTGCCAACGCGGGATTTGGTGCGACCCCTTGACCATTTGCACCATGGCAAGCGGCACAAGCGGCAGCCTTAACCTTCCCTGCCTGGACATCCCCTGCCGCGTGGGCCGGACCAACGACACCAAGCAACACAATAGCAGCCATACCGGCTAACGTCGTGCGATTCATCTCCATGCTCCATCATGTGTCATTCTAGCTAACCAATGTGCGACGCTTGGTCGCCGTCGTTCGCCTAACTCTCGCGCGATCGACCCTTCACCGTTGTACGCTTGCGGTTTGTGGGCAAAGTCTGAACATCTACGGCACGCCGCCCCCACACACATGTACCTTTGTTTTTTGTCACCTTTTGTTTTTGTCACCTTTTGTTTTTTGTCACCTTTGTTTTTGTCAGCTTATCAATAGACGTCTAAGTCATTTTGATCTTGATCAAAGTTCCCAGACCGCAATTGGCGCCCTTGTGACGAGAGACCGAATGGCGTAAATCAAGATTGCATCCCTTTGCCTGGGTCGCGATAATCGCAGGCATGCTGATGGCCGGGTGCTTCGCCTTCATGTGGCTGGTGACGCTGTACCAGTGTGGTTCTCTCCGCCACCAGCGATGGTTGCCGAGCGACTGGGCGGCGATATTCCCAACTCGCGCTGACCGGAGCCCGGCCAGGCCTCTGCAGGTTGCGAAGGCCGAACCTACGCGGTGGTGAGGAAGGCGCCTCGAGCGAAGTATTTCTTGCCGAGCGCCGGCGGGAATGGTCGGAACAGCGAGCCGCGCAACACGCCGGACTGCCGCCTGAGCGTCGCTCGGGGCTCCCTGCCTCGGGTGCCGCCCAACCCGTTGCGGCTCCGACGGCGCGATCTTCAAGATCGTCGCGCCGCCAACCGGCAAAGTCCGCGCAAGCGTGTGCCAATCCCCATCACTTCCAATCAAAAACTCATAGTTTGATCTATGTCAACGCGAAGTCGTTGTCCTTGATATCATGTTCAACAAGAGGATTTTCGCGGCCTTTCGAAAAGAGTGCGGCCAATGACCGATGCGCCCCATCTTCGATCGAGAAGGCTTCGCCGCCGATGCGTCGGCGGGTTCCGATTCTCACTCAAGAAACCCTCGATATCGAGCGAATCAAGTGGAGAATCGGGCTAGCCATGCCGCGACACATTTTCCGACTTATCCTGCTGCTGGTGGCCTGCGGCGTCCTCGCGTATGCGGCGAAAAGAGGCTTCACGGTCAAATCCTTTTACGAATACGGCCATTACCGGGGCGATTCGGTCGCGCAAATCGCGGCGGAAAAACCGAATTACAGAGGTGTTGGATATTGCGCGCCGTGTCACGCCGAGCAACTGGCGGAGTGGTCGAAAGGCATCCACAACAGCGCCGACCTCGGAAAGATCGTCAAATGCGAAGTC
>JBEKNW010000050.1:0-24112 GCA_049522435.1 Xanthobacteraceae bacterium
GCATCGATTCCAACGTCGCATGATCCAGCTTGCGCGCATCATCTTGTCTCATGCAATATCAGAATCACACGGCACTCGCCTTGTCTACAAAATACTGAAACTACTTGTGGGTTGATTAATAATTGGTCGGCGGCCAGCGCGAAACACCTGCAGGGTTCGATCACGTTCACTTCCGGCGTCAATGCGGGAGTGACCGCCAACGTCAACAACGTAGCAGCAGGCACTGCGCTTGGGCTCGGGTATCCGCTGCAAAGCGTTCCGTCGCGGGGCGACACGTTCACTGTCTACTATGGCTGTGATCACACTCCGGGCACCTGCCAAAGCAAGTTCAACAATCTGGTGAACTTCCGCGGCTTCCCCTATGTACCGCCGCCGCAGATGGCGATCTGAAATGACCAACATCGAGAGCAGGGAGCGCGCCGCGATCGTCGCCGCGGCGCGATCGTGGGTCGGGACGCCGTATCACAATTGCGCCGACATCAAAGGTGTCGGCGTCGATTGCGGAATGCTGATCGTCCGCGTGTTCGTCGACACCGGCTTGTGTGCACCATTCGACCCGCGGCCGTATCCGGCTGACTGGCATCTGCATCGGAGCGAAGAACGCTATCTCGGCTTCGTCTTTGATCGTTGCTGCGAAGTCAAGGAACCGAACCCAGGCGACGTGATCGTGCTCCGCTACGGCCGCTGCTATTCGCACGGCGGCATCGTCACCGAGGCGACGCCGCTCACGATCGTGCACGCTTTCCATCCGGCGCGGCGGGTTCTTGAAGAGAAAACCAAACACAACAGCGTCCTGTCAGACGCCGCTCGCGCCCCACGCTTTTTTAGTTACTGGGCGAAGAAGTCATGAGCGGCCTCTTCGGCGGCGGATCGTCGCAGACGACAACGCCGGACTATACCGGCCTGCAAATCCAGACCGCAGTCAACACCCTGCCGATTCCGATCGTTTGGGGGGAATCCAAACTCGCTACGAACGTCATCTGGTACAACAATTTCCAGGTCAATCCCGGCGGCGGCAAGGGCGGCGGCAAGGGTGGCCTCTTCGGCGGCGGCGGCACGGAGACCACCTACAGCGCCGCAGTGATGATGGCGCTTGGCGAAGGGACCATCGCCGGCATCAACCAGGTCTGGAAGAATCAGTCGGTCTACAATCTGAGCGAGCTCGGGCTGTCGTTGTTCACCGGCACGACGCCGCAGAGCGAGTGGAGCTATATCGCGTCGGCGTACCCATCGGAGGCGCTTGCTTACCGGGGCACGGCCTATGTGTGCTCCTCGGACTACAGCCTCGGCGACAGCGCAACGCTCGATAACCACAATTTCGAGGTCCAGGGCTTTTTCTACGGCACCGGCATCAACGGTCTTGACGCCGATCCGGCGCAGGTCGTCTCCGACTTTCTGACCAACGCGCAATATGGCGTCGGCTTCCCTGAGGCCTCGATCAATGCCACGACGCTCTTTGGCTCCGGCGGCGACGCTTCATATCAAACCTATTGCAAAGCGATTGGACTTGGGCTGAGCCCGGCGCTGACGGATCAGGAGCAGGCATCGAGCATCCTGGCGCGATGGCTGCAATTGAGCAACACGGCGGCGGTATGGTCGGGCGGCCAGCTCAAGTTCATTCCCTACGGCGACATCGCGACCACGGCCGGAACAAATGTCAGCAACACGCAAGAGCGCGAAGTCGACGAGGTGCCGACCGGGGGGAGCAACCCGCCGCCGATCGTGGTCGCCGATTCATCGTACTTCGTTTCCGACCAGGGCGTGAAATATTCAAATAGCGGCACGTCGCTCACTTACATCGGGACGGCATATCCCTCGGTCGCCGGCACCTACGGCATGTCGCCCGCCGGCACCTATCTGTTCGCGAATGGCGACCAAGGCACCGACGTTGAGATTTCCTACACATACGAGACTGCCGCCTCGTTTGTGCCCAATGTCACCCCGATCTACAATCTTACCGACGACGATTTCAAGGTCGAGAACAACGAAGACCCGTTGCAAGTCTCGCGCTCCGATCCATACGAGGCGTACAACGTCTGGCGTCTTGAAGTCGCCGATCGTGACAACGCCTACAATCTGACTGTCGTCGAATCTCGTGATCAGAATGCGATCGAGCTCTACGGTATGCGCATCGCCCCAACGGTGACTGCGCACGAAATTTGCGATCTGAATATCGGGTTGATCTCCGGGCAGCTCCAGTTGCAGCGCGCGGTCTACATCCGCAACACCTACAAGTTCCGGCTTTCCTGGGAATATTGCCTGCTCGATCCGATGGATCTGGTGACAGTTTCGGATTTGATGCTTGGTCTCTCGAACGCGCCGATCCGGATCACGGAGATCGAAGAGGATGAGAACGGCTTCCTGAGCGTGACGGCCGAGGAATTTCCGCTCGGTGTCGCCACGGCGACGCTCTACGCTACCCAGCCGGTGAGCAACAATCCGCTCAATCGCGCCGCCAGCGCCGATCCGGTCAACACGCCGGTCATCTTCGAACCGCCTTCGAGTCTGGTCGCCTCGACGCCGCAGGTCTGGATTGTGGCATCCGGCGGCTCCGGCGGTGTCGCCGACCCCAATTGGGGCGGCGCCAATGTATGGTTGTCGATCGACGGCACGTCATACGCTCAGATTGGCACTATCGTCGGCCCAGCGCCGCAAGGCGTCCTCACAGCGTCGCTGTCGTCATATAGCGGAACAAATCCTGATACCGGCGACACGTTGGCCGTAAACATGGCTGAGAGCGGAGGGACGTTGGCGACCGCGACTGACCTCGTTGCGCAACTTGCGAACACGCTGTGCATCGTCGACTCCGAGCTTGTGTCTTATGCGACATCGACTCTGACATCGGCGAACAAATACTCGCTGACTTATCTCTATCGCGGGCTCTACGGCAGCACGGTCGCCTCGCATTCGAGCGGCGCCCAATTTGCGTTTCTCAACAATAACTCAATCTTTAAGTATGATCTGCCGGCGCAATTCGTCGGCAAAGAACTCTACATCAAGCTGCAAAGCTTCAACGTATTCGGCGGCGGCGTGCAGGAACTCTCGACCTGCACGGCCTACACCTACACGCCCACGGGCACCGCGTTCGATCATCCGGCTGCAGAGGAAATGTTGGTCGGTACTTCGCTGGATTTCGGCTTAGTCACAACCTCTCGCGGCGTGGAGGATAATTTCGGGGCTCCGCTCACATTAGCGGTCGAATTCGACGTCGATCTCGGCGCGGCATAGGAAAATCAAAACATGACAACGGCCGTTCAAGTTCAATATAGGCGCGGAACATCCTCGCAGGTCGCCGCCTTCACCGGCGCGCAAGGCGAGATGGTCGTCGACACCACGAACAATCGCGTCGTGGTGCAGGACGGATCGACCGAGGGTGGCTGGCCGGCGGCAAAGTTGTCGGAGGTGATCACCAACATGCGTACGGCAGTCTCCGACGCCAATTACACGGCGCAGACGACCGACCGCCTCATCGCCTATACGGCAATCACCGCCGCGCGCACCGTCACCTTGCCGGCGGCCGCTTCCTTCCCGACCGGGACGCGCCTTCTCGTCGTTGATGAGTCTGGGTCATGCTCGGCAACGGACACGATCACCATCTCGCGTGCCGGCTCGGACACGATCAGCGGCGCGACATCGGCTGTTCTCAACATGGCCTACGGCTATGTGGCGATGGAGAGCAATGGCTCGAATGCGTGGACGATCGTCGATTCATCGTCTGAAGCCCTCGCCTCCGTTGCCATCACCGGCGGAACGATCAACGGGACGACGGTCGGAGCGACAACGGCCGCGGCGGGGGCTTTTACCACCCTATCAGCATCTTCAACCGTGTCAGGTTCCGGCTTCTCTACCTATCTGGCCTCGCCGCCGGCGATCGGTGGTACGGCTGCGGCGGCGGTCACGGCCACGTCGTTGACTGCGACGGGCGCTGTTTCGCTCTCGCCAGAAAACAACAACGTGACGCTTTCTCCCACTGGCAGCGGGGAGGTCATTATCAATCCGGCCATCGCCGGAACTATCAACAACATGGCGATCGGTGGTACGACACGCGCGTCGGCTGTGGTGACGGCGCTTGGTGTGGGTGAGAGCGCTCCCGGTGCTGGTATTGTCAACGTGTCCGGCTCCTACCAAGTTGCTGGTTCGCAAATTTCAGCCGCCAATCTCAGCGACGGTACGACTGGAACTGGTGCTATCGTCAAAGCTAACGCCCCAGCCTTCACAGGAAATCCCACCGGGATAACCGCGTTGGGAATTAACGAGAGTACACCTGGAACTGGCATCGTCAACATTTCCGGCACCTACCAAGTTGGCGGTTCTCAGATCAGCACCGCCAACCTCAGCGACGGTACGACTGGAACGGGTGCTATCGTCAAAGCTAACGCCCCATCCTTCACAGGAAATCCCACCGGGATAACTGCGTTGGGGGTTAACGAGAGCACGCCTGGAACTGGCATCGTCAACGTGTCGGGTTCTTACCAAGTCGGCGGTTCTCAGATTGCTGTAGGCAACCTCGCTAGCATCAACAACAACACCATCGTCGGCAATAACAGCGGCGGCAGTGCGGCACCGAGCGCCCTGACGGCGGCGAATGTGCAGGCGATGGTGTCGCAAGGTCTCATTGCAATTTCTGTCGGCAGCGTGAACCTCAACTCGACTGGGGACACCGCGATCACGATCAACCTGCCAACAGGCATCACGAATTATAAAGTTTTAGAAATGCTCGTCTGGAATGCGAGCACATCGCTGACGACGGCCAAGATGGGATTATACACGGCAGCGAGCCAGGGCGGGACGAATGTCATTGCTCAAACTGCATTGAGTGCCGTTACTAATACGAGCGCAAACAGCACCTCTAGCAGTACGTCTATTGCTGGCTCCGGTGTAGCCACTATCTGGCTGACTGCAACGACGCTCTATCTGAACGTCGGGACTGCACAAGGCGCTACGGCCACGGCGAACTTCACGCTGTTAATTCTGCCGTTAATGTAATCGATGCGAACCGTTCACGGATTATTGCCGGCGCCGCGTTGACAGCCGTTCCGTAGCGTCCCCGTTCCACAACGCAAAAGGTGACCTGATGCGAGTTCTTCTCGCCGCGGCGCTCTTTTGTTTGCTTCGCGCCTTGATGCTACCGGCTCATGCCGAGATTGCATCCTGGTACGGCGCCGAATCCGGACCTCACACCGCGAGCGGCGAGCTGTTCAACCCGAATGCCATGACGGCGGCCCATCGGACGTTGCCGTTCGGGACGCAGGTGCGCGTCTGCCATGCCGGCCGCTGCGTGGTGGTGCGCATCAACGACCGCGGGCCATTCATCCGCGGCCGCGACATCGACCTGTCGCATCGTGCCGCGCAACTGATGGGCATCGATGGCGTCGGGCCCGTCACGCTTCAGGTGCTTGGTCGATAAGGAGGGTGTCATGAGCCGAAACTTCGGCCTTGTTCCGCGTGACGTGCGCGATGAAGCATACGGCGACTGGCCTCATGTCGACTTCGCCTATCAGCAGCTCAAAGAGCTCGATCGTGACGTTGTCGCGTGGCTATGGCGTTGGGTGAAAGAAGCCGCGTTCTGGCTGGCAATCGTGGCTATCGCGCTCGCTGCCTACTTCGCTTGGGCCGCGACTTCTGGCGCGCGTAACGATGGCCGCTACGCGAACTCACCGTTGCATGCGTGGTTCGACCAGCTCGCGAGCGGCAAGGGCTTGTGCTGTTCGTTCGCCGATGGCGTGTCGATACCCGATGTTGATTGGGACACCGAGTGCGACCATTACCGCGTCCGCCTCGATGGGCAACACTGGATCGTCGTGCCCGACAGCGCCGTGGTGACCGAGCCGAATCGCGACGGCCGCGCATTCGTGTGGCCCTATCAGGACACGGACGGCGTCACGCAAATCAGATGTTTCCTTCCAGGAGCGGGCGTATGATGAAAGTTTGGCCTCTGCAATCGCAATGTCTCGCCTATTACAAGCGATCCGCGCTCGCCGAGCTGGCTGCAAGCCAACACGATCGACGTGCCGTGCCCGTGGCCGCTGCATATGGGCAATCTCACCATCCCGCACATTCTCATTCACAAGAAGTGCGCGGAGAGCCTGGCGCGCGTTCTCAACAATATCTGGGACGCGAGCGGCAAGAGCCTCAGCACGATTCAGAAGCTCCGTTACGATCAATATGACGGCAGTTACAATCTGCGTCTGATCCGCGGCAGTGCGATCGCGATGTCCATGCACGCCTTTGCGGCGGCGATCGATTGGGACGCGGCCGATAACGCGCAGCATTCGCAAAAGCACCTTTTCCAGGATGACAGCCTGCTCGTCGTCAAGTTCAAGGAAGAAGGCTGGGTTTGGGGCGGCGACTGGTCGCCTGGCTCGATCGACGCCATGCACGTGCAGGCAGCGCGGGTGCATGCGTGAGCGCGCTCGTCATCAAGACCGGGATGAGCGACGAGGCGCGAATCGCGCGCCTCTACGCGGCGCCGGGTACCCTCGTGCTGAGCGGCATCATGACGGTGGCCGATCTGCGCAAGCAGGTGCCAGCGGACTGCAAGGCCATCATGAGTTTCGGACTCTGCGGGGGATTGGTGCCCAGCGTGGCGATCGCGCAAATCGTCCTGGCCTCGGTGCTGGTCACGCCGGACGGCGAATATCCGGTCGACACAGCGTGGTTGCATCGGCTGTTCGCCAAGACGCGGTTCTATGAGCATCGCTGGCTTTCAACGGGTGTGTTCAACCAGGCCGACACGCCGGAGCAGCGCGCGGCGCTGTTCGCCAAGTACGGCGCTTATGTGATCGACGACGAATCCGCGGCGGTCGCCCAGTTCACCAAGGAGCGCGGCATCGCGTTTACCGCCATGCGCTCCATCTCCGATGGTGCGTTAGACACCGTGCCGCCGGCCGCGCGCAACGCGCTCAACGTTGATGGCTCCGCCGATATCCCGGAGGTGCTGGACTCGGTGTTTGCCGATTCCGCCCAACTGCCGGACCTCATCAAGATGGCCGACCAATACTACGAGTCGCTCGACACGCTGCGCCGCGCCGCGAGCCTGGTCGGCCCGACATTTCAGTGGACCTAAATTCATGCTGATCCTGCAATTCGAAGGAGCGGTGATTGCAGGTGCCCTGTGTTGGATCGCGTTTGTCCTCACGATCTTCAACAACGATCATCCGATTTAGCCGAAAGGAGAAACCCATGGCAACCCAAGCCCAGCTCGACGCGGCGTTCAAGGCCGCGCGCGCCTGGATCAACGCGGAGGCCGGCTGGTACGCCGGCATGATCCCCGATGTCGATGTGCAGAAGCTTTGCCAGGTCGTGCTGGCCGCGGCGGAGCAAACAACCCTACCTCAAGCAAAGGAGCCTCAGACGTGAACCAAGACCAACTCGGCGGCATCGTGCGCGCTATCTTCCCGCCTCTCGTCACCTATCTCGTCGCCAAAGGCATTGTCCCCGCCGGTTCCGCCGACTCCGTCATTTCCGCAGCGGTCGCGATCGCCGCGGCAACGTGGAGCGTCGTCAACAACAAGACCGGCAAGGTCATCGGCGCCAAGTAGAACGACGCCGATTTCAAAGCGACGTTCTGTCGAAATCAAACTGACTATCCAACATCAAAGGAGACTCCGCATGCGCATGTTCACGCCCGGCGTAGCTGTGGCCGCGTTCCTCGCGGTTGGCGGCTGCGCCAGTATCTCATCCAACGGCACCATCACGTTGACGCCTACCGGGCAAACGGTGCTGAACGACATCAAGGGCGCCTGTAGCGTCGCCGCTGACCTGACTGCGGTCACCGCCCTTATCGGCACCTTCCCGATCGGCACGACGGCGGAGGCAATTGCGCAAGCCTTCTGCCAGACCGTCAACGCGGTGCCGCTGAGCGCGAAGCTCAAGGCGACCCCTGCCATGCCGAATGCGGTTGCGATCAATGGTGTGGTCGTTCCCTACACCAAGCTCGGCGCGAAGCTGAAAGCGACACCGTCTTTTGTGGTGCTGAACGGCGTCGTGGTGCCCTACACACGCCAATGAAGTTCAAGCTCGGCAAGAAGCCGGCGCGGGCCGGCGCGGTGCGGCTCAAGCTCGCGAACTACACTAACGTGACCGCGCTGCCGCCGCTGCCGGCGACCTTCGGGCATGAGACAATCATCGGCGCGCACGATTGGGGAATGCTGGCGAACGATCGCTACGGCGATTGCGTCTGGGCCGGCGCCGCGCATGAGACGATGATGCTCGCCAAGGAAGGCGGCGACGTTGTCACCTTTACCGACGCCAACGTGCTCTCCGACTATGCCGCGGTGACCGGATTCAATCCGGCCGATCCGAGTACCGATCAGGGCACCGACATGCAAGACGCGGCGGCATACCGCCGCAAGACTGGCATCATTGATGCGACCGGGAAGCGGAACACGATCGCCGCCTATCTCGCGCTCGAGCCGGGCAATGTCGAACATCTTTATCAGGCAACATATCTGTTCGGCGCCGCCGGCATCGGGTTGCAATTGCCGTCCTCTGCGCTGGCGCAGAGCGAGCATGGGCAGCTCTGGGACGTGGTTGCTGGCGCGCCGGTCGAAGGCGGCCATTACGTGCCTCTGGTCGGCCGGAGCGCGGATGGCCTCGACATCGTCACCTGGGGCGCGATCCAGGTCATGACGGAAGCTTTCCTCAAAAAATACTGCGACGAGGCGATCGCCTACGTGTCGCAGGAATGCCTGGTCGACCAGAAATCTCCCGAGGGTTTTGCCTACGCCGATCTGATCAGCGATCTGGCGGCGCTGGCGTGAGCGGATGGCCAACAAGCGAGCGGAAACAATGCCCGGCAAGCTCGATGAAATCAGCCGCGCCATCGGCGCGATCGAAACCAGCGTGCGCGAACTCCAGCGCCGCGCCGAAGAGGATCGCGATACCCGGGATCACTGGCATGCCGAAAGCCGCGCGGCGATCGCGGCGCTCACGCGAAAGCTCGATCAGCACGCCACCGCGCTGGAGAGGATGCGGCCCGCCGTGGCCGCGCTCGAACTGTCCCGATCGAAGCTCGCCGCCTGGGCCTCGATCGGATTTGCCGGGGTCGTCGTGTTCGGCTGGATCGTGGAGGCGACGGTCAAATGGGCGGTGGCGTGGACGTGGTCGCACGTGCAATGAGCGGCGTTGCGCGCCTACGCTCGCTCAGTACCCCGGAATCATTTCATCCGAAACACTGACAACGCCGGGCACGCCTTCGGCCAAGGCGAGGAGCGCTTTGTGTTCCTCTTGCGAGCCGACCAAGCCCCAAAGGTGAACGATGCCGTCGTTGACGATCACGTTGCGCTGGCCGAAATCGGTCCAGTCCTGATCGTCAAGCCGATCCAGCAGCTCGAGCCGGATCTTGCGGTCGGAATCGGTATCGGCGGCACCGGCGCCGGTTTGCGCTTCTGCCGACGCCAGCGCCTGGATGAGGTTCGACCGGCTCACAATGCCGACGAGCTTGCCGTCGCGCAGGATCGGGATTCGCTTGATGCGGTGCCGTTCAAGAAGTGTCGCGATCTCTCCCAGGGGGGTATCTTCGGATGCGGAAATCACGTCGGTCGACATGACTTCTTCGACGCGGCGGCCGTGCGACTTGGCGAAGTCTTCCGCCAAGGTGGTCGCCGGGGTCACCGCTTCAACCCACCATGGACGCTGCTTTTCGGTGCCGATCTCCTCGCGGTGGAGGAGGTCGGCTTCGCTGATGACGCCGACGACATTTTCGTCGTCGTCGATCACGGGCAACGCACTGACGTCATGCTCGGCGAGAAGCTTGACCGCCTCGGCGACGGTGTCGTCAGGCTTCACCGTCGCCTCGGCGACGGTGTCGTCAGGCTTCACCGTGACGACGTCGCGGACCATGACATCCATCGCTTTCATACTACCCTCCTGCCCATCGGCGGACACCGTGCATAACGATAGCGCCGAGGCACGGTTGCGCTTCCGCTCCCGGTTGTCGCGCGCCGGACCACTCTCAGGAAAGACTTCTTGCATTACATCTGTGTGACGGTTCAGGCCTTGTTGTAGTCGTAAAGCACGCGCCCGTAGGGCAGCGTCAGGTCGGCCACGAAATGATGCGGTCCGATGTTCAGCGCGCATGGGGTGTTGCCGCGCGACATTCAGGACGTCCTCGGGCGTCAAAAGGACATTATATATTCGTCGCGAACGCGCTACACGACCGACGTGTACCGGCGCATCCATGACTTGAAGATGCGACTGGCGAAGACGCTGGCGAAAGTTCCGGAACAGCAACTGCACGATGACAAGCGGCGGCTACGGGACGAGTTGGCGGATTTGCCGGAGATCGCCATCCTGCACATCATCTACCAGCAAAAAGCCTACGAGGGACACGCCAAGGACTATGAGTTCTCCGGCACCTCGATGCGCGAGCACTGGCAAAGCGGCTATGAGGACACGCGGCGAACGCTCAAGCGGCAAGAATGGATGGCGATGCCGCCGCAAGGCGCCGGCATCCTCGTCCATGACGTGCACCGCCAGGAGGATTGAAGGGCCGTGGAGGCCCCAGCTACAATCCGCCTTTTTCCACAGCGCGGCGGGTTACGCCTTCGGCTGACCCGCCCTATATTTTTTAGCTCTGCCGCCGCTCCAGCCTCATCTGTAGCCCATAGCGGGGCCGCAGCGTGATCAGGCCCTGTGGCTCGACGGGATGGCCGGGCTTCAGATGCAGCCGATAGCGCTGCGCGATCGTGGCGAGGATCAGCATCGCCTCCGCCATCGCAAATGCCGCTCCGATGCAAATGCGCGGACCCGCGCCGAACGGAATATAGGCGAAGCGCGGACGCGACGACGCGCGCTCGGGTGAAAATCGCTCCGGCTCGAAGCGGTCCGGATTCTCCCACAGCGACGGCTTGCGGTGCAAGAGCCAAGGCACGATCAGGACCTCGGCGCCGGCCGGGATGCGATGGCCAAGCACCTGATCGGCAACGATTGGCTGACGCGACATGATGTACGCCGGCGGATAGAGCCGCATCGATTCCTCGATCACCATACGCGTGTAACGAAGGTTGGCGAGATCGTCATGGCGAGGGGTGCGGCCTTCCAGCACGGTGCTCAGTTCGCGATGCAGCTTGGCCTCCGCCGCCGGGTGTTGGGACAAGAGATACCAAGTCCATGACAGCGCCTGTGACGTGGTCTCGTGCCCGGCCATAAAGATGGTGATCACCTGGTCGCGCACCTCCTTCGCCGTCATGCCGCCGCCGGTCTCGCTGTCGCGCGCGGCGATCAGGCGGGCCAGCAAGTCTTTCGGCTCGGCGTCCGGCTCGCGGCCGCGCGCGGTCAGCAGACGATCGACTGACCTGTCGAACTCGTCGAAAATCCCGGTGGTACGCCGCGGCGAAAGGATACGCGTGAGCCATTCCGGGATATGCAGCAGGTCGAGGAGGCCGGGCCGCACGGTGGTTTGATACTGCCCGACCCCGCGTTCGACGACATCGACGATCTCATCGGAATCCGACGAGAACATCGCACGCGAGATGATGTGCAGGGTCGCATGCATCATCGCCGCCGCCACATCAAGCTCGCTCGCCTCCGGCAGCGCATCCCATTCCGCGAGCAGCCCCTGCGTGACCCCGGTCATGATGGGTGCATAGCCGACGACGCTGCGGGGATCGAATGCGGGCGCCATGATGCGCCGATGGCGGCGCCAGGTCTCTCCCTCGCTGGTCAGAAGGCCGCGTCCGAGTCCCGGTTCCAGCAAGCGGCGGCCGACCTCGGATTTGATGTAGTTTTCGGCATTGTCCAACAGCACGTGCCGGATGGCGCCCGGCTCGTTGACGATGAACGTGCGGCGCCACAATAACCGTTGCGCAATGATGTCTTGGCCGAAATCCTCCGGCCCGTGAGTGGCAAGCCCATTCTCTTTGAGCGCGCGCAGGAATTGCCGGAGAGTCAGTTGACCTTCCGGCCGGCGCGGCACGGCCAGGACCGGGGTCTCGCTGGTATCAATGGCACTCATCGCCGCCTTTAGGTTCTATCGGTGGACCGAATGTCTTCGCCATATAGCAAACTGTTGCGTCGGAGAACTGCCTGATCCGGAACGTCCGGCATTTTCATCACACCGGAGCGCGTTACGACCGCTGCGCCATTCCCTTTGCCCTGCGGCCGGGGCTGCGGCCGGGGCTTGAGATCGACATTGCGTGGTTGCTATAAGTGCGCCATAGGGACGCACGGGTTGTGCAGTCGCGTAAGGGTTCGCGGGCGGAGCGCCGGTCGAGGGCGGCGCGCGCGCTTTACTCTTATTGTATCTTCCCTCGCGATGTTCCCGGCCCTGGCCGGATGTTCCTCCTCTCCCTCCTCTCCCTCCGCCTCGACCAATTCCCCCAACCCCTACCAGACAGCCGGTGTGCCCCCGCCACCGAATGCCTCTGCGGCGGCTGCGGAATCCACTAACCGCGTGGCCGGCCTTGAGATCGCCATCGCGGGATTGCTATAGTGCGCTCATGGGAACGC
Organism: Xanthobacteraceae bacterium; assembly: GCA_049522435.1. Taxonomy (GTDB): domain Bacteria; phylum Pseudomonadota; class Alphaproteobacteria; order Rhizobiales; family Xanthobacteraceae; genus BOG-931. Next base: position 12,451 of record JBEKNW010000050.1, read on the forward strand.
GCGGGCGGCGCAGGTGTGTTTGCGGACGGGTGACCGGTCGCGGGAGGGGCAGGCGGCTGCCTCTTATCGTAGCTTCGATCGCTTTATTGCCGGCGTTTGCTGGGTGTTCCTCCGGGCCGGCGACCGACCGCGATACCAACGTCTCTCCCTATCCCTCCCAGTCGCTGACGGATGTTTTCAAGGGCTCGCTGGATTCCCCACCGCCCACGCCGACGGCAGCTGTGCCGCGCCCGCCGAGTACCTACACGCCCGTGGATCAGCCTTACACTGCGGCTCCGGGTCAGCCTGGCCCTGTAGCACCTTCCGGTTCCGCTACCGCTGCGGCCGCCAGCGCCCCTTCAGGTCCGCCAACAAATTCCGATCCGGCGGCTTCTGCTTACCCGTACCCACAACAGTCGCTCTTTGACCTTTTCAAAAAGCCCGACGCGCAGTGATCACGAACCCCGACCAATAATGCCACGCGACAATTTGAGTACCTCTGAACGGCCGACCGCTATGACAGAGCCGACGAGCACGCTGTCGAAGGTGTATAATTTCGCGACCGCCTCGCGCCATGATGATTCCACGTGGTCTCATAGCGAGCGATGAATTCATTCGCTATTGATCTGCTGCATCATTCATCATGCGCTCCGGCCGATATTCTCGAGGATAGGCGCAGTGTCCGGACTTGATTGGCTGGGGAACTAGGATTCGAACCTAGATTCTCGGAGTCAGAGTCCGATGTTCTACCGTTGAACTATTCCCCAATTTTTCGCGCGTTCAGGAATTTGAGCTCTGTAACGAATTTCGCTCGTCGGGAAGAGGCGATCTCCTTTAAGACATCTCGACCGACTTTCCAAGTCTCGCAAAAGGTCTCGCAAAACCTGGGGCCTGCCAGCGACGATCATCGGCGGGCAGGGTGCCAGGCGGCGCGGAAACGGTCTCTGCCCCCTGTAAAGCCCCATTCCGCGATTGACACTACGTAATACTACACATGCGAATTATACTTCAAAATCACAGTATATCCGCGTATGTATAAGTACATACTTAGTATAGATTCACCATTTTAGCTTTAAATTATTTACTAACGACTGCAATTCACTTATGAATTCGGTCTCGGGGACCACTCGATGACCGCTGACCCATTCACGGACCGCCTTGCCCGGGTGCGCGATCGCTTCGCGACGACGCTCGCCGGCAAAATCGATGAAACCTGCGCGGCAATTCCAAATCTGTCGGATGCCAAGCCGGCGGCGGCCGCGGCCGCGGCGGAAGCCTATCGCTGCGTCCACGGCATCGTCGGTGTCGGTCCGACGGTTGGTTTCCCGGCGAGCGGCAACGCGGCGCGTGACGTCGAAGGCGTCCTGCGGCCGCCGCAGCAGGAGCGGCGCGGATTAACGGCCGACGAAATTTCGCTGCTCACGAAGACGCTGGAGGTGCTGCGCGAGGTCGCGGCGCGCGAACTGCAATCCTTCCACTCCCTCCCATCGTGAAAAGCAGTAACATGGCAGTAAACATGCGTGCTTGCTTCGTGCCCGTTTTCGCTCTCGCGCTGTTTCCCATCGTGGCCCAGTCACAGACGCGATCTCCGACGCTACCGCCGATACCACACCGGGTGGCGACGCGAGCGCCACAACCCGTCGCGGGCGCGCCGGCGATCGCGGAGCCTGCCGCATCGGCTCGGCCGGGCGGCCTCCTCGCCGAGGTGACGCTCGCTGATGTCGGTTTCATCAACGGTTTGCGCTTCTCCAATCTGGGCGGCCGCCACGATATCTTCATGCGGCTGCCGGAGGGCCGCGGGGTGGCGGTGAGCGACCTCGTATTGGTCCTTGACGATGTCAGCGCTTACGATGCGCGGCGCAATCTCGAAGTGCAGGTTAACGATCGCACCGCGACCGCGGTTGCGCTCGACGGCAAGAGCCGCGGCCGCACGATCCGCGTGCCGTTGGGCAAGATCAAGCCTAAGGACGGTTATCTCAAACTCTCATTTCTCTATTCCGGCGCGGCGACGCTCGATCGCTGCATCGACGTGCGCTCCATCGGCGATACTCTGACCATCAGCCCGGAGACGGCGGTCGAGGTCGATGTCGGCCCGGTCGGCGAACTCGACGTTGCCACCACGGCCGCGCTGATGCCGCGGGAGGTCGCGATCGTGCTGCCCGGCCGGCGCGTAGCCGAGAGCGAAATAGCGACCGCCATGACGGTCGCCCGTTCCCTCATCGCCAGCGGCCGGCGGGTATCGTTTCATCATGGTTATGACGCCTCGGCGGACCTTGCCAAGCGCGACGAGGCCGGCCGCTGGACGCGCGGCGTCGTTCTTGTTGGACCGCTCGCCGAGGCGGCCGCTGTCATCGATCCGCCGCTCGCCAGGATGGCCGGAACTGTTCAGCCATTCGGCACGCTCGCCGCCGTCCGCGTCGGCGGGCTGCCGGCGCTCCTGGTTTCCGACGCCGATGTCGTGCACGCCGGCCGCTTGTTTGCCAGTCCCTTGCTGGCCGCAACCCGCGGCGTCGCGGCGGTATCGGTCGGCGAAGCCTCGCCGATCGATCTTCCGACCGACCGCGTGAGCTTCGAGCAGCTCGCAGTCGCGCCGGCGCAGGTCGACGTCTTCGGGCGCGCCGACCTCATCGCCGTCATCGACAGCCGCCGGCTCCCGCCCGAAACGCGCCCGACGCGGCTTTTGCTCGACGTCATGGTTGCGCCCGACGGCGCCGGCGAGAAGGCAGTCGTCAGCGCGTTCGTCAATGAGCGGCTGCTCGGCAGCACGGTCGCAGCGAGCGGCGAAGCAACCCATCTCGATCTCAGCTTGCCGGACGGGCTGGTCGGAACCGTCGCCAACGTGCGCGCCGTCGTCCAACGCGACAGCGCGCAGGGCAATTGCCGCTTCGAGCCCCAGGGCTATCCCGCGCAAATCCTCGGCTCGTCGGCGCTCGTGTTGGGGAGCGCAAACGGCGCGGCGCATGATTTCTTCGATCTTACCCCGCACTTTGCGCGCGGGCTCGCGCTTCTGCTGCCGTCGGCGGCGGCCGATCAGCCCATTCTTGTGCTCGGTATCCTCGCACAAGTGGTGGATCAACTATCGCCCGATATCGCGCCGCTCACGGTCAAATTCATCGCCGGCATCGGCGTGCCGGCGCTGGACCGCCCCTTCATCGCCGTAAGCGACAAGCCGCCGGCGGGCGCCAATCCGCGGGTGCGATTCGATCGCGGGCGCGTCAACGTCACCGACCGCTCCGGACGCACGCTCCTTGACCTTGGCGGCTTCGTCGGCGGCGCGGTCGCGCAAGTCGTAAATGCGGGCGACTATCCCGGCCTTTGGATCAAACCGCTGGCGGCCGACGGAGCGGCGCCGGCGCCGAGCGAGCTTCATCTCGATCACGGCGACGTCGCCTTCATCGATGCGAACGGCGTGGCGCTCGCCATGTCGACCGAGCGCGACACGGTCGTGCGGATTTCCTATCCGGACCAGGTGTCATGGCTGACCGTCGCCGAGCGCTTCCGTTCCTGGATCATTGGCGGCCTGTGGCTGTTCGCGACCGCTGCTTTCTTGTTCATCTTGCAGCGCCTGTTCCGCCGCCGGCCCGCGAACACGAGCGAGTAGCCGATGGCGCTGTCACCGTCAGACCGCGCCCTCGGCGATCTCCTGGTCGGCCGGCGCGTCATCGCCCTGCCACAGCTCGACGAGGCGGTCGCGCTGGCGGAGCGGTGGAACGTGCGGCTCGGCGATGCGCTCCTCTCGCGCAACTGGATCGATCCGCGACTCTATTACGAAACCTACGCGCAGCATTTCGATCTGCCCTTCGTTGATTTGCTCCGTGAGCCGCCCGATAGCGCGTTGTTGCGCGCTGCAGATACCGACATCTATGCCACCCGACTGACCATGCCGTGGCGGCGCCGTGACGGCCGGCTATTCATCGCCACCGCGGAACCCGGACCCGAAACCGTCTTGTTCGCACGCAGCCGCTGGGGCGCCGAGATCGAGTTCGTGGTGGTCGCGAAATTCGACATCGTATATGCGGTGCAGACCGCATTTGCCGGCGCGCTTTCGCACCGCGCGGTGTTCGAACTGGCGGAGTTCGATCCGCAAATGTCCGCCCGCACGGTCTTCACCACCGGACAAATGATCGCTGCCTACGCGCTGCTGACCGCGGTTCTCATCGGATTGGCCGTTGTACCCCTCGACACGCTCATATTGCTCAACATCGCGATCAGTATTTTTTATCTCGGCAACTTCATCTTCAAGGGCATCCTGGTGTCGGTTGGCGGTGGACGCTCCGCTGAGATCGATGAGATCGTCGCGGTCGAGGCGCGCGCGCTGCGCGAGGAGGATCTGCCGGTCTTCACCGTGCTGGTTCCGATGTTCCGCGAGGCCGTGATGCTGCCGCAGCTGGCGCAGGCCATGCGCAATCTCGATTATCCGCTCGGCAAGCTCGACATCAAGATCGTGCTCGAGGCAGACGATCGCGAGACCATCGAGGCCGTGCGCACGCTCGGTCTCGAAGGCGTGTTTGAAATCATCATCGTGCCACGTTCCGAGCCGCAGACCAAGCCAAAGGCCTGCAACTTCGCACTGCGCTTTGCGCGGGGAGAATATCTGGTCATCTACGATGCCGAGGATCGGCCCGAGCCCGATCAGCTGCGCAAGGTGGTGGCGACCTTTCGCCGCTCGCCGCCCAATACCGTCTGCCTGCAGTGCCGCCTCAATTACTACAACGCGGGCGAGAACTGGCTCACCCGGATGTTCACGCTCGACTACACGCTCTGGTTCGACCAGGTGCTGCCCGGCCTCGATCGCCTCGGCATGCCGATGCCGCTCGGCGGCACGTCCAATCATTTCCGTACCGACGTTTTGCGCGAGCTGCACGCCTGGGATCCTTTCAACGTTACCGAGGACGCCGATCTCGGCATCCGCATTGGACAGAAGGGATATCGGGTCGGCGTGGTCGACTCGACCACGTTCGAGGAGGCCAGCTGCCGCGCCGGCCAATGGGTCCGCCAGCGCTCGCGCTGGATGAAGGGCTACATGCAGACGCTCTTGGTCCACACGCGGCGGCCGCTGCATCTGATGCGCCGCACCGGCCCGCTCGGCTTTTTTGGTTTTGTCTTCTTCATCGGCGGTACAGTGCTCGCTGGACTGCTCAATCCGATCTTCTGGCTGTTTTATGCGATCTGGGTTGCCGCGAGAGCGGCGAATTTCGATCCGCTCTTCCCTCAGGCGCTTCTGTTCCTGTGCCTGTTCAATCTGCTGGCCGGCAACGGCGCCTTCACCTATCTGATCATGCTGGCGCCGATCCGGCGCGGCTGGCTTAATCTCATCCCGTTCAGCTTCACGCTGGTCGCTTACTGGGTGCTCATCTCGGTCGCGGCCTATAGGGGCCTCTGGCAGCTCGTCCGCGATCCATACTTCTGGGAAAAAACCCAGCACGGAATATCGCGACACGGTGCGACCCAGTTGTCCGGCGCCGGGAACGCGGGCGCGCCATGAACGGCGCCACAAGCCGCACCATGAGCCGCACGCTCGCGGCCGCGCCGATCGCCTCGCTGGCGTTCGTGGCGATGCTGGCGCTGGCGGCGATCACCGTGCGCAATGGGCTCGTTGCCGACGACACGTTGCGGCTATGGGCGGGGGCGAGCACCGCCGCCGACGGTCAAGTCCCAATTGGGCGGATTGTGGCAGGTTATCCGACATTGCCGTTTCTGGCCACGACGCTTGTTGCCTGGCTCGCGCCTGCCGGCACGCCGGCGCCGGCGCTGGTGGCGGCCGCTCTGTTTTCACTCATTGCCGCCTTCTGCTTCCTTGCATTTCGCCGAGCCGGATTTCACTACGTCTTCGCTATCGGTGCGACGTTGCTGATTGCGTTTCATCCGGCGCTGTTGCGCGCGGTTATCGGCGGACCGGCCGACATGTTCCTGGCGACATTCCTTTTGATGCTCTGCCTTGCACTTTATAATCTTCGCGCGCGCAGCGGCACGTCCGAGGTGATGGGGGTCGGGCTCGCGCTTATGGCGCTCGCCTTCTCGCACCCGGTCGGCGCGGCGCTTGCGTTCGCAGCGGTGCCGTTTCTGGCGTTTGCGGTCCGTCCCGTGTTGGTCGCCAGCTCCGCATTGAATATGGTCATCGCGTTGATCTTTCCGACGCTCTTCATGGTCGCTGCCTTCGCCTACGTCTCGTGGATTTTTCCGGGCGATGGCTGGAGTTTCTTTTCCGCCCCGGCCGAAAGCCTGTCGTTGTGGACCGCGGCCGCGGCGCGGATATTCGGCAACGGCCTTTCCGGCATTCCGGCCATCGATGCGAGCCTGGCAATGGGCGTTGCACTCGCCATCGGGGCGCCGGTCGCGCTGGCGATGCTCGCGCTCGTCCATCGGCGGCGGCCGCTCGTCGTACCGGCGGCGGTCTTTCTCGGCACGGCGATCGCGGCTACCGCGATCTGCGTCGCGAGCGGATTCTTCGGCGATCCTACCGCGATCGTGGTCGCCGCTCCGGTCCTCGCGGCGACCGTCGTGATCCGCGTTCCGGTCGCGCGCGAGCGCATCTTCACCGTTACTGCATTGCTCATCCTCGGGTGGATCGGCGGATTCTTGGGCCTCGCTTTGGTCGATCCGATCACTGTGAACCGTCTGCTGCACACCGCCTTCGAACAGGGCGCGAGCGAGCGGCTCGACGCGGTCGCGGCGGGAGGAGCTTCGGCCGAACGCGACGGGGTCCTGGTCGACACCAGCAATGCTCCCGCTCTGGTGCTGGGGCGCGGCCGCGCGCGCGGCATCCTTGGTCCTAACAGCGAGCCGTTCGCGCTCGCCCTGCTGTTCGCCCGCATCGATACGCCATTCGTCGCCGTGCCGGACCCGCAAAGCACGACCGGCGCGAATGACCGGCTGGACAAGGCCTTTCCTTCACTGTTTCGCGCGGGCCTGGCGGGTTATCGCGTCATATACCAAAACAATACTTGGCGATTGTTTGCCAGGCTGAAAGACGCCACGGTTTCGAAACAGTAATTTTCGATATAATACAATAATAAAGAGCGATATGTCAGTATAAATGCGGAGGCGATGGTGCGGATACTTGTGGTCGACGATTCCGAAGACTCCCGCGATCTCACCGAAGGGGCGCTGTTGTCCGCGGGCTATACCGATATCGTCACCGCCGCTTCGGGCTGGGATGCTTTCAAAGTTCTCGACGTTGGCTGCACGACGGATGAGGATCCGCCGGTCGATGTTGTGCTGCTCGACATCGTCATGCCGGAAATGGATGGCGTCGAAGTCTGCGCGCGCATCCGCAACGATCCGCGGTACGCCGACCTACCCATCATCATGGTGACTTCGCTCGACGACATGACCTCGCTGTCCAATGCATTCGTGGCGGGCGCAACCGACTATGTCACCAAGCCGGTCAACCGCATCGAGCTGGTGGCACGGGTGCGCGCGGCGCTCCGCCTCAAGCAGGAACTCGATCGCCGGCAGGCGCGCGAGCGCGAATTGCTGGCTTTTCTGTCGAGCTGGGGCGACCGGCGCGCCAGCATATGGATCGACGAGGCAACGGGTCTGTTCGTCGGCGAAGTGGCGGAGACCTACCTTACCGCTTGCGCTTCCGACCCCGATGAAGTGATCTCCGTTTTCGCGCTGACGCTCGACCGTTTCGACATCAACCGTTCGGCCGGCGAAACCGAAGTGCCCGGCGCGCTAGCGCAGGTCGCGCGCGCGGTGCGCCGGCTCGCGGCAACCATCGGCATCGTGGCGGCGGCTTATCGCAACGGCATGATCATCCTGATCGCGCCGGAGCTCGGCGCCAATTCGGCGCGTGAGCTCGCCGAGACCTTGCATGCCACGGTGCAAAAGCTTCGCCTGCCAAATTCCGAGTCGGTCGCATCCGACTACGTCACCGCGAGCGTGGCGGCGATCACCGGGCGCGCGAAGCGCGACATCGACCGCATCCAACTGCTCACCCAGGCGATTTCCAGCGTGCAGCAAGCCGCCGCAGCGGGCGGTAACCGCGTTCTCGCGCTGTCGGCCGAGGGCGCAACGTCGAAAAGTGGAAATCGGATTTCGCAGAATCTCCTGCGCGATAAAGAAATCGGGGCGACGGCCTGAGATTCAATCGAAGCCCGCACGGCGTCCGTGGGGGCCAGTCGCCCTGCCAGCGCCGGTATCGAGTGGAGTAAAGCGTGCTGAACCGTTGCGTTGGGTTCGTGCTGGGATTGCTTTTCGTGCCTTCTGCGGCCTGGGCGGGCGCATGGACGCTTCCGGAAGGCACCGGGCAGTGGCTCGCGACGCTGACCGGTACCACGTCGACCTCATATTTCACCGACAGCGGGCTTGCATCTACCCCGCGGTACAGCAAGCAAGAGCTGGGGGTGCTCATCGAATACGGTCTTACTGACCGGCTGACCGCGATCTTCGATCCTGGATTGCAGAACATCGACATCGCACCGCCGACGAATGCCGAGCGCTTCGGTCTCAATTACACCGAGTTCGGCGCGCGCTACGGATTTTTCGAAAGCCAGGATTGGGTGGTGTCCGGCCAGACGACGCTGCGGATACCGGGAACCACCGACGTGTCAAATCCCGCCGCGATCGGCTACACCGATGTCGAGGCCGATTTCCGCGCTCTTCTCGGTCACAATTTCAAGGCGGGTGACATGCCGGCCTTCTTCGACTTGGAAGTGGCCGAGCGTTGGCGCACCGATGGGTATCCCAGCGAGTTCCGCTTCGACGGGACACTCGGCGTGAAGGTTTATCCGCGCTGGATGCTGCTGCTGCAGAGCTTCAGTGTGATCTCGGAAGGCTCGGGAATCTCGATCTTCGGCGGCAGCTACGAATACTACAAGGTCCAGCTCAGCGCGCTCTATACGCTGACCGATACCTGGTGGCTACAGTTCGGCGGAGTGAGCACATATGCCGGCCGCAACGCGCTGCAGGAGAACGGCTTGATCCTCGGCGTCTGGCACCAGTTCTGATCAACGCGGATCGCCAAAGCGGGTCAAATTCGTCGGGCAACGCAACTCCACTCGGGAGTTGGATTCACGTCTCCACCGACGACGCCGTCAAGACCCCGATCAGCATTTTCGGGGTCAGCCGCAAAGCGGACCTGGCGTCCAGGCCGCTATTCTTCCCGATTTGACCCGCAGCGGACCTGGGGATCTCGGCAAGATGCAATTAGTTTGGATTCGCAAACTAATAAACTCACCAAAAATTAGGGACGTGAGACGACGGCTTTGTCCGCGTGGGAACGGCTCACGTCCGAAGGCTTTTTCCGTTATCACACCAAAGCATGAGGAACGAACATGAACGGCCCTTCGGTTATTCACCACGACAAGAACATGGCGCACAAATGGTCCGGCAAATGGTTCGGAACGAACCGTGGCACACACTGGACTATCGCCGGCTCTGTAGTCGTCATCATTCTCGGTGGTTATCTCATCTACAGCAATCGTGACGGCAACCCCACAACCGCTACGACCGCTCCTGCGGCTGAACAAACTCCGGTTCCGATGGCGCCTGCGCCGCTCACATTGGAAAAGTGAAGTCGCGCATAGATCTCTGGAAAAACCGTTCGCGGTCAGCTATGATGCATCGACGATAAACTGGGGCGCCTCATAGAAATGGAGCGAGGAGCCGATCAATTCTCGTAGGTGCGAAAGTAGGCGGTCGTGGCAACTTCCCGGAACATTCTCAAGGCCGACACTTGCGTGAGCTGTCCGACGTGCTCCTGCGAAATTCCCGTGCTAAGCGCATTGCGTTTGCCACCAGAGTTTTCTGTGCTGTGCCCGAATTGCGGGTGGCGGAGGGTTTACCATTTGGCCGAGCTTCACGATCTGAAGCAAGACGCAACAACAAATCAGATATTTGGAAGGCCCCCGTTTGGCAATCGGAAGTTGATGCTGCCTAAATCCCGGCTGAATGAATTGATGTCTTGGCTGCTGCACTAGGTTCCACGCGGCGAACGCTGTACAAATTAGATCAGTTTAGGCCACAGGCCTTGAAGCCCCTAATGCAGACACCGCGCACGGTGGCGACTTCATCCTGCATTGGCCGGCTGCATTTGACTGCGCACCGAAGCCGCGAGCGTCATCGGATCGAACGGTTTAGAGATCACGCCCGCAGCCCCCAGCGACTTGAAGTGATCGATCTCGCGCGGCTGCGCACGAGCGGTCATGAAAACGACGGGAATGCCGGCGGTCTGTGGATTCTCCCGCAAACGTGCGAGCGTCGTCGGCCCGTCCATGACCGGCATCATGATGTCGAGGAGGATGAGGTCGGGCCGCCATTGCGCGGCAGCCGCGAGCCCATCTGCGCCCGAATCGCAACCGCGTACCGCGAATTCGGGGTCGAGGCCGAGCGAAGCCGCCACGATCTCGCGGATATCAGGCTCATCGTCGATGTGGAGCACACGCAACGAACTCATGCGGCGTCCTTGTCGTTCGAGGGCAAGGATATGTCCACCAAGCGCTTGCGCAAGGTCGCGATGAGATTGTCGATCGAAGTACGCGACTTGATCAGCGCGCCTCGGACTTGGGCGGCGAATACGGGATTGTCGTTCGCCGGCGAAAACACGACGAGCGGTATTGCATCGCCCTCGCTGTCGCGCAGCTCATGCAGCAGATCGAAGCCCGAACCCACGGTCAGCGCGACATCGAGCACGGCGACGTCGAAGCGATTGGCGGCGAGCGCCCGGCGTGCCTTGTCGATCGAATCGACCGACATGACTTCGGCTTTGGCGCCCAGCGCGCCGGCCACGACACGAAGCAATTCCGGATTGGAATCGACATGCAAGATGCGCGGGCGCGTGTTGCCATTGCCGGCAACCTGCCGATCGAGCACGCGCACCAGGCGGGCGACGTCGATCGGCGTGTCGAGCCAGTCCACTATGTTGAGGAGGGTGGACGGCCGCTCCTTATCGTGAGCTGGATCAAGGTCTACGGACAAGACCACAAGCAGCGTGTTGTAAATTTGCGGTTGCGCCCGCAATTGCTTGATTAAGCCGATGCCATCGCCGTCCGGGCGCTGCAGATCGACCAGAATGGCGGCATATGATGCCGCTGCCACGCGCGCGACCGCCTCGTTTGCCGTAAGCGCGACGTCCGCGAGAAAACCCTCTTGGTGCAGCCGATCAACGAGCACGATGGCCGCCTCAGGATCGTCCTCACAGAGCAATACACGAAGGTGCGATTTCATAAAGAGGCGAGATTGGGCTCTGATCGCTCGCGCCCAATTGGGGAGATCGACGTGAAAGATCGCACCACCGCCGGGCGCATCCTCGAAGCCAACCGCACCGTCGAGCCGATCGACGATCTGCTTGACGATGCTCAGCCCCAGCCCGGTGCCGCCCTTCTTGCGCGCGTCCGTTCCGTCGGCCTGCGCGAATTTTTCGAAAATGTGCGGCTTGAATTCGTTCGGAACACCAGGACCGTGATCTCGCACCGAAATACGGACCATATCGCCTCGCGTCTCGATCGCGATGACCACTTCTTCACCGGGCGGCGAAAACTTGATGGCGTTCGAGAGCAGATTGGTGATGGCTTGCACAAGCCGGTCAGGGTCCGCGCGCACGTCGAAGGCTGCGGCTTCCGCGTCGAGCCGAATCCGCACGTTACAACCTTCGGCAAACCCGCGATTTGCTTCGATCGTCTGCTCGACCAGCGATCGGACCTCGATGCGCTTGAATTCGAAGATTGCTTTGCCCGACTCC
>JBEKNW010000051.1:0-24003 GCA_049522435.1 Xanthobacteraceae bacterium
TTCAGCTCGGCGTGCGACAGACCGTCAAGATCTCCGGGCGGCGACATTCCCAGAATGAATCTGACTCGCGTCCTCCTGAGAATCGTAAAATCATACCGCCTCTGGTTTTGCCCCTCTTACCCGCAGAGTTTTTACGTCCAAGGTCATCATGCATCAAGTCCGCCGGCCAAAGTCCAGACCGCGCAAAGCCCAGAAACGCGCCTGTGGACAACGGTTTGCATGCTTCAGCGAAGGCGCAGTCGGCCATTGGCACGCTGCCTGCGGGGCCGGTAGTTTGCCGGATTGAGAAAGGGAGCGAGCCATGACCATCCGCCCGCGGCGCAGCGTCCTTTACATGCCCGGATCGAACGCGCGCGCGCTGGAAAAAGCGCGCGAACTGCCGGTCGACGGCGTCATCCTCGATCTCGAAGACGCCGTGGCGCCGGACGCCAAGGCGAAAGCGCGCGAGCTGATCGTCAAGGCGCTGCAGAATGGCGGCTTCGGCAACCGCGAGGTGCTGGTACGGATCAACGGGCTCGATACCGCCTGGTGGCTCGACGACCTTGCCGTCGCCGCGGCGGGCCCCGATGCGGTGCTGGTGCCGAAGGTGTCGACGCCCGAGCAACTTCGCGAGGTGGGCAAGCATCTTGTCGGCGTCCGTTCCGAGGCGCGCATTCGCCTCTGGGCGATGATGGAGACGCCGCTCGCCATGCTCAACGCGCGCGAGATCGCGGCCGCGGCGCGCGATCCGCAGACACGGCTTGCCGGCTTCGTCATGGGCACCAACGATCTCGCCAAGGACACGCGTGCGCGTCTCGTGCCCGGCCGGGCGCCGATGCTGCCGTGGCTGACCAACTGCGTGGCGGCGGCGCGCGCCTACGGCCTCGATATTCTCGACGGCGTCTATAACGACCTCGGCAATGCGGAAGGTTTTGCGCAAGAATGCGCCCAGGCGCGCGATCTCGGCTTCGACGGCAAGACGCTGATCCACCCCCAGCAGATCGCGCCGTGCAACGCCGCCTTCTCGCCGACGGCGGAAGAGGTGGAATGGGCGCGAAAAATCATCGCCGCTTTCGATCTGCCGGAGAACGAGAACAAAGGCGTCATCCAGATCGATGGCCGCATGGTCGAGCGGCTGCACGCCGACATGGCACGGCGAACGGTAGCGATCGCCGACGCTATTGCGGGGGCGCAGTAGACGCGGGAAGAGACCTCTAAGTCTTCAACCGATAGCCGGTCTTGAAGATCCACCACACGATCGTCATGCAGACCACGAGAAAGAGCACGATCACGGCAACGCTGACGCCGACATTGACGTCCGCAAGCCCGAAAAAGCTCCAGCGGAAGGCGCTGACCAAATAGAGGATTGGGTTGAACAGCGTAATCGTGCGCCAGAACGGCGGCAGCACGCTCGTCGAATAAAAGGTGCCGCCGAGGAACGTCAACGGCGTGATGATGAGCAGCGGCGCGACTTGCAGCTTGTCGAAGCCGTCGGCCCAGATGCCGAGTATGAAGCCGAACAGGCTGAAGCTGACCGCGGTGAGAACGAGAAACGCCAGCATCCAGACCGGGTGCTCGATGCGCAGCGGCACGAACAGAGCGGAGGTCGCCAAGATTATCAATCCGAGCACGATCGACTTGGTCGCCGCCGCCCCGACATAGCCGAGCACGATCTCGATAGCGGACGCCGGCGCCGAGAGGATTTCGTAGATGGTGCCGGCAAAGCGCGGGAAGTAGATGCCGATCGAGGCATTGGTAACGCTTTGCGTCAACAGCATCAGCATCATCAGCCCGGGCACGATAAATGCGCCGTAGCTGACGCCCTCGATCTGGCTGATGCGCGAGCCGATCGCGGCGCCGAAGACCACGAAATAGAGCGAGGTCGAGATCACCGGCGAGACGATGCTTTGCAGCCAGGTGCGCTCGGTCCGCGCCATCTCGAACTTGTAGATCGCGCCGACGGCGTAAAGGTTCATGGTCGCTCGCTCACCAGACCGACGAAAATGTCCTCCAGCGAGCGCTCCGTCGTGGAGAGATCCTTGAACCGCAATCCCGTGACGTGAAGATCGTCGATGAGGTCGGTGATGCCGGTGTGCTCGCTCTGCGTGTGGTAGGTGTAGATGAGTTTGCTGCCGTCGTCGGCAAGCGTCAGCCGATACTTGGCGAGCGCCGACGGTACGACGGGGATCGACTCACGAAGCTCCAGCGTCAATTGCTTCTGGCCGAGCTTGCGCATCAGCTCGGCCTTGTTCTCGACCAGGATAAGCTCGCCCTTGTTGATCACGCCGATGCGGTCGGCCATCTGCTCGGCTTCTTCGATGTAGTGCGTGGTCAGGATGATGGTCACGCCGGACGCGCGCAGCGCCCGCACCATCTCCCACATGTCCTTGCGCAGTTCGACATCGACGCCGGCGGTCGGTTCGTCGAGAAAAAGGATTTGCGGCTGGTGCGACAGCGCCTTGGCGATCATCACGCGACGCTTCATGCCGCCGGACAGCGTCATGATTTTATCGTCCTTCTTGTCCCAGAGCGACAGGTCCTTCAGCACTTTCTGGATGTGGGCTGGGTAGGCGGGCTTGCCGAACAGGCCGCGGCTGAACGACACTGTCGCCCATACTGACGAAAACATGTCGGTCGCAAGCTCCTGCGGCACGAGACCGATCAGCGAACGGGTCGTGCGGTAGTCGGCGATAATGTCGTAGCCGTCAACCGTGACGCGGCCGCTGGACGGTCTCACGATGCCGCAGATGATGCTGATCAGCGTCGTCTTGCCGGCGCCGTTCGGGCCGAGCAGCGCGAAAATCTCGCCGTTGCGGATCTCCAGGTTGATGTCCTTGAGCGCCTGGAAACCGGAAGCATAGGTTTTGGTAAGATGCGAGACGGAAATGGCGGGGGTCATTACACTTCCTTCGTCATTCCGGGGCGCCGCCAACGGGTCCGGCCCGAAGTGGCCGGCCCGATGACAGGCTCCGCGGCGAGCCCGGAATCCATAACCACTGACCGTGAATATGGATTCCGGGCCCGGCGCTGTGCGCCGTCCCGGAATGACGAACTGGAAAGCCCTCTCACACCCAAGGCCGCGCCGCCTTGGCTTTCGCTTCGAAGCGCTCAATCTTGTCGCTCTTGACCATGGTCAGGCCGATGTCGTCGAGACCGTTGAGCAGACAGTGTTTGCGGTGGGCGTCGATCTCGAACTTCACCACGCCGCCGTCGGGACCGCGGATTTCCTGCTTGGCGAGATCGATTGTGAGCGTCGCGTTGGCGCCGCGCTCGGCGTCGTCGAACAGCTTCTCCAGGTCCTGCGGCGAAACCTGCACCGGCAGGATGCCGTTCTTGAAACAGTTGTTGTAGAAAATATCGCCGAACGAGGTCGAGATCACGCAGGTGATGCCGAAATCCTTGAGCGCCCAGGGCGCGTGCTCGCGCGAGGAGCCGCAGCCGAAATTGTCGCCGGCGACCAGGATCTTCGCCTTGCGATAGGCCGGCTTGTTGAGCACGAAATCAGGGTTTTCGCTGCCGTCGTCGCGGTAGCGTTTCTCGGCGAACAGGCCCTTGCCGAGCCCGGTGCGCTTGATCGTCTTAAGATATTGCTTGGGGATGATCATGTCGGTGTCGACATTGATCATCTTCAGCGGTGCCGCGATGCCTTCCAATACGGTGAACTTTTCCATGTTTTTTTAGCCTGCGAACGGATCATGCGTTAAATGGCGCGTTGCCGCTTGGCGGTCAACTCTGCGCTGCCCGGGCTCATGACGTCGCTCCTTTCGACGAGCATGATCCCGAAAAGTGGTTACCGGTTTTCGGCAAAGATCATGCTCAAAAAGTACTACTCCGCCGACCTCTCGATCGCCGCCATATCGGCATCAGACAGGCCGAAATGATGGCCGATCTCGTGCACCAGCACGTGCCTGACAATAGCCCCGAGCGTTTCGTCGTGCTCGGCCCAGTAATCGAGAATCGGGCGGCGGTATAGCCAGATCATGTTGGGCATCTGCATCGGCGCGCTCTCGGAGCGGAACGGCAGGCCGACGCCCTGGAACAGGCCGAGCAGGTCGAACTCGCTCTCGGCCTGCATCTCATTGAGCACCTCATCGCTGGGGAAATCTTCGACCTGGATGACGAGGTCGGCGCATAGATCGCGAAATTTGCCCGGCAGGCGGCGAAACACCTCGCTGGCGATAATTTCAAGCGCGGCGAGCGAAGGTGCCTTGAGCCGCCGCCAGGCGAGCGGATCGGATGCGATTTCGGCCATGAACATTTGTAGAGCGTTTTTGCCCTGCCGGGAACGAGCGCTGTTGACCCGCGCGTTGTGATACGGGAGCCTTGGGGACGGGGGACGGGGGGAGAGTAGGGAAGGTATGTCCGCAAAATCGATCGTTATTATTGCCTGCCTCGCTGTCTTGCCGGTTATTGGCGCAGGAGCGCAGGCAGCGGCACAGACCCCGCCGGCGCGCCGCGTCGCGCATCCGCACATCGAGGTCAATCCGCGCCCGCTACTCTACCGGCGCTGCGCCGACTGGTACGTCCTGCAATACCGGCCGAGCGGGACGGTGCTGTTCCCGCAACAGCATTGCTGGTGGGTGCGCGGGTAAGCGACGTCGCGCGGCTATCGCCTGCGCGAGCTACGAGTCCACGTGCTAGGTTGATCGACCAGCAACTCAAACAAGATGTCGGCACTCGGGCAGAAACTCGGGGCGAACGCCACCGACGCCGGCGTCCGGTCGAGCCAGTCGCGGCAGGCTTGTTTGGATAGGCACGCTTCGCAGCGGTGAAACGCGGCGGCGTAGCTTAGGCTGAGGCTTGGCACCGTCCCGCCGCCCGGCTCAATACCGAGGCGCTCCATCATTTCACGCATGTAGATTGGTTCACGCTTGCGTACGCTAGCCTCCGCCATAATTGCCCTCCCAAACCCTTCTTCTGGACCGCAAATCCCAAAAACATCATCGCTGTCAGACGGGGGCACCAAGTGTCAGATTCGATCCACTAGCTCTTCGTTGCGCACCGGCGCCAGCATCGCCCGACCCCCGATCCAGGCCAGCGTGGCCAAGCCGATGAATGGCAAGAAGACGATGAAGACCAAGCCGATGAAAGGCGCGGCAATCGCCATCACGCAATGCTTGAGTACAAGGCCAACCGTCCTCACCCCTTCGATCTTGGCTGCGGCGCGTGCCGCCAGCACCGCAAGAAGGCCAAGGCCGACGAACGGAAGGGCGACGATGTAGGCCAAGCCGATGAAAGGCGCGGCGAAGAACAGAACCACGTTCTTCAGTGCGCTGACTGCGGCGGGAGCTTCGGTAGCGGCCGGCAAAACCACCGCTTCCACCACTTCTGCGGGCGTCGCCAGGGCATCGCGGGCGCTGTCTTCGATCATCTCGGCAGACAGCGGTTTGTGCAGGAAGCTCGAAACACCTGCCGCCTTGGCACGTTCTTCGGCAATGTCAGTGCCATAGCCGGTGATGATCACGACTGGAGTCCATGGCTGCCGGGCCTTGATCTTCTCGGCCACCTCCAGCCCGTTTATGCCGGGCATGCGGATGTCGCTGTAGACGATGTCGTACTTTTCATCGTTCAGCTTGCGCAACGCCTCTTCGCCGTTTTCGGCGGTGATGACGGCGTAGCCCTTGCTGGAAAGAACCCGATCGAAGCTCTTGCGGACGACCGGATCGTCGTCGACAACGAGCACTTTGCGTAATGCGGTCATGGCTTTCTCCTTTTCGAACATTCGGTGGTTGTGCTTGCGCACTGCCTCTAATTCTCCGACACGCGACGCAGCGCCCATTGTTTGTGGGTCATGGCGCCGTCGGTGACACTGATCACGTCCTGCGGGGCCACCGGCTTGGCGACATAGTCGTAAGCTCCGAGGCGCACCGCCTCCTTGGCGCTGGCCACGGTCGGATAGCCGGTGATGATCACCACCTCGCTCTCGGGCCATTTCTGTTTGATGGTGCGCAGTACCGACAGACCGTCCTGGCCGGGCATGCGGAGATCGAGCAACACGACGTCGAACGGGTTCTGTTCCATCGTCTGCAACGCCTCTTCGCCATCGCTGGAGGCCTCGACATTGCGGGAGGCGCTCTGCAGCGACCGCTGGTAGCTCCAGCGCACCACTTCGTCGTCATCGACGACGAGAATTCTGTTTTTGTCGCTCATCTTGGCCTCCTGGCTTGCGGTCGCTCTTGCTGACCATTGAGCAAGCGCTGTGCCAGAGTCCGGCCAGCAGTTTTTTCTCTGTAATTACAGGCACTTGGCAAATTCGGAGGGGCGCACGGTCGGCGCAGCCGTTCGGCCGAAGTACATTTTCTCCATACATTTGCCGCGGCGGCGCGAAGAAAACCCTGCTTTTTCAAATCAATAAGCCGCGCAGGCACGCATAGTTTTTATATCCGGATTATGCGCTCCCGTTTCTCGCGACTGCGAACCTCAAGCAGGAATCGCTATTGCAAGGGACCCGACGGTGTCCGGCCGGCCTAGGCAAGGGTCGACAACGGACTGCCCGCGCTGAAGTCGGCGGATCGGTTCAGTCGGAGATCAAGGGCTACCGTCGCGGTGCTCAGTTCCACTCGCGCACGTCGACGAAATGTCCGGCGATCGCGGCGGCGGCGGCCATGGCCGGCGAGACGAGGTGCGTGCGGCCCTTATAGCCCTGCCGGCCCTCGAAATTGCGGTTCGAGGTCGAGGCGCAGCGTTCGCCGGGTGCGAGCTTGTCCGGGTTCATGGCCAGGCACATGGAGCAGCCGGGTTCGCGCCATTCGAAGCCGGCCTTGAGGAAGATCTTGTCCAGCCCCTCCGCCTCGGCCTGCTCTTTGACCAGTCCCGAGCCTGGCACGATCATCGCATTGATATTCGCGTTCACCGTCTTGCCATCGACGATGCGCGCGGCGGCGCGTAAATCCTCGATCCGCCCATTGGTGCACGAGCCGATGAAGACGCGGTCGAGGGCAATGTCGGCGATCTTCTCGCCGCCCTGCAATCCCATATAGGCAAGCGAGCGTTCCGCGGCCTCGCGCTTGTGTGCGTCGGCGATATCTTCGAGGCGCGGCACGCGGCCGGTCACGGCGACGACCTGCTCCGGGCTTGTCCCCCAGGTCACCAGCGGCGGCAACTTGGCCGCGTCGAGCCTGATCTCGCGATCGAAATGGGCGCCGTCTTCGGAATTAAGCGTCTGCCAATAGCGCATGGCTTCGTCCCAGGCCTTGCCTTTCGGCGCCTTGGGCCGATCCTTCAGAAACGTATAGGCTTTTTCGTCCGGCGCGATGAATCCGGCTTTGGCGCCGGCCTCGACCGACATGTTGCACACCGTCATGCGGCCTTCCATCGACAGCGCGCGGATGGCTTCGCCGGCATATTCGAGCGCATAGCCGGTGCCGCCGGCGGTGCCAATCTCGCCGATAATGGCGAGGATGATGTCCTTGGCGGTGACGCCTTGCGGCAGCTTGCCGTCGACGACGGCGCGCATGTTCTTCGATTTGGTCTGGATCAGGGTCTGCGTCGCCAGCACATGCTCCACTTCCGATGTGCCGATGCCGTAGGCGAGCGCGCCGAAGGCGCCATGGGTCGCCGTATGGCTGTCGCCGCAAACGAGCGTCACGCCGGGCAGCGTAAAACCCTGCTCCGGTCCGATGATATGGACGATGCCCTGGCGCTTATCGAACTCGTCGAAATATTCGAGGCCGAAAAGCTTGGCGTTCTCGGCGAGACAGGCGATCTGCGCCTCGCTCTCGGGGTCGGGGTTCTTCTGCCGGCGATCGGTCGTCGGCACGTTGTGATCGACCACGAGCAGCGTTTTGTCCGGCGCGCGCACCTTGCGGCCGGAGAGCCGCAACCCCTCGAACGCCTGCGGGCTCGTCACCTCATGCACAAGATGCCGGTCGACGTAGATGAGGCAGGTGCCGTCCGGCTGCTCGTCGACGAGATGGTCGTCCCAGATCTTATCGTAGAGGGTGCGGGGCTTGGCCATGATCATGAAACTCCACCAGGGAGGCGGAGTATATAATCACCATGCGATTGTTTAGTATTACTCCGCCGCCTTTTCCCTGGCGGCGGCCGTTGCGGTCTGCGCGCCGTGATCCTGCCGCTCGGTGATGCGCGCGGATTTTCCGCGGCGGCCGCGGAGATAATAAAGCTTGGCGCGGCGCACCTGGCCGCGGCGCACCACCTTGATCGAGTCGATCATCGGCGAATAAAGCGGAAAAACGCGCTCGACGCCCTCGCCGTAGGAAATTTTCCGTACGGTGAAGTTTTCGTTGAGCCCGCCGCCGGCGCGGCCGATGCAGACGCCTTCATAGGCCTGGACGCGGCTGCGCTCGCCTTCAATGATCTTGACGTTGACCACGACGGTATCGCCCGGCTGAAATTCGGGGATTTCCTTGCCGGCGCTGAGCTTCGCCATTTGTTCGTTTTCGATTTCCTTGATCAGGTTCATGGCGAATTCTCCATCGGCTGCGCTTGAGGGCGCGATAGCGGCCGGGGCTAAGCGGGTTGGCGCAGCTTCTACGCCACCGCGCGGGATTTGTCACCTTCCCGTCACTTGTCGTCATTCCGGGACGCCCCAGCGGGGCGGGCCCGGAATCCATAGTCCCGGTCTGTGGTTATGGATTCCGGACTCGCGGGCTTTGCCCGCGCTCCGGAATGACGGGCGACCCAGAGGTCGGGCCGGCGCTCGCTGGTGAGCCGCTCGGCCTCGGCGCGCCGCCAAGCGGCGATCTTGCCGTGATCGCCCGACTGCAGGACTTCCGGTATCGCCCGCCCCTCCCAGAGTTGCGGCCGGGTATATTGTGGGTATTCCAGCAAGCCTTCCGTAAAGCTCTCCTCGGCGCGCGAGGCCGGCGCGCCCATGACCCCGGGCAGCAGGCGCACGCAAGCGTCGATCACCGCCATGGCCGCGATCTCGCCGCCGGAAAGGACATAATCGCCGATGGAGACCTCTTCCAGGCCGCGCGCCGCGATGACGCGCTCATCGACGCCTTCGAAACGGCCGCAGATCAGGACGATTCCGGTCCCGCGGGCGAACGCTTCGACGCGCGCTTGCGTCAGTGGCGCACCACGGGGCGACAGCAGGAGGCGAGGACGTTCATCCGTTGCCGTTGCGTCGATGGCGCGGCCGAGCACGTCGGCCTTCATCACCATCCCCGGGCCGCCGCCGGCCGGCGTATCGTCGACGGTGCGGTGCTTGTCGGTCGCGAACGCGCGAATATCGACGACATCGAGCGACCACGTGCCCGCAGCCATTGCCTTGCCGGCGAGGCTCGCCCCAAGCGGTCCCGGAAAAATATCCGGCAGAATGGTGAGGACGCTCGCTCGCCACATCCTATCCTCGCCTGGCAACCACAATCCGCCCAGCCGAAAGATCGACCATCGGCACGGTCGCCGCGTCGAACGGCAGCATCTGCGTCGGCTGACCCTCAGATTCTTGCACCTCGATCAGGTCGCCGGCGCCGAAATTGTGGATGGCGACGACGGTACCGAGATTTTCCCCCGCTGGGTCGACCACGGCGAGACCAATGAGATCGGCGTGATAGAACTCGTCGGGCTCCGCGGTCTCGGGCAGCCGCTCGCGCGGCACATAGAGCTTGGTGTTGGCCAGCGCGCGCGCCGCGTCGCGGTCGCGGATACCGGAGAGCCGCGCGACGAAATGATCCTTGGCCGGCCGTAATGATTCGATCTGAAAAATGCGCCCATCCTCGGTTTCGAGCGGGCCATAGCCGGCGATGGCCGCAGGATCGGAGGTAAAGGAGCGCAGGCGGACCTCCCCGCCCACGCCATGTGCGGCGCCAATTTGCCCAAGGCAGATGCGCGCGCCGCCCACCATCGCTCGCGCCTGCTAGGCAGCTGGCGGCGTCGCGCCGGCGGCCGGCGCCGCCGCCGGGGCGGCCGCTGCTGCGGCTTTGGCCGCTTCTTCCTTCGCCTTGCGCTCCTTGCGCGGGACCGCCTTCTCCGGATTGTTGCGCTTTCGACGCTGCAATACTCCGGCGGCGTCGAGGAAACGCATCACGCGGTCCGAAGGCTGCGCGCCCTTGGCCATCCAGGCCTTGACCTTTTCCAGATCAAGCTTCAGCCGATCTGTCCTCTCCTTGGGCAGCAGCGGATTGAAATAGCCGAGGCGCTCGATGAAGCGTCCGTCGCGCGGCGCGCGGCTGTCTGCGACCACGATGTGATAGACCGGCCGCTTCTTGGTTCCGGCGCGTGCCATGCGGATCGTCAGCATTCAGTTTCCTTTCGTTCTTGAATCATTGGAACCTTGATCCGTCACCCTGAGGTGGCCGTGAAGCGGCCCTCGAAGGGCGACGGCGACCAAGTCGGCTGTTGCCGACTTGGCACATAACATCCCGAAATCGGTAAGTCCGATTTCGGTTGGCCGTCCATTCTTCGAGGCTCGCTTCGCTCGCACCTCAGGATGACGGATCGCGGTTGCTGCGGTGGTTATCACTTCTTCTTCCCCAATCCGGGAAGGCTGGGAAATCCGCCTGGGAGCTTCGGCAAACCGCCTGACAGCCCGGGAAAATTCGGCGGCAGCCCCGGCAAGCCGGGCAGCCCGGGCATGGACGGCGGCAAGCCGCCGGCACCCGGTATTCCAGCCGCCAGGCCGCCCGGCATTTTCTCGGCGAGCTTGGCCAGTTGTTCCGGGCTCGGCATGCCGCCGCCGAAGCCGAGCATGTTGGCGAAGCCGGCCATCGGCCCGCGCTTGGCGCCGCCCATCGCCTTCATCACATCGGCCATGGTGCGGTGCATTTTGATGAGGCGGTTGATGTCCTCCGGTTTGGTGCCGGAGCCGGCGGCGATGCGCCGCTTGCGGCTCGCCTTGAGCACGTCGGGATTGCGCCGCTCCCGCGGCGTCATCGAATCGATGATCGCCATCTGCCGCTTGAGCACCTTCTCGTCGAGATTGCGCTCGGCGAGCTGGTTTTTCATTTTCGCGATCCCCGGCAACATCGCCATCAGCCCGCTCATGCCGCCCATATGCTGCATCTGCGCGAGTTGCTCGCGCAAATCGGCGAGATCGAAAGCGCCTTTGCGCATCTTCTCGGCGACGCGCGCCGCCTTCTCGGCGTCGATCGTCGTCGCCGCCTTCTCCACCAGCGAGACAATGTCGCCCATGCCGAGGATGCGGTCGGCGATGCGCGCGGGATGGAAATCCTCGATGGCGTCGAGCTTCTCCCCGGTGCCGATGAGCTTGATCGGCTTGCCGGTCACCGCGCGCATCGACAGCGCGGCGCCGCCGCGGCCGTCGCCGTCGATCCGCGTGAGCACGATGCCGGTGAGGCCGACGCGCTGGTCGAACGAACGCGCAAGATTGACGGCATCCTGCCCGGTCAGCGCGTCGGCGACCAACAGGACCTCGTGCGGAGAGGCGGCGCGGCGCACCTCCGACGCCTCGTTCATCATCGCCTCATCGAGGGTGAGGCGGCCGGCGGTATCAAGGAGCACCACGTCGTAGCCGCCGAGCCGGGCCGCCTGCAGCGCGCGCGTCGCGATCTGCACCGGCCTCTGCCCGGCGACGATCGGTAGCGTGTCGACGCCGACCTGCCGGCCGAGCACGGCAAGCTGTTCCATGGCCGCCGGCCGGCGCGTGTCGAGGGAGGCCATCAACACTTTGCGCTTGGTCGTCTCGGCGAGGCGCTTGCCAACTTTCGCGGTGGTCGTGGTTTTGCCAGAGCCCTGCAGGCCCACCATCATGATGGCGACGGGGGCGGGCGCGTTGAGGTCGATCGGCTGCGCATTCGACCCCAAGGTCTCGACCAGCTGATCGTGCACGATCTTCACGACCATCTGCCCGGGCGTGACCGACTTGATGACCTCGACCCCGACTGCGCGCTTCTTCACCTCCTCGGTGAAGGCGCGGGCGACGTCGAGCGCGACATCGGCTTCGATCAGCGCACGCCGCACCTCATGCAGCGCGGCCTCGACCTCCGCCTCCGACAACGCGCCGCGCCGGGTCAGGCGATCGAGGACCGCATTCAACCGTTCGGAAAGACTGTCGAACATCGTTGTCCTTTTCCTTCACCTCGCCTCGGAGCGGAGAGGTCGGCCGCGAAACGGCCGGGTGAGGGGGTTCGGAGCCAGATTGATAGCTCGGCACCCCCTCACCCCGACCCTCTCCCCGTTGGGGAGAGGGAGAAAACACCTTTACGCCCGAGGGCGCAGTGCGCTGTCGGGCGGGGACCTCCGGCCTCTCGGGCCGGTCGGCGGTCACAACTTTCAGTCTCTTGCGAGAGCGACCGCAACGTAGGGAGCGCGCCGCGCCCTGTCAACCGCGGCTCACTTCATTTGACCAAGACTTCATTTGATCAAGACTTCATTTGATCAAGACGAACACATTGACGACCAGGTGGTCCTCGCTGGTGGACAGCGGGTCGGTCACATATTGCTCGATGAACAGGTCCTTGGCCTCGAGCCGCTTCTCGTCGAGATAGTTGGTGATCGCTTCATAAGTATTGTCCA
The DNA here is from genome assembly GCA_049522435.1 of Xanthobacteraceae bacterium. Lineage (GTDB taxonomy): Bacteria > Pseudomonadota > Alphaproteobacteria > Rhizobiales > Xanthobacteraceae > BOG-931. The sequence continues at coordinate 12,418 of JBEKNW010000051.1, forward strand.
ATCCGTCATACGAGCCGCGATGGACGAATTTGAGCGCGTGACCCTGCGGCGATGTGCCGACCGCAATGTCGCCATGCGGCGGATTTTTCGGCGGCTCGGCAACCGGGATGGCGGCCTCGAACTGGAAGCCGGTATCGTCGGTCGAGGTAAAGATCGTCATCACCGGGCCGTCGGCCTTGAGGCCCTCCTTGTCGATATAGGCTTTGAGCGTCTTGAATGAGTTGGTGATCGTCTCGAAAGCGTTGTCCCAGGTGCCCGTGCCCTTCAAGTACACGATCGGCTGCGCGGCAAGCGTCGTGTCCTCGCCGAACGGATCGCTCGGCTCGGCGGTACCTCTTTGCGCTGGCGCGGCGGGGGCGGCGGGGCCGGCCGGCGCGGCGTCGGGCTTGGTGGCGGCGGCCGGTGGCGCCGGCGTTTGCGCCCAAGACGGCTGCGGCTCGGCAGTAGCGACGATTGCGGCCGCCACACCGATTGAGAGCGCAAAGCGGAGGAACATCAGACTCTCCCATATGCAGACGGGCGCTCCTGGTCGGCGCCGTCGTGTCCTGATCTCTTCGTCCCCGATTGGATTTTAGCACGCAAGCAGGCGGCCGCCGCTCCCCAATCGCCCATCCTACGCCCATGATGCTACTGGCGCACGATAGCCGAGTCCTCATATAAGTCCCGCACATTCGGGCTTTATCATGAGCGCGCTGGCGGGCAGGGAGTTTGTGAAGATGAACGGTCTTGGCAACGAGATCGTGGTCGTCGATCTGCGGCGCACGCCGAGCCCGATCGGCCCGGCCGAGGCGCGCGCAGCCGCGCGGCAAGAGTTTTATGACCAGCTCATGGCGCTTTATCCGGCGCGCGGATCGACCGACGCTGCGATCCGCATCTACAACAATGACGGGTCGGAGGCGGGTGCCTGCGGCAACGGCATGCGCTGCGTGGCCTCGCTCCTGAGTGCGGAGACCGGCAAGGCGGCGCTCGATTTCGAAACGCCGGCGGGCCTTATCTCCTGCTGGCGCGCCGGCGATGGGCTGTTCACGGTTGACATGGGCGTGCCGCGCTTTCGCTGGGACCAGATTCCGCTGGCGGAGGAAATGGCCGATACGCGCGCGATCGAACTCGAGATCGGGCCACGGGGCGCGCCGGTCCTGCATTCTCCGTCCGCCGTGAGCATGGGCAATCCGCACGCGATCTTTTGGGTCGCGGATGTGGAGGCCTACGATCTGCCCAAGATCGGCCCGCTCCTCGAACGCCATCCGCTGTTTCCAGAACGCGCCAACATCACGCTGGCCGCTACGCCGTCGCGCGACCATTTGGTGATCCGCACCTGGGAGCGCGGCGCCGGCCTCACCCAAGCGTGCGGCTCGGCGGCCTGCGCCGCCGCGGTCGCCGCGGCGCGGCTCGGCCGCACCGGCCGCAAGGTGACAGTCAGCCTGCCCGGTGGCGACCTCGCGATCGAATGGCGCGAGGCCGACGACCACGTGTTGATGACCGGGCCGGTCGAATACGAGCACAGAGGCCGCTTCGATGGCCGTTTCGATGCCGCGCTGTTCGCCGATGCGGGGGCGGCGTGACCCGATGAGCGTCGATGTCGTCACCTTCGGCTGCCGACTCAATGCCGCCGAGTCGGAAGTGATCCGCCGCGAAGCGGAGCGCGCCGGCTTAAGCGACACGGTGGTGGTCAATACCTGCGCCGTCACGGCGGAGGCGGTGCGCCAGGCGCGGCAAACGATCCGCGCGTTGCGGCGGGAGCGCCCACAGGCGAAGATCGTCGTCACCGGCTGTGCGGCGCAGACCGAGCCGCAGACATTTGTCGCCATGGTCGAGGCCGATCGCGTCCTCGGCAATGCGGAGAAGCTCAGCGCCGCGGCGTGGGTGCAGGCGCGCGCCGCTTTCGGCCTCGCCAATGCGCCAAAGGCGATCGTCAACGACATCATGGCGGTCAGGGAGACCGCCGCGCACCTGATCGAGGGTTTTTCCGGCCGCACGCGCGCCTTCGTCCAGGTGCAGAACGGCTGCGACCACCGCTGCAGCTTCTGCATTATTCCCTATGGCCGCGGCAATTCACGCTCGGTGGCAATGGGCGCGGTGGTCGCGGATGTGCGGCGCCTCGTCGCCAACGGCTATTACGAGGTCGTGCTCACCGGCGTCGACATCACGAGCTACGGCGCGGATCTGGCGGGCGCGCCGAAGCTCGGCACGCTGGTCAAGCAAATCCTCAAGCACGTGCCGGAGCTCAAGCGGCTGCGCCTGTCATCGATCGATTCGGTGGAGGCCGACCGCGACCTCATCGACGCCTTCGCGCAGCACGAGCGGCTGATGCCGCATCTGCACCTGTCGCTGCAGGCGGGCGACGACCTCATCCTCAAGCGCATGAAGCGCCGGCATTCCCGTGAGGATGCCATCACATTCTGCGACGCATTGCGCCGGTTGCGGCCGGACATGGTGTTCGGCGCCGACATCATCGCCGGCTTCCCGACCGAGACCGAAGAGAGCTTCCAGCGCTCGCTCGACCTCATCGAGGAATGCGGATTGACGCACCTGCATGTCTTTCCATTCTCGGCGCGGCCGGGCACGCCGGCGGCGCGCATGCCGCAGCTTTCGCGCCAGATCGTCAAGGAGCGCGCGCGGCGTTTACGCGCGCGGGGTGCGATTGCTTTGCGGCGGCATCTCGACGCCGAGGTTGGCGCCATACGGCGGGTGTTGACCGAATCGCGCGAGCACGGCCGTACCGAGCAGTTCACGCAGGTCTTGCTCGCGACGCCGGGCGCACCGGGCGCGATCCTCGACGTGAGGATCGCCGCGCACGACGGCAGGCAATTGCTGGCGGCTTGACCGCACCGTCATTCCGGGGCTCGCGCTTCGCTCGGGCCGCGGAATGACGGCTGAGGTTCCGCCGTCCTCGCTTCATCACGGTCAGCTTCCCATCCGCATTGCGCCAAGGCGGCGCGCATGTGCGACGGCGCTGGCGCGGTGACGCGGATTGGCGTGCGGTTCTTGTAGAGGGGGACGATGATCTCGCGCGCATGCAGATGTAGCATCGGGCCGCCGGTGCGTGGCGCTGTACCGTAGATCGCATCGCCCAGGATCGGGCAGCCCATTTCAGCGCAATGGACCCGGAGCTGGTGCGTACGGCCGGTCAGCGGTTCGAGCGAGAGCCAGGTCAATTTCCCTCCCCCCTTGTGGGGGAGGGTAGGGTGGGGGGTCGGGAGGTGGCGCGAGGCGTTGACGGGAGTGAACGTCCTCCCGACCCCCACCCCTAACCCCTCCCCAACCGAAGTCGGATGTTTCCGACTTCGGTCACTTTGAGATTGGCCGAACTCGGGCACACCCGAGTTCGGCTGGGGAGGGGAATAGCGCCCCATCACCTTCCACTTGGTCACCGCCGGCTGGCCTGCGGGATCGTGCTTCATCCACCAGCCGCGCGTCGCGTCGAGGCGGCCGAGCGGAAGCTCGATGATGCCCTCGTCGGCGTCCGGCGCGCCTTCGACGACGGCCCAATAGGTCTTGTCGATGGCGCCATTCTTGAACAGCCGGCCGAGCTGGGCGAGCGCCTTGCGATGGCGGCCGAGGACGAAGCATCCGGAGGTGTCGCGGTCGAGCCGATGCGCCAGCGCCGGCGCGCGCGGCAGTCCGAAGCGCAGGGCGTCGAAATGATCTTCCAGGATTTCGCCGCCTTTTTTGGGGCCGCGGTGGACGGCGAGCCCAGCCGGCTTGTCGATCACCAGCATCAGCCCGTCGCGATAAAGAAGGCGCGACACCATCTGTTCCGGGGTCATGGTTGCCTACCTTGACGAAACCGCTAACACGGGCGCCACAACAGCGACAGCGTTACTGAAATGAACGACAACGCGAAGGGCAATTGGTGGCAGCGCCTCACCGGCGGGCTCAGGAAGACCTCCTCGGCGCTCGGCGGCGCCATCTCCGATCTCGTTGTCAAGCGCAAGCTCGATGCCGCAACGATTGCGGAGATCGAGGACGTGCTGATCCGCGCCGATCTCGGTCTCGACACGGCCGGCCGCATCGCCGCCGCGCTCGGCGGCAGCCGCTATGAAGCGGGGATTTCGCCGGCCGAGGTCAAGGCGGTGATGGCGGCGGAGATCGAGAAGGTACTGGCGCCGGTCGCGCAGCCGCTGGTGATCGATGCGGCGAAAAAGCCGTTCGTCATCCTCGTCGTCGGCGTCAACGGCTCCGGCAAGACGACGACCATCGGCAAGCTCGCGGCAAAGCTCCGCGCCGAAGGCAGCACGGTGATGCTGGCAGCCGGCGATACGTTCCGCGCCGCCGCCGTCGATCAGCTCAAGATCTGGGGCGAGCGCACCGGCGCGGCCTTTTTCGCGCGCGAAGCGGGCGCGGATGCGGCCGGCCTCGTCTTCGATGCGCTGCGCGCGGCGAAAGAGCGCAGCGTCGATGTGCTGCTCGTCGATACCGCCGGCCGCCTGCAGAACCGCACCGAATTGATGGACGAGCTGCAAAAGATCGTGCGCGTGATCAAGAAGATCGACCCTTCCGCGCCGCACGCGGTGCTCCTCGTGCTCGATGCCACCGTCGGGCAGAACGCCCTCTCGCAGGTCGAGATTTTCCGCAAACTCGTGGGCGTCACCGGCCTCGTCATGACCAAGCTCGACGGTACCGCGCGCGGCGGCATCCTCGTCGCCATCGCGGCGAAGTTTAAGGTCCCGGTGCATTTTATCGGCGTCGGCGAGAGCGTCGACGATCTGGCGCCGTTCTCGGCGTACGATTTTGCGCGCGCGATTGCCGGGATCGATACCTGATTGAGCGCGCGGCCAAGCCGCGCTACACACCGGCCCCAACATGACCGCAACGACAAAACCGCAGCTTAATCCGCTCCTCAAGCTCGCTTTCGACCTCGGGCCGCTGGTCCTATTCTTCTTCGCCAATTCCCGCTACGGGATTTTCGTCGCCACGGCCACGTTCATGGTCGCGGTGATCGCGGCGCTGGCGGCCTCCTATGTACTCACGCGCCAACTTCCGATCATGCCGGTGGTCACCGCGATCATCGTGCTCGTCTTCGGCGGACTGACGCTCATTCTGCACAACGATACGTTCATCAAGATCAAGCCGACGATTCTCTATGCGCTGTTCGGCGCGGTGCTGCTCGGCGGACTTTTTTTCGGCAAGTCGTTCTTGGGCGTGGTGTTCGATTCGCTCTTCCACCTCACCGCAGAAGGATGGCGCAAATTGACGCTGCGCTGGGCGCTTTTCTTTTTCGCGCTCGCTGTGCTCAACGAGATCGTCTGGCGCAACACTTCGACGGACGTCTGGGTGGATTTCAAGGTTTTCGGCTTTCTGCCGCTCACCTTCCTGTTCGGCGCACTGCAATTTCCGCTGCTGAAGAAATACGCGGCCGAGCCGGAGGAGTAATATGGCCCGTCATTCCGGATCGACGCGAAGCGGCGAGTCCGGAATCCATATTCACAGGCGGGGCTATGGATTCCGGGCTCCTCGCGGAGGCTGTCATCGGGCCGGCCACTTCGGGCCGGACCCGTTGGCTCGGCCCCGGAATGACGGTCACGATCCTGCCGCCAACGCCTTCTCGATCTCGGGCTTGAGCACCGTGTCGACATTGTCGGCGGTGATCGGTCCCACCAATTTGTAGGCGATGCGGGCGTCGCGGCCGACCACAAAAGTTTCCGGCACGCCATAGACGCCCCATTCGATCGCGGCGCGGCCGTTCAGATCGGCGCCCGCCGCGGCGAACGGGTTGCCGTAGCGGCCGAGAAAGCGCCGCGCGTTCTCCGGCTCGTCCTTGTAGTTGATGCCGATGAGGCGCAGGCGGCTGTCCCGCGCGAGCTGCATGAGCAGCGGCGCCTCGTCGTGGCACGGCACGCACCACGACGCCCATACATTCACCACCGTCACCGCGCCCTTGAAGTGCGCCGCGTCGATGCCGGGAACAGGCGCGCCGTTGCGATCGAGCCCGGCGACGGGCGGCAAGTTTGTTTGCGGCGCCGGATGGCCGATAAGCGCCGAGGGAATTTGCGAGGGATCTCCGGCGTAGAGGCGGATCAGGAACAGCAAGACCAGCCCGAGGAAAATCAACAGCGGCGCCAGCACGATCACGCGGCGCCGGTTCATGCCGTCCTTCACTGCCGCGGTCACGCTTCTTCCTTTTCCATCGTCGGCTCGGAGCGGCGCATCGGCGCCGAGCGGCGCGTCACGCCCCGCATCTCAAGATCGGCGAGCTTGCGCCGTTGCGCGCGGTAGTCGAGCATCACCCACGCGGTCAAACCGCCGACGACCGCGACGGCGGCGGCATAGGCGGCCACGATGAAGGCCATGTGGTTCGTCGCTTCCATGGGTCAGCTCGCAGCGCTCGCCTGCATCAGCCGCAGCGTCCGTACGCGACGGCGCAAGATTTCGTTGCGCATCGCGGCGAGCAGCAGCGTGGCAAAGGCGAGCGTAAACGCCACCGTCATGATGAAGAGCGGAATGAGGATCGACGGATCGATCGTCGGGGCGCCGAAGCGAAACACCGAGGCCGGCTGGTGCAGAGTGTTCCACCAATCGACGGAGAACTTGATGATCGGCAGATCGATCGCGCCGACGAGCGTGAGGATCGCCGCGGCGCGCGCGGCGCGCGAGGGATCCTCGACCGTGCGCCACAGCGCGATAACGCCGAGATAGAGCAGGAACAGGATAAGCACCGACGTAAGCCGAGCATCCCAGACCCAGTAGGTTCCCCACATCGGGCGTCCCCACAGCGAACCCGTGACCAGGCAAAGAAGCGTGAAGGCGGCGCCGATCGGCGCCGCCGCCTTGGCCGTGACATCGGCGAGCGGGTGGCGCCAAACCAGCGTGCCCAGCGCGGCAATCGTCATCACCCCCCAGCCCAGCGTGCCGAGCAAGGCGCCCGGCACATGGAGAAACATGATCTTGACGGTGGCGCCCTGCTGATAATCGTCCGGAGCGACCATCGCCTGATTGATCCCGAACGCGAAGGCGACCACCGTCACGCCCCCGAGCCACGGGATCGTGCGGTTGGCAAATCTCAGAAAACGCGACGGGTTGGCGAGATCGGCGATGGCCATCGGCAGCTTCCTAGTCCAAATGGCCGCGCCGGCACAATCCCTGGCGACGGCGGTGAATTTCGATTTCCCATGAGCGTCATGACCATTTCATTACGGCTATTCCATTGCATGACTACTCCATTTCTTGCCGCAGCGCAGCCGCGGCCGCGAACGGCCCCACCACTACGCTGGCGAGCGTCAGCGCGCAGAGGATCGTAAACGGAGCTCCGAACGGCACCGGCCCGGCGACGGCCGCATTCGCCGCGGCAACGCCGAAGATGAGGACCGGAACCGTCAGCGGCAATACGAGCACGGCGAGCAGCAGTCCCCCGCGACGCAGTGTCACTGCAATGGCGGCGCCGATCAGGCCGATGAAGGTCAGCGCCGGCGTGCCGACAAAGAGCGTCAGCACCAAAGCGGCGGCCGCCCGCGCATCGAGGTTGAGAAAGAGCCCGATGAGCGGCGCGGCAATGATCAGCGGCAAGCCGGTGGTGAGCCAATGGGCGAGACCCTTGACCGCAACCACAAGCTCGAGCGGTGCGCGGCCCATGAGGATGAGATCGAGCGAGCCGTCCTCGTGATCGGCCGCAAACATTCGGTCGAGCGCGAGCAAGCTCGCGAGCAGCGCCGCCAGCCAGAGGATCGCCGGGCCGATCCGCGTAAGCAGCGCGAGGTCCGGTCCGAGCGCGAAGGGTGTGAGCGTGACCACGACCAGGAAGAACAACACCCCTATCAGCGCGCCGCCGCCGACGCGCACGGCAATGCGCATGTCGCGGATGAGGACGGCCGTAAGGGCGCTCATTTCACTTCTCCCAACCGCAGCTCTTGCGCGCCATTGAGCCCGAGCGTGCCGTGGGTTGCGGCAAGGATAAGGCCGCCGCTGGCAAGATGCGCCCGCATGAGTTCGCTCAGGCGCAGCTGGGCCGCGGCGTCGAGCGTGCTGGTAGGCTCGTCGAGCAGCCAGATCGGGCGCTTGACGGCGAGGAGGCGGGCGATCGACAGGCGGCGGCGCTGCCCGGCGGAAAGATAGGCAGCCGGCAGGTCGGCGAGCGCGTCGAGCCCGACCGCCGCAAGCGGCTCGCCGATATCCGCGGCGCCCGCGCCAAGAAAACCCGACCAGAATCGCAGATTTTCGGCCACCGAGAGCGAGGGCTTCTGCGCGTCCTGGTGACCGAGATAATGGGCCTGCTCGCCCACGGTCAATTCCGGGTCGCCCCCCTCCAAAGCGAGCCGGCCGTGGGCGATGCGCACCAGCCCGACCATCATGCGCAGGAGGGATGATTTTCCCGCGCCGTTGCGGCCGCTGATGATCAAAGCCTCGCCGGAAGCGATGGAAAAGCTCACGCCGGCGAAAACGTCACGTCCGCCGCGTGCGCAGGCCAGATCAGAGGCGGAAAGCCGCATCAATGACGTCCTGCGCGAAGGGTCAGAGCCGCACCGGCCCGCTTGCGTATCGCGAATGATCGAGCAATTCCCGGTGTGTTATCGACCATTTCTTGCCGATGTGGCGCAAGCATTGAAAAGACCTTATAAGCCGAAGCGTCGGACAACGGCGCGTTGGCGACGCCTGCCGTGTCCGGCCACCAACGGTCCGTTGGCGCCTGTTCCGGCAATAAATTACCTGCAATCTGCGCCGGCGGGGCAGGCCGGTAGGATGGGAAAATGGTCATGAATTCGCTCGATAGCTTCAAGTGCCTGCGGCCGCTCAAGGTCGGCTCCAAGACCTACGCCTTCTATAGCCTTCCGGCGGCGGAAAAAAACGGTTTGAAGGGAATTTCACGGCTGCCTTTTTCGCTCAAGGTCCTGCTCGAGAATTTGCTGCGCAATGAGGACGGCCGCTCGGTCACCAAGGAGGACATCCAGGCGGTCTCGCAATGGCTCAAGACCAAGACCTCCGAGCACGAACTCGCCTTCCGGCCGGCGCGCGTATTGATGCAGGATTTCACCGGCGTCCCCGCGGTGGTCGATCTCGCCGCCATGCGCGACGCCATGAAGATGCTCGGCGGCGATCCAGAAAAGATCAACCCGCTGGTGCCGGTCGACCTTGTCATCGATCATTCGGTCGTGGTCAACTTTTTCGGCGACAACACCGCGTTCAAAAAGAACGTCGAGGAGGAGTACAAGCAAAATCAGGAGCGCTACCGGTTTCTCAAATGGGCGCAGCGCTCATTCGAGGATTTCCGCGTGGTGCCGCCCGGTACCGGCATCTGCCACCAGGTCAACCTCGAATATCTCTCCCACACCGTTTGGACGGCGAAGACGAAGGTCAAGTTCGCGGACAAGGTGGTCGCCACCGAGCTCGCCTATCCGGACACGCTGGTGGGCACCGATTCGCACACGACCATGGTGAACGGGCTCTCCGTCCTCGGCTGGGGCGTGGGCGGCATCGAGGCCGAAGCCGCGATGCTCGGCCAGCCCTATTCGATGCTGCTGCCGGAAGTGATCGGGGTGCGCTTCAACGGCAAGCTGAAGGAAGGCGTCACCGCCACCGATCTCGTCCTCACCGTCACGCAGATGCTGCGCAAGCGCGGGGTGGTCGGCAAGTTCGTCGAATATTTCGGTCCGGGCCTGGCCAGTCTGTCGATCGCAGACCGCGCCACGCTCGGCAATATGGCGCCGGAATACGGCGCAACCTGCGGCTTCTTTCCGATCGACGACGACACCATCCGCTATCTGCGCGATACCGGCCGTCCGGCGGAGCGGGTGGCGCTCGTCCTCGCCTATGCCAAGGCGCAGGGCATGTACCACACCAAGGCGACGCCGGATCCGTTCCTCACCGACGTGCTCAAGCTCGAACTGTCCTCGGTCGAGCCCTCGCTCGCCGGGCCCAAGCGTCCGCAAGACCGCGTGCCGCTCAAAGAGGTCAAGAGCAGCTTTGCGGTAGCCATGGACAAGGAATTCGGCAAGGCGGCCGAGTTGGACAAACGTGTTCCGGTCGAAGGGCGCGCACACACGCTTGGCCATGGCGACGTGGTGATCGCCGCGATCACGTCCTGCACCAACACGTCGAACCCGAGCGTGATGATGGCGGCGGGGCTTCTCGCCCGCAAGGCGGTGGCGAAGGGGCTTTCGGTCAAGCCCTGGGTGAAGACCTCGCTCGCGCCCGGCTCGCAGGTGGTGGGCGAATATCTCGCCAAATCAGGCCTGCAGAAGGACCTGGATGCGCTCGGCTTCAATCTCGTCGGCTTCGGTTGCACCACCTGTATCGGCAATTCGGGCCCGTTGCCGCCGGAAATTTCCAAGGCCGTCAACGACAACGATCTCATCGCCGCCGCGGTGCTCTCCGGCAATCGCAACTTCGAGGGCCGCGTCAACGCCGACGTGCGCGCCAATTATCTGGCTTCGCCGCCGCTTGTCGTCGCCTACGCGATCGCCGGCTCGATGCAGGTCGACATCGGCAGGACTCCGCTCGGAACCGACCAGAAGGGCCGCAAAGTCTATCTGCGGGACATCTGGCCGTCGAGTCGAGAGGTCAATGAATTCATCCGCAAGAACATCAACAAACAGATGTTCACGCGCAAATACGGCGACGTGTTCAAGGGCGATGCGAACTGGCGCAAAATCAGCGTCCAGGGCGCGCTGACATTCCCCTGGGACCGCAAATCGACCTATGTGCAGAACCCGCCCTATTTCTCGGCCATGTCGCGCCGGCCCGAGGCGCCGGCAGACATCATCGATGCGCGCATCCTCGGTTTGTTCCTCGATTCCATCACCACCGACCACATCTCGCCTGCGGGTTCGATCAAGGTCGACTCGCCGGCCGGCAAGTACCTGACCGACCACAAGGTCAAGCCGATCGATTTCAACCAGTACGGCACGCGACGCGGCAATCACGAGGTGATGATGCGTGGCACCTTCGCCAATATCCGCCTCAAGAACCAGATGGTGCCCGGCATCGAGGGTGGCTACACGATCCATTATCCCTCACGCCAGCGCATGACGATCTACGACGCGGCGATGCGCTACAAGAGCGAGAACGTGCCGCTGGTCGTGTTCGCCGGCAAGGAATACGGCACCGGCTCCTCACGCGACTGGGCCGCAAAGGGCACGATCCTGCTTGGCGTGCGCGCCGTCATCGCGCAGTCGTTCGAACGCATCCACCGCTCCAATCTGGTCGGCATGGGCGTGGTGCCGCTGGTGTTCGAGGAGGGTACGTCCTGGCAGACGCTCGGACTGAATGGCGACGAGCAGGTGACCATCCGCGGCCTGCACGGCGATCTCAAGCCGCACCAGCGGCTCATTGCCGAGATCATCGCGGCCGACGGCGGCCTCAAGCGCGTTCCCCTGACCTGCCGCATCGATACGGTCGACGAGCTCGATTACTACAGGAACGGCGGCATATTGCAGTATGTCCTTCGCCATCTCGCGGCCTAGAGCATGCTCCGGAAAAAGCCTGCCCCGGACTTGATCCGGAATGGCATCCGGTTTTCCGAAAAGATCATGCTCCACTAGTCGCCCGAGTCACTCAAAATGAGGGGTAGAGCCTCTTGAGCTTGACGCGGGCATGATCTGTCGTGAATTGCCAATCGGCCTTGGCGTGATGCTTGTTTCGATGGTCCTGCCAAGC